>NZ_JBICKH010000085.1:0-126489 GCF_043103905.1 Pseudomonas sp. yb_2 | reverse complement strand
GTCACTTTTTGTCAAACGCGACAAAAAGTAACCAAAAAACGCTGGCTCCTATCATCCGGCCCCTGCGCTACGCTCCGGGGTTCCCTCGCTCCGGGCTTGCTCCCGGGAGGACCGCGCTGCAGGCCCCATCCTGGGGCCCAGCGCTTGACGGGCATCCATGCCCGTCACCTCCCTTCGCAAGCCCTGCGCTCGGCCTCCTGAAGTCGCAATCCGCGGCGCCTGGGCTATCGCGCGCTTAGAAGCAAAATCAAAAGCCGAAGCGAGAGCGAGAGCGAGAGCATCGGGATCTTGCCTTGATTTTAGCTCAATGCCCCGCCGATGCCGGGCCCGCCTTAGCGGTAAAGGGCGGCTTGGCGAACCACACCAGCAGAATCAACCCGGCAAACACCCAGCTCATCAAGGTGAAGTAATCCACCGTCGACATCATGTAAGCCTGCCCGTTGAGTATCTGCTCCAGCTGCGCATAACTCTGCGGGCTGGCCCCGCCCAACTGCTCAAGGGTATGCCGCGTCGTCGGGTCGAACTGGCTGATGTGCTCGCTCAGGTAGGCATGGTGCTGATCCGCCCGACGAATCCAGATCCAGGTGGTCAACGAAGCCGCAAAACTCCCGCCCAAGGTTCGCAGAAAAGTCGCCAGCCCCGAACCGTCGGCAATCTGGTGCGGCGGCAGATCGGACAGCAGAATGCTCAACGTCGGCATGAAGAACAACGCCACGCCAATCCCCATGAACAACTGCACCAAGGCCACGTGCTGGAAGTCCACCTCGCTGGTGAAACCGGCACGCATGTAGCAACTGGTGCCGATCGCCAGGAACGCCAACCCAGCCAGCACCCGCAAGTCGAACCGGTGCGCATATTTGCCCACGAACGGCGACATGATCACCGGCAGCAAACCGATCGGCGCCACCGCCAGGCCTGCCCAGGTCGCGGTATATCCCATCTGCGTCTGCAACCACTGCGGCAGGATCAGGTTGATACCGAAGAACCCGGCATAGCCCCCGACCAGCACAATGGTGCCAATGCGGAAGTTGCGGTGCACAAACAGGCGCAAGTTGACCACCGGGTGCCGGTCGGTCAGCTCCCAGATCACGAACACCGCCAGGAACACCACCGAAATCAGGCTGCCGACAATGATGAACGACGATTCGAACCAGTCCAGATCGTTGCCCTTGTCCAGCACTACCTGCAAGGCACCGACGCCGATAATCAGGGTCAGCAGGCCAATGTAATCCATCGGCTGGCGGCTGGTGACCACCGGGCGCGTGCGCATCTGCTGGCGCACCACGGCAGCAGCGAACAGCCCGATGGGCACATTGATGAAGAAGATCCATGGCCAGCTGTAGCTATCGGTAATCCAGCCCCCAAGAATCGGCCCGGCAATCGGCGCCACCACCGTGACCATCGCCAGCAGCGCCAGTGCCATCCCCCGTTTTGCCGGGGGGTAGACAGCAATCAGCAGGGTCTGGGTCATCGGATAAAGCGGTCCGGCGACCACGCCCTGCAAGACACGAAAGCCCACCAGCTCGGGCATCGACTGGGCAATACCGCACAGGAACGACGCCAGCACGAACAGCAGCGTGGCCCAGATGAACAGCTTCACTTCACCAAAGCGCCGGCTCAGCCAGCCGGTCAGCGGCAAGGCGATAGCGTTGCTGACCGCGAACGAGGTGATGACCCAAGTGCCTTGCTCGTAGCTCACCCCCAGGTTGCCGGAAATGGTCGGCAGGGCTACGTTGGCGATGGTGGTGTCCAGCACCTGCATGAACGTCGCGAGCGACAGGCCGATAGTGGTCAGCAGCAGACTCGGCGGCGTGAACTGGGCAGCGGCGTTGTTGCTCATCGTTGCGCCGTCTTGCCGGTTGCGCTGTTCTCGTGAATCAGCCGGGCGATCAGGTTGTCGGCTTCCATCAGCTGGTGGTCATACACCTGGGTGGTGTAGCTGGCCTTCTGCGGTGGCTGCTGGGCCAGGGTCGGGCCGCTCTGGTCATGCAGGTCGACTTCAACCACGGTGGACAGGCCGATACGTAGCGGGTGGTCCTTGAGCTGGTCGGGGCTGAGGTGGATGCGCACGGGTACTCGCTGGACAATCTTGATCCAGTTGCCGGTGGCGTTCTGCGCCGGCAGCAAGGCAAAGGCGCTGCCGGTGCCCGCACCAAGGCTGTCGACCGTGCCGCTGTACTTGACCTCACTGCCGTACACATCAGCGGTGATTTCCACCGGCTGGCCGATGCGCATCTCTCGCAGCTGGGTTTCCTTGAAGTTGGCATCGATCCACACCTGATCCAGCGGGATGACCGCCATGGTCGCGGTGCCCGGCTGCAGGCGCTGGCCCAACTGGACGGTACGCTTGGCGACGTAGCCGGTGACCGGCGCGACCAACGTGGTGCGGGCGTGGTCGAGGTAGGCCTGGCGCAGGTCGGCAGCTGCAGCCATGACATCGGGGTGCGAGGACACCACGGTGTCGTCGACCAGCGCGCTGCTGGTGCTGAGCTGTTGCCGCGCGCTGTTGACGGCAGCCTGGGCAACGCTCAGGTCGTCACGGGCGTGGGACAGTTCTTCTGCGGCAATCGCACCGCTGTCAGCCAGCACCTTGCGCCGGTTGAAGTCCTGTTGCGCCTTGCGCAGTTCGGCTTGGCGCGTTTCCAGTTGAGCCTTCAGCGAGTCGACGTTGCTGTAAAGCCCGCGCACCTGCCGCACGCTGCGTGCCAGCTTGGCTTCGGCGGACTGCAAGGCCACTTCGCTGTCGGCCGGGTCGAATTGCAGCAATACCTGGCCGGCATGGACCAGGTCGCCGTCATCGGCCCCGATGCTGGTAACGGTGCCAGCGACCAGCGGGGTGATTTCCACCACGTTGCCGTTGACGTAGGCATCGTCGGTGCTTTCGTGCCAACGCCCGACAATGCTGTACCAGGCCCAGGTGCCGACCCCGGCAAGGATCAGCAGCAACAGCAGGCCAAGCAGCCAAGCCTTGCGCTTGCGCGACGGCTCAGGCGCGACGGAGGGAGTCGGGGTGTCTGTGGGAGTGGCCATGACAATACCTTGGATAATTCGTTACAGGGTTCAACGGTCGCCGAAGCGGCGGATCGTCAACGGGTCGCCAGCACTGAGCAGCACCTTGGCCAGCAGGCCTTCCAGGGTCTTGAGCTCTTCAGGTGCCAGCACGCCGCACAACTCGTTCATGGCGGCGGCGCCGATTTCCGGCAGGCGGTTGGCCAGGCGCTGGCCGTCGGCGGTGAGTGCCAGGCGCACCTGCCTACGGTCGTCGGCGCAGCGGTTGCGCACGATCAGCTCCTTCTGCTCGAGGCGGTCGAGCATGCGGGTCATCGAACCGCTGTCCAGGCCCAGGTAACGGCACAGTTCGGCCGGGGTATCCACCTGGTACTGGGTGACGATGATCAGCACTTTGAACTGCGCGGCGGTGACGCCCTCTGACTCCAGGTGCCAGTCAAGAATGCGGTCTTTGAGGATCGCTGCGCGGCCAAGCAACATGCCGATGGCGCAGGTCTGAAAGTTTTCGGGGGAGAAATGGGCCATCGTTGACTGCTCAGTTAAGTGTGTAGAAATATTACTGCTTAGGCAGTTAATGTCAAAGCCTTCATTAGGCAGCTATGAAATATTCGTGTTTTCTGCCGGTCCCACCGCCCCCGCAGGCGCGCCCTGCGGCCCATCGCGACACACAAGGCCGCCCCTGCCAGGGCCTGCATAAGGGCGGTTAACGTGCTCGCAGGCCCAGCGCCTCCACCGCCCCGCAAGCAATGGCCATTCCCACCAGCTCTGCGAGGCTGCCCGCCTGCAACCGCTTCATCACCCGGCCTCGGTAAAGGTCCACGGTCTTGACGCTGATGCCCAACTGCTCGGCAATCTCGCGGTTGTTCAACCCTTGGGCCAGCGGTACGAAGACGTCTCGCTCACGCGGCGTCAGGCCGTCGATGCGCGCCTGCACCAAGGCCAGCGCCTGATCGCCCTGTCGCGCCAGCCCGGCGTGCTCCAGCGCAGCCTGAACGCTGTCGAGCAGCAACTGGTCGTTGTAGGGTTTTTCGATGAAGTCGCAGGCGCCGGCCTTGAACGCCCGCACCACGATCGGCACATCGGCATGACCGCTGACGAAGATCACCGGCACCATCAGGCCACGCTCGCGCATCGCCTGCTGCACAGCCAGCCCGCCCAGCCCCGGCATGCGCACATCCAACAGCACACACGCGGGCCCATCATCGACGCAGGCGTCGAGAAACGCCTGCCCGCTGGCGAACGGCAAGGCTTGCAGGCCCACCGACTGCAGCAGCCAGACCGTAGAGTCGCGCATACCCTGGTCGTCATCGACCACATACACTTTTGCTTGCAACACTGCCTCCCCTTATTCCCTGCTGACTGCCAGCCGGCAGCACAGTACCAGACCGCCGTTGTCACCCGCCCGCGCCCACAGGCTGCCACCGAAGCCTTCGATCAGGCTGCGGCTCATGCTCAAGCCCAAGCCCAGGCCGTCGGCCTTGCTGGTGGTAAACGGCGTGAAGATTTCATCCAGCCGCTCGGGTGCCACGCCCGGGCCCTGGTCAGCTACCTCGACCAGGACCCCATCGCCATCGCGCGCCGCGCAGAGCAGGATACGTGACGGCCGCTCCCCCTGCTGCTCGCGATTGGCATCGATGGCATTGCGCAGCAGGTTGAGCAGCACCTGCTCCAGCAGCACCCGGTCGGCATACACCAAGGGCAGTTGAGCGCTCATGCGAAGCTCGACCTGCACCTGGTCCCGCGCGGCTTCCCAGGCGCACAGGCGCATGGCTTCGCCGGCCAGCTCGGCCACGTCCAGTGCCTGCAGGCGGCGCGGCCCCTTGCGCAGGAAGGCACGCAGACGGCGGATCACTTCGGCGGCATGGGTGGCCTGCTCGCTGATACGCTGCAGGCCCTGGCCTACCCGCTCGCGCGCCTGGGGGTCACGTTCCAGGCCCTGCAGGTAACGCTGACTGGCGTTGGCATAGTTGACCACCGCGGCCAGTGGCTGATTGATCTCGTGGGCGATGCCCGAGGCCAGCTCGCCCAGGGTAGCGAGGCGGGCACTGTGCGCCAGGCTTTCCTGCGCTTCGATGCGCAAGGTGATGTCGCGGGACACGCTGACCACCTCCACCACCGCACCGGTGTAGGTCTCACGGATCGCCCGGCTGGCGATTTCGAACCAACGGTAGCCTCCTGTCGCCTGGCGTACCCGGCAGGTCATCGTGTGGTAGCCGTCCTGGTCCAGCGCGGCAGCGGCCTGGCGCAGTACCTGACGCCGCTCGCGCGGATGCAGCAGGGTATGTACAGGCATGCCACGCAGCTGCTCGGGCCACAGGCCGAGCAGGCGGTAGGCTGCCGGTGAGGCATCGAGAAAGCGGCCATCGGGGCTGTGCCGGGAAATCAGGTCGGTGGTGTTTTCGATGATCAGCCGATACAGGCGTCGGGCGCGGTTGGCTTCGCGTGCGCCATGGCGCTCTTCACTGGCATCGCGGCAGCGCCCCAGCACCTGTTGGCCCTGGTTGTCCGGCATGAACGTCCACAACACGATGCGTTCGCCGACCTGCACTTCGACATCGCTGATCGCCCGATGCTGACGCAGACAGGCACGCACCAGGGCGGCGCAATTGGCCGGCAGCCAGCGAGCCAGCTCGGGCCCTTCGGCGACCCAGGCCTGCAATGCCGGGTTGAGTGCCAGCGGGTTTGCATCACTAGCCAGCAACAGGCTGGGTTGTGGGTCTTTGGCAAGCAAGGGGTAAGCAGTGTCATCCACGGTAGGCGGCCTGTTTTTATAGTAGTTTTACTATATTGCTATAGTCGATATTCCTAATACCATAGCGACTCGCGTAAAACTGCGACAGAGGGGGCGGCCCACCGTCCGCCCCCTGCACCCTGAACAGAGCTAACAATCAGCCATCGGGGGCCAGGTGCACAGGCTGCGTCTGCCTCCCTTACAGGATTACCGCATGTCGATCTATGCCCAGGGCCTGATGCCCGCTGCCGTCAACCATGTCGCCCTCACCCCGCTGAGCTTCATCGAACGCACCGCTGCCGTGTACGGCAACTACCCGGCAGTCATCCACGGCGCCATCCGCCGCAACTGGCAAGAAACCTACCAACGCTGCCGGCGCCTGGCCAGCGCCCTGGCCGGCCGTGGCATTGGCCGTGGCGACACCGTGGCAGTGATGCTGCCCAACACCCCGACCATGCTCGAGGCGCACTTCGGCGTACCCATGACCGGTGCCGTGCTCAATACCCTGAACGTGCGCCTGGATGCCGAGGCCATCGCCTTCATGCTGCAGCATGGCGAGGCCAAGGTGCTGATCACCGACCGCGAGTTCCATGCGGTCATCGAAGGCGCTCTGGCACTGCTTGAACACCCGCCGCTGGTGGTTGATGTGGATGACCCGGAGTACGGCGAAGGCCGCGCGGTCAGCCAGCTGGACTATGAGGCCCTGCTCAACGAGGGCGACCCGGAATTTGCCTGGGAATGGCCCGATGACGAGTGGCAGGCCATTTCGCTGAACTACACCTCCGGCACCACCGGCAACCCCAAGGGCGTTGTCTACCACCACCGCGGCGCCTACCTGAACGCACTGGGCAACCAGATGACCTGGGCCATGGGCCACCGCCCGGTGTACCTGTGGACGTTGCCAATGTTCCACTGCAACGGCTGGTGCTACCCCTGGACCATCACCGCCCTGGCCGGCACCCATGTGTTCCTGCGCCGGGTCGACCCGCAGAAGATCCTGACCCTGATCCGCGAGCACAAAGTCAGCCACCTGTGCGGTGCGCCGATCGTGCTCAACGCGCTGGTCAACATGCCCGAGGCGGCCAAGGCAGCCATCGAGCACCCGGTGCAGGCCATGGTCGCCGGCGCCGCACCACCGGCCAAGGTTATCGGCGCCGTGGAGCAAATGGGCATCAAGGTCACCCACACCTATGGCCTGACCGAGGTCTACGGCCCGGTGACCGTGTGTGCCTGGCATGACGAATGGGATGCGCTTTCGCTGGAAGAGCGTGCGCGGATCAAGTCTCGCCAAGGCGTGCGCTACCCGACCCTCGACGGCCTGATGGTCGCCGACCCGCAAACCCTTCAGCCAGTACCCCGCGACGGCGATACCCTGGGCGAAATCTTCATGCGCGGCAACACGGTGATGAAGGGCTACCTGAAGAACCCTGAAGCCACCGCCGAGGCCTTCCGTGGCGGCTGGTTCCACACCGGCGACCTGGCCGTGTGGCATGCCGACGGCTATATCGAGATCAAGGACCGGCTCAAGGACATCATCATTTCCGGTGGCGAGAACATCTCCACCATCGAGGTCGAAGACGCCCTGTACAAGCACCCGGCAGTACTGGAAGCCGCCGTGGTGGCACGCCCGGATGAAAAATGGGGCGAAACCCCGTGCGCCTTCGTTGCCTTAAAGCCAGGCCGGGAGGACACCCGTGAAGCCGACATCACCAGTTGGTGCCGCGAGCACCTGGCCGGGTTCAAGGTGCCGAAGACCGTGGTGTTCGGCGAGCTGCCCAAGACCTCGACCGGCAAGATCCAGAAGTACGTGCTGCGCGACCGGGCCAAAGCCCTCTGATGCCATAGCCGCTCCCCTTCAGGCGCAGCACACGGCTGCGCCTGAAGATTCAGCGCACGCCCAACCCTCCCTCACTATTGCAAGAGCTGCCGATGACCACCTATTCCGCCCCCCTGCGCGACATGCGCTTCGTCCTGCATGACGTGTTCAACGCTTCTGGCCTGTGGGCCCGACTGCCCGCCCTGGCCGAACGCATCGATGCCGATACTGCCGACGCCATTCTCGAGGAAGCATCCAAAGTCACCGGCCAGCTGATCGCCCCGCTCAGCCGCAACGGTGACGAGCAAGGTGTGTGCTTCGACGCAGGCCAAGTCACCACCCCCGAGGGCTTTCGCGAGGCCTGGAACACCTACCGCGAAGGCGGCTGGGTCGGCTTGGGCGGCAACCCGGAATACGGCGGCATGGGCATGCCAAAGATGCTCGGCGTGCTGTTCGAGGAGATGCTCTACGCGGCTGACTGCAGCTTCAGCCTGTATTCGGCATTGAGCGCAGGCAGCTGCCTGGCGATCGATGCCCACGCCAGCGAAGCGCTCAAGGCCACTTACCTGCCACCGCTGTACGAAGGCCGCTGGGCCGGCACCATGTGCCTGACCGAACCCCATGCCGGCACTGACCTGGGGCTGATCCGCACCCGCGCCGAGCCTCAGGCCGATGGCAGCGTGCGCATCAGTGGCAGCAAGATCTTCATTACCGGCGGCGAGCAGGACCTGACCGAGAACATCGTCCACCTGGTGCTGGCCAAGCTGCCGGATGCGCCCGCCGGTGCCAAAGGCATATCGCTGTTTCTGGTCCCCAAATTCCTGGTCGAGGCCGATGGCCGCCTGGGCGTGCGCAATGCTGTCCATTGTGGCTCGATCGAACACAAGATGGGCATCAAGGCCTCGGCAACCTGCGTCATGAACTTTGACGGTGCCATCGGTTACCGGGTGGGCGAACCGAACAAGGGCCTGGCAGCGATGTTCACCATGATGAACTACGAGCGCCTGTCCATCGGCATACAGGGCATCGGTTGTGCCGAAGCCTCCTACCAGAGCGCCGCCCGCTATGCCAACGAGCGCCTGCAGAGCCGCGCAGCGACTGGCCCGCAGGCACACGACAAGGTGGCCGACCCGATCATCCATCATGGTGATGTTCGGCGCATGCTGCTGACCATGCGCACCCTCACCGAAGCAGGTCGGGCGTTCGCCGTCTACGTTGGCCAGCAACTGGACGTGGCGCGCTATGCCGAGGACGCTGGCGAACGCGAGCATGCCCAGCGCCTGGTGGCACTGCTGACACCGGTGGCCAAGGCATTCTTCACCGACAACGGTCTGGAAAGCTGCGTGCTTGGCCAGCAGGTGTACGGCGGTCATGGCTACATCCGCGAATGGGGCCAGGAGCAACGGGTGCGAGACGTGCGCATTGCGCAAATCTATGAAGGCACCAACGGCATTCAGGCCCTTGATCTGCTGGGGCGCAAGGTGCTGGCCGACGGTGGTCAGGCGTTGGCCAGCTTTGCCAGCGAAGTGCGGGCCTTCAGTGTGGATGCGCCCTTGCACCGCGAGGCCCTGCAGGCAAGCCTGGCGCGGCTCGAGGCCACCAGCAGCTGGCTGCGGGCGCAGGCTGGCGAGGATGCCAACCTGGTCAGCGCGGTAGCCGTTGAGTACCTGCAGCTGTTCGGGCTGACGGCCTATGCGTACATGTGGGCGCGGATGGCGGCGGTGGCGCTGGCCAAACGTGATGAGGACGAGGCGTTTCATGGTGCGAAGCTTGCCTGTGCGACGTTCTATTTCCAGCGGGTCTTGCCGCGGGGGTTGGGGCTGGAGGCGAGCATTCGGGCCGGTAGTGGCAGCCTTTATGGGCTAGAGGCCGCACAGTTCTGACCGGTGTGTCACTGACGCGCTTGTTGCAAGGGCAGCCTGTGCTGCGAAGAGGGCCGGTACAGGTTACCGAATCGGTACTGCAAACACTGACCTCTTCGCCGCACCAGGCCGCCCCGGAAGCGATTGCAGACATCGTCTTTTGCCCGCGAAGGGTTCTCAAACGCTGAAAAACCGTGGTCAATCCGACGAAAAACCGGCACAACTGATAGTCATTCGCCATTACATTGGTTCTCGGGAGCCCTCCCGCAAGGGTAGAATGCGCAAAACCCGGAGCCGCAATGAACCACGACCGCCTCAATCCCAACCCAGACGATGCCATCACCGACGCCGCAGCGCATTGGTGCATGCGCCTTCACGCCGAAGATTGCACGCAGGCCGAGCGTGAAGCATTCGCTGACTGGTTGGCGGCCGACCCGCGGCATGCCGAAGAATATCAGGCGATGCTGGAAATCTGGCAAACCGCCGACCTGCTCCCGCGCAGCGCCACCGTCATCGACTTCAACCCACCTGCCAAAAACGCCGCCCGCCCCCGCAACTGGCGGCCGCTGGCGTCTGCTGCGGCCATCGCCCTGGCAGCGCTGCCGCTGGCCGGCTGGATGGGGTGGGAACAGGGCTGGTTGCCCAACCACTACCAGCACGTCGAAGCCGGTGACCGCATGCAGACCGTGGAGCTCAGCGACGGCAGCACGGTACAGCTCAACCTGCACACCGAGCTCACCTTCCTCAACTACAAGGACCAGCGCCAGGTCACGCTCAAGCGCGGCGAGGCGTTCTTCAAGGTGCGACACGACAGCAGCCACCCGTTCATCGTGCGTGCCGGCAGTGGCCAGACCCGGGTCACCGGCACCCAGTTCAACGTGTGGAAGTACCAGGACCAGGTGAAGGTCACCCTGGTGGAAGGTTCAGTGCTGGTGTCCAGTGAGGGCAGTGCCGGTGGCTACCGCCTTGGCCCTGGCATGCAGGCCAGCTACCACAAGGGCGACTTCGAGCCGCAGCTGGAGCAAAGCGACGACTATGGCAACAGCCTGGCATGGCGCAGCGGCAAGCTGGTGCTCGATAACCTGAGCCTGGAACAGGCGCTGCCGGTGATAAACCGCTACCTCGACGCCCCGCTGCGACTGGCCGATGCCAGCACCGGCCGCATTCGCATCAGCGGCATCTACAACACCCGTGAAGTGGGGCGCCTGGTCAACAACCTGCCCAAAGTCCTGCCGGTCTACCTGACCCGCAGCAAGGACGGCAGCACCGTGCTCAATCGCATCTCGCCGCCGCCCGACAAGGGCTGACGCCCTCCCCCGCCTTACAAGGTCATCGCCGCCAACCAACCGAACGCCAGCAGCGGCAGGTTGTAATGGATGAAGGTCGGCACCACGGTGTCCCAGATGTGGTGGTGCTGGCCATCCACGTTCAGGCCCGAGGTCGGGCCCAGGGTCGAGTCCGAGGCCGGCGAACCTGCATCACCCAGCGCACCGGCAGTACCAATGATGCACACCGTGGCCAACGGGTCGAAGCCCAGTTGTACGCACAGTGGCACGAAAATCGCCGCCAGGATCGGCACGGTGGAGAACGACGAGCCGATCCCCATCGTCACCAAAAGGCCTACCAACAGCATCAGCAGGGCACCGACGCCCTTGCTGTGGTCGATCCACTGCGCCGAGGTTTCCACCAGGCTCTTCACCTCACCGGTGGCATTCATCACCTC
Organism: Pseudomonas sp. yb_2; assembly: GCF_043103905.1. Lineage (NCBI taxonomy): Bacteria > Pseudomonadati > Pseudomonadota > Gammaproteobacteria > Pseudomonadales > Pseudomonadaceae > Pseudomonas > Pseudomonas sp. yb_2. The sequence continues at coordinate 115,348 of NZ_JBICKH010000085.1, read as the reverse complement.
GGCAAAACCGGACGCGGTAATCATGATGAAACCGATCATGGCCATCATCTTCATGCCTTCGGTGAACAGGTCGTCGGTCTCTTTCCACTTGACGATGCCCGACAGCGAGAAGATCAGGAAACCGACCATGGCACCGATGATCATCGAGTCCAGCAACAGCTGGACAATGAAGGCTGCCGCGATCGCCAGCACGGCCACCAGCAAGGTCAGCGGGTTGTACTGCACGCTCACCTGCTCCACCTGCTGGATCCGCGCCAGGTCGTAGTCACGCTTCTTGCGGTAGCTGATGAACACCGCCACCAGCAGGCCGACGAGCATGCCGGCAGCCGGGACGGCCATGGCGTGGGTGACGTTGACGCCGCTCACATCGACACCCGCGCGGGCCACATTGGCCAACAGGATCTCGTTGAGGAAGATGTTGCCGAAGCCCACCGGCAGGAACATGTACGGGGTGATCAGGCCAAAGGTGATCACACAGGCGATCAGCCGGCGGTCGATACGCAGGCGCGTCAACACGTACAACAGAGGGGGCACCAGCAGCGGGATGAAGGCAATGTGGATAGGCAGGATATTCTGGGACGACACGGCCACCACCAGCATCAGCCCGATCATCAGCCATTTGACCTTGCCGCCCTTGGCGTCGTCCTGCCGGTCGATCATGGCCAGGGCGCGGTCGGCCAGCGCATGGGCCAGGCCAGACTTGGCGATTGCCACGGCAAAGGCACCCAGCAGTGCATAGGACAAAGCCACCGTGGCACCACCGCCGAGGCCACCGTTGAAGGCCTTGAGCGTGCCTTCGATGCCCAGGCCGCCCACCAGCCCACCGGCCAGGGCGCCGATGATCAGGGCGATGACCACGTGCACGCGGGACAGGCTGAGTATCAGCATGATGCCGACCGCGGCGATCACTGCATTCATGGTTGGCTTACCTCATTACGACAGAAAAAAGCGCGAACTCTGAAGCAGTAGGCGGCAGATGTCAAAAGCGCCTTGATGTGAGGCGTTAGTGGCGGTCAAATTTAAATTGAATGTTTGAATAAAGAAAAAACGGCAGGGGCCGATATTGAGGGAGGCAGCGAGGTGCCTGGCCGCAGCGCTTTGGCACCTCCCGGCCCCACCGCAGATAAAGCCATAACCCTTAATGCCAAAAAAGGGATCCGCCCCCATGCCTTTGCGACAACTTTCCATCCAGTGGAAGATCACCCTGCTCGCCGGTCTCTGTCTGGCCGCTATCGTCACCTTGCTCGTCGGCCTGTCGCTGTACCGCATGGATCACAGTTCGGACCTGGTCAAGGCCAGCAGCATGCAGATGCTGACCGAGGCGGCGCAGTCGCGTATCGAGTCACAAGGTGAAGTGCAAGCCTTGAACATTCGCCGCCAGTTCATGGATGCCTACCAGTACGGCGCCGGCTTCGCCCGTCAGGTGCTGTTCCTGCGCGAGCAGGCCGAAAAGCGCTTTCTCGATGCCTTCGACCTGCGCGAGGACATGACCCGCCAGGTACGCGCCGCACTGCAAGCCAACCCCGACCTGCTCGGTCTGTCACTGGTGTTCGAGCCCAATGCCCTGGACAACAAGGACAGCCTGTTTGCCGGCAAGGCAGAATTAGGCAGCAACGAAACCGGGCGCTTTGCCCTGTACTGGTCGCAGCCACGCGCAGGCCAATTGACCTCGATGGCCCTGCCCGAACATGACATGGCCAACACCGAGATCGGCCCCAGCGGCCAGCCGGCCAACACCTGGTGGGTATGCCCACGCACCTCCGGCAAGGTGTGTGTGGTGGAGCCCTACTTCTACGACATCGACGGCCAGCAGGTACTGATGACCAGCATCGTGTTCCCGCTGGCGGTCAACGGCAAGATCATTGCCACCCTGTCCATCGACATCAACCTCAATAGCCTGCAGGCGCTGAGCCAGGAGGCCAGCCGCAGCCTCTATGAAGGCCGCACCACGGTCGGCATTCTGACCCCGGTCGGCCTGCTGGCCGGCTACAGCGCCGATGCCAGCAAGCTGGCCCAGCGCTTCGACCAGGTAGACCCGACCAAAGGCGCCGAGTTGGTGCGCAAGCTGGCCGATGGCAAGCTGACCACCCTTCACGACCGGCAGCGCTTGAAGGTGCTGGCGGCATTCCGGCCAATCCCGGACGCCCAGCCCTGGGGCGTGTTGCTGGATGTGCCGGAAAACGCCCTGACCGGGCCGGCCGAAACCCTGAAGCAGGAACTTGACGCGCTCAATACCAGCGGCACCTTGCTGGAACTGAGCCTGGGCCTGGCCGCCGCCATTGTCGGCCTGCTGCTGGTATGGCTGATGGCCCGCGGCGTTACCCGGCCGATCCTCGGCGTGGCCGCCATGCTCAAGGACATTGCCAGCGGCGAAGGCGACCTGACCCGTCGCCTGACCTACCAGAAACAGGACGAACTGGGCGAACTGGCCGGCTGGTTCAACCGCTTCCTCGACAAGTTGCAGCCAACCATCGCCGAGGTCAAACGCTCGGTGCAGGCCGCCCGAGGCACGGCCGACCAGTCCTCGGCGATTGCCACTGAAACCAGCGCCGGCATGGAGCAGCAGTACCGCCAGGTCGACCAGGTGGCCACCGCCTCGCATGAAATGAGCGCCACCGCCCAGGACGTTGCCCGCAGCGCCGCCCAGGCTGCGCAGGCGGCGCGCGATGCCGACCAGGCCACCCGCGAGGGCTTGGCGGTAATCGACCGCACCACCAGCAGCATCGGAGCCCTGGCCGCCAACATGAGCGACACCATGGCCGAAATAGAAGGCCTGGCGCAGAACAGCGAGAAGATCGGCTCGGTACTGGAAGTGATCCGCTCGATCGCCGAACAGACCAACCTGCTTGCGCTCAACGCTGCCATCGAAGCTGCCCGCGCCGGAGAGGCCGGCCGTGGCTTTGCCGTGGTCGCCGATGAGGTGCGCAACCTGGCCCAGCGCACTCAGGAGTCGGTGGAAGAAACCCGTCAGGTCATCGAAGCCCTGCAGAACGGCACCCGCGAAGTGGTCGGCGCCATGGACCACAGCCACCGCCAGGCCCAAGGTGGCGTGGAGCAGGTCGGCCAAGCCGTCACGGCATTGCAGCGCATTGGCCAGGCGGTGACGGTGATCACCGACATGAACCTGCAGATCGCCTCTGCCGCCGAGGAGCAAAGTGCGGTAGCCGAGGAAATCAACAGCAACGTGGCGACCATTCGTGATGTCACTGAATCCCTGTCTGGCCAGGCCAACGAGTCGGCGCGGGTCAGCCAGTCGCTGAACAGCCTGGCCAACCAGCAGCAAGCGCTGATGGACCAGTTCCGCGTCTGAAGCGAACGGGGCCACGCCAGTGGCCCTGAAACTGACAAAACCTCGTCGTCTACACTTGCCCCACTGCCAAGGCGTGGCGAACGACGAGGTTTACATGAAGAGCATTTCAACGCTGCTGGCCGGGCTGCTGTTGACGGTGGGTTTGGCCAGCACCGACAGCGCCGCATCGGCAGAGCAACCTGCGCCTATCCACTTTGGTGCCATCGGCTGGGAAAGCGGCGCCCTCACCACCGAGATCCTGCGCCTGATCGTGGAGCGCGGCTACGGCTACCGCACCGACACCCTGCCTGGCAGCACGGTCAGCATGGAGGTGGCCCTGGCGCGCAATGACCTGCAAGTGATCGCCGAGGAATGGGCCGGGCGCAGCCCTGCCTGGATCAAGGCCGAACAGGCCGGCCAGGTGTTCGCACTGGGCGATACGGTCAAAAATGCAGAAGAAGGTTGGTGGGTACCGGCCTATGTGATCGAGGGCGATGCCGCACGCAACCTGAAGCCCGTGGCGCCTGAGCTGCACAGTGTCGAGGACCTCAAGCGTTACCCGCAGGTATTTTCTGACCCCGAATCGCCCGGTAAAGGGCGTTTTCTCAACAGCCCAAGCGGCTGGACGTCTGAAACTGTCAACAGCCAAAAGCTCAAGGCCTATGGCCTGGATGGCCTCTACAACAACTTCCGCAGTGGCTCCGGCGCCGCGATGGACGCCGAGATCGGTTCGGCAATCCGGCGCGGCAAACCCGTGCTGTTCTACTACTGGAACCCGACCCCGCTGATGGGGCGCTACAAGCTCATCCGGCTGGAAGAACCCCCGTTCGATGCCCAGGCCTGGGCCACCCTCACCGACCCCGCCAACCCCAACCCGAAAGGCAGCCGCTCGCTGCCGGCAAAGTTGTCGATTGGCGTGTCAAAAGCCTTTCGCGAAAACTACCCAGACCTGGTCAACGTGTTCGAACAGGTAGACCTGCCCATCGATCGCCTGAACAAGGCCCTGGCCGTCATGAGCGAAAAACGCACGCCCCCGCGCGAAGCCGCCCTGACCTTCCTTCGCGATAACCGCGAGGTGTGGAAAGCCTGGCTGCCGGCGGACATCGTCGCCAAGGTCGAGGCCAGCCTGTGAGCAGCGGTTTCCCGCAGACCCTGCAGTTTTCCTTTGCCGACAGCATCAACCGCCTGGTCGACTGGTTGGTATTGAACTACGGCGACCACCTGCGCAGTTTGTCTGACCAGTTGCTGCAACTGCTGGTCGGCCTGGAGAACCTGTTGCGCCTGTTGCCTTGGTGGCTGTTGTTGTTGCTGGTGGGTCTGCTGGCCTGGCACGCCAGCCGCAGCCTGCTGCGCAGCGCCGTGCTGGTCGCGCTGCTGGCCCTGATCGGTATGCTCGGGCTCTGGGACAAGTTGCTGCAGACCCTGGCCCTGGTGCTGGTCAGTACCGGTTTGTGCGTACTGGTGGGTGTACCGCTGGGCATCCTGCTGGCCGCCCGGCCACTGGCCAGACGGCTGCTGTTGCCGGTCCTCGATGTGATGCAGACGCTGCCTGCGTTCGTTTACCTGATCCCGGTGCTGATGCTGTTTGGCCTGGGCAAGGTGCCTGCCGTGTTCGCCACGCTGATCTACGCCCTGCCGCCGCTGGTGCGGTTGACCGAACTGGGCTTGAGCCAGATCGACCCCTCGTTGCTGCAGGCCGCACATGGCCTTGGCGCCAGCCGCTGGCAGCGGTTGCGGCGCATCGCCCTGCCCCTGGCGCTACCAAGCATCATGGCCGGGCTCAACCAGTCGGTCATGATGGCCCTGTCGATGGTGGTCGTGGCGTCGATGATCGGCGCCCGTGGGTTGGGTGAGGATGTGCTGGCGGGGATCCAGACCTTGAATGTTGGCCAAGGGATGGAGGCCGGGCTGGCAATTGTCGCCCTGGCCATGGTGATCGACCGGATCAGCCAGGCCTATGGGCGTAGCAGTCGCTGAGCCGTATCGGCAAGGCCTGGAAGCAGCCTTGTGCTGCGAGAGGGCCGGGCCTGACAATACGCCTCTGTCAGCTGAGAACCGGACCTCAACCGCATGTCCCTGAAAGCCCTGCGCACCTTGGTGACCATCGCCCGCCACGGCACCTTTGCCCGCGCCGCCGACCTGCTCAGCCTCACCCCCTCGGCGGTCAGCCTGCACATCAAAACCCTCGAAGACGAACTGAAGGTGACCTTGTTCGACCGTAGCCGCAGGCAGGTGGTGCTGACCGAAGCCGGCCAGTTGGCGGTGGCCCGCGCCGAGAGCCTTCTGGCTGCCTATGACGAACTGGCCGATGCCCTGGCCAGCGGCCCAAGCCTGCGCGGCCGCTTGCGCCTGGGGGCGATCCACACGGTGCTGGCGCGGCGTTTGCCCAAGGCGCTGGTGTGGATCAAGGCCCATCACCCGCAGCTACACATCAGCGTGGCCTCGGGTATGTCGGCGGAGCTGGCGCGGCGCGTGGAAGACGGTGAGCTCGATGCAGCGATCACCACCGAGCCGGTCAGCCCTTACCCGCAGAACCTGGACTTCACACCGCTGTTCGAGGACCGTTTCTGGGCCATTGCCAGCCCTGAGCTGGCCGGGTATAGCGTGCCGCAGTTGCTGTCCAGCCAGCCATTCCTGCGCTTCGACAAGCGTGCCTGGGCCGGCCGGCAGATCGAGCAGGAGCTACGCCGCCAGCAGGTGCAGGTGAGCGAACTGATGGAACTGGACAGCCAGGAAGCCCTGGCGCGCATGGCGGTAATGGGCCTGGGCGTGGCGGTCATCCCCATGGCGGATGACGACCTGCAACGCTTGCCACCCGCCACCTGCCTGCCGTTTGGCGAGCCGCAGCTGACCCGGCGGGTGGTGTTGCTGGAGCATGAAAAAAGCCAGCGGCGGCATTTGAGTGCGGTGTTGAAGACCGCCCTGGAAGCCTGACGCCAGGCTGATCCAAAGCGCGATCTGCACCCACCAACATGCATTTTTCCTCAACGGTCACTGAAGAAAACAACGTTTTTACAGATCGATCCGCCCCCGTAGTCTGTGCACGTACCCGACCACGGAATGCTGACCATGCTGCACTTGCTGCTGACCACCCTGCTCCCCATCATCCTGCTGATTGCCCTGGGTACCTTCCTGCGCCTTCGCGGTTTTCTTGCCGAAAGCTTCTGGCCTGGTGCCGAGCGCCTGAGCTACTACGTCCTGCTGCCGTCGCTGTTCCTCCATGGCCTGGCCACCGCCAACCTCGATGGCATACCGGTGCTGGGTATGGCCGGCGCACTGATGCTCTCGACCCTGGCCGGTGCCGTGTTGCTGGTGCTGTATCAGGGCGCGGCGAACCATGATGGAGCCGATTTCACTTCGGTGTTTCAGGGCGGTATCCGCTTCAACAACTACATCGGTGCCACCCTGGCTGCGGGGATTTACGGCAGCGCCGGGATTGCCCTGGCGGCGGTGGCCAACGCAGCCATCGTGCCCTTGGTAAACCTGCTCTGCGTGCTGGTGTTCGCCCGCTTCAGCGCCCGTCACAGTTCGCCAGCCACAGTGCTTCGGGCGATCTTCGCCAACCCGTTGATCATCGGCTGCGCAGGGGGGCTGGTGCTACGGGCCACGGGGCTGGGCTTGCCGGCCGGTATCGACGCCACGGTCAAGGCCTTGGGCCAGGCCGCGCTGCCGCTGGGCCTGCTGTGTGTCGGCGCTGCCCTGGGGGGCGCCAGCCTCGGCCAGCAGGTACGGCCGCTGATGGCAGCATCGGCGTTCAAGTTCCTGGTCATGCCACTGACCACCTGGAGCGTTTGCCGGCTATTCGGCCTGAGTGGCCAGGCAGCGGTGGTGGCGGTGTTGTTCCAGGCGCTGCCAACCGCTTCGTCGTCTTATGTCATGGCCCGGCAAATGGGCGGCAATGCGCCACTGATGGCTACCCTCATCGCCCTGCAGACCGTGGCTGCGGCCGCCACCCTGCCTTTGGTATTAATGCTTACGCTTGGCTAGACTGAAATTCTGCCCAACTGCCTGGTAATGTGCCCATGCGCCTTCACTTGATGCTGATCGGCTTGACCTCGGCCCTGCTCGCAGGCCCCCTGTACGCCGCTGACCCGGCCAAGGCCGCCGTTGCCGAGGACAAGGCCGCAGTGCTTGAAGAAAAGGTCGTCGAAGATGCGCCGCCCCCCAGGAAGGCAGAGAAACTGACCCCAGGCGAAACGCAGGCAGTGGACCCGGCTGGCCAGGCGCCGCTGGATGACAGCATCACCTGTCTGGCACGTACCATCTACTGGGAAGCCAAGGGCGCCGACGCCAAAGACATGACCGCGGTGGCCAGTGTGGTGCTCAACCGCCTGGGCCACGATGGCTTTCCCGATACCATCTGCGCGGTAGTCAAACAGGGGGTGGAGACCAAGGCCTGTCAGTTCTCATGGTGGTGTGACGGGCGCCCGGACCAGGTGGAGGAACCGCAACGCTACGACGTTGCCAAAGAGATCGCACGCAAGGCACTCAACCAGCAGTTGAAAGACCCCACCGGCGGTGCGTTGTACTTTCACGACCGCACGGTGCGCCCCGACTGGGCGAAGGCTTATCGCAAGACCGCGCAGACCACCCACTTCCTCTTCTACAAGCCGAACCAGACGTTGGCCCATTGACACGCAAACAGCTGACAACGCTGGCCCGATGCGAATGACTGGCACCTGACCGCACTTTTCCACTGGCCTGGGGTCTACTCCCTCTTTTGCCGCCAGTAACGATTGCCGGTGTTTTCATTGCCTTGCACGACCTCGGGCCAAAAGCCCCGGGCTTGTGTAGGATGAGCAGCGCACACCACGACGCTGCCAGTCATAGGGAGATCCACATGCGCGTCCTGACATCCGTTGTCGCCTTGTCACTGGGCCTGGTCGTTTCGACCAGGGCGCTGGCAGCCACCGGCGAAGAGGCGCAGTTGATCGATTCGATCAATGTCTACCGCAGCAAGGCCCAGCCCTGCGGTGGCGAGGCGTCGTTGGAACTGCCGCCGCTCAACAGCGACACACGCCTTGCGCTGTCGCCAGAGGGCACCCGCGACCTGCAACAGGCCATGACCCGCGCCGCCTACCCCATGGTCAGCGTCCAGGCCATCAGCCTGTCGGGACCACGCGACGCACGCGCCGCCATGCATGCCATCGAGGAAAGCTTCTGCCAGGTGGTGCTCGACCCGCAATTCGTCGATATCGGCGTCAGCCAGGAGGGCCGTGACTGGCGCATCGTGCTGGCACGGCCGCTGCTCAGCGGCCGCCTGGGCGACTGGCAGGCCGAGGGACAGAAGGTGCTGCAGGAGGTCAACGCCGCGCGCAAGGTGCCACGGCAATGCGGCGGCCAGCCGTTTGCCGCCGCCCCGCCACTGAGCTGGAGCACAGTGCTGGCTGGGGTCGCCGCCAACCACACACGGGCCATGGCCAACCAGAACTTCTTCGACCACATCGACAAAGATGGCCGCACACCCGGTGACCGGGCGGAACTGGCCGGGTACCTGTACCAGCAGATCGGCGAAAATATCACCGCCGGGCGTGACACCGCGCAAAAGGTCGTCAACGGCTGGCTGGACAGCCCAGGGCACTGCGCCACGCTGATGAATCCGGACTTCCGTGAACTGGGCGCTGCCTATGCGATAGACCCCAAGAGCGATGCAGGGATCTACTGGACAGGGTTGTTCGGGACACCGCAGTAGATCACGTGAGCGGGTAATGACCTGCACGCAACTGCAGGGCCGTACACCCAAACCGACGCCGCACGCACTTGCCAAGGTAGCTGGCATCACCCAGGCCCACCTCATCGGCAATCTGCGCCAGGCTGTGGCTTGAGTTGAGCAAACGCCAGCGCGCCTGCTGCAAGCGCATCTCCAGCCACCAGGCCTTGGTGCTCATCCCGTGGCTGGCCTGGAACTGCCGGTCCAGTTGACGCCGGCTGATGCCCAGTTCTGCGGCCAGCTGCTCCACGGCCAACGGCGTGCCCAGGTGATGGCGCATCAGTGCTTGCGCCCGCTGCACCTGGCGCCCCTGACCAGCACCCAGCTCCAGCGAGCGCAAGGCGTGACGGCTGTCGCGGGTCTCGTCCACCAGCATGTCAGCCAGCCCTTTGAGCGCACGGGTTCGCCCGCAAGCGCGTGACAGTAGTGCAACGGCCAGGTCTATGGCGGCAGTACCACCGGCGCACGTGATGCGGTTGCCATCGATGCAGTACAACTGCTCGCGCAACAGCTGCAACTGCGGAAACGCAGCACGAAACTCGGCTTCGTGACGCCAGTGCACCACTACCTTGTGCCCCTGCAACAGGCCGCAGGCAGCCAGCAGGAAGGCGCCATTGTCGACCCCCACCAGCTTGACTCCCGCCTTGGCGGCCTGCCTGAGCAACGCCTGGTAACGTGGCGCCAGCGCCGCGGTGGCCATGGCACTGCGACCGCCGAACACCACCAGGTAGTCGAATAGGTCAAGGTCGAGCTGATCGGCAATGGCCTCGACCTGCAGCACCGCGCCACTGCTCGACGGTACCGGCTCGAGGCTGAGCCCCGCCACCATCCAGCTGCAATAGCGTTGTTGGCTGTAGTCCTCGTCGTCGGCGCTGAAGCGCAATTTGTCGAGAAAGGCGCCAAACGGCAGCAAGGCAAAATCCGGTAACGGCATGATCAGCAAGCGGATGTCGGGCGGCATGAAACCACGTCCAGAAAAGACCCTTTTATGACCAGATAATACTCTTTCAGCGTGAGCGTTGCGCCATAGACTGTCGCCCTCTCTCGAACAAGGCAGTTTTCAACATGGCACTGGACACCTGGCTCATCTACCTGCTGGCCAGCATCGGCCTGTCGCTGACCCCGGGGCCCAACAGCCTGTTGGCGTTGACCCATGGCGCGCTCTATGGCGCACGGCGAACGCTGTTCACCATCGTGGGCGGGGTCTTGGGTTTCAGCGCCCTCATCGCCTTGACCATGTTCGGCCTCAGCGCACTGCTGCAGACCTCGGCGGCAGTGCTGAGCGTCCTGAAGTGGGTGGGTGGGGCTTATTTGATCTGGCTGGGCATTCAACTGTGGCGCAGTCCAGGCCTGCAGCTGGAACTGACCGCGCACAGCGCGCGGCTAGGCAATGCCGGGCTGTTTCGCCAGGGCCTGCTTTCGGCCATGGCGAACCCCAAGGTGCTGCTGTTCTATGGTGCCTTCCTGCCGCAGTTCATCGACCCACAGCGAGGGCTGGTGCTGCAATTTGCGGTGATGGCCGCGACCTTTGCCAGCGTCGAGTTTCTGGTCGAATACCTGCTGGCGCGCCTGGCGTTTCGCATTCGGCCATGGCTGGCCAAGGGTGGCAAAGGTTTCAATCGCTGCTGCGGGAGCCTGTTTGCCTTGATTGGTTTGGCGCTGCCGCTTGGCCGATAGCGGGCCCGCGAACACGGGCTAAGCCCGTGCCCTGCAACGCGTAACGGTTCAACCCCGGCGTGCTTTGAGTAGAAACACAACCAGCGCCACACCCGGCAACCCCGCCCCCACCAGTGCCACGCCATGCCAGCCAAACTGGCTGAACAGCGCACTGGCCACCGCCGACCCCAGCGCCCCGCCGAGGAAGATGCTGGTCATGTACACCGCATTTAGCCGCCCGCGGCTGGCCGGGTCCAGTGCGTACACTTCACGCTGGCCGATGACCATGTTCATCTGCACCGCAAAGTCCAGCAACACGCCGGTAAGGCCCAGGCCAATCACGCTGTAACCCGGCACTGTCAGCCCCAGCAACAAGGCCGCCGGCGCCAGCAACAGCGCCAGCAGCGAGCCGGCCCGGGCATGCCCGGCATCGGCCAGGCGGCCGGCCATGGGCGCAGCAACGGCACCCACCGCGCCGACAAGGGCGAACACGGCGATCTGGCTTTGTGACAGGCCAAGCTCCCCGGCAAGCGCCATCGGCACCGCCGTCCAGTAAAGGCTGAACGCTGCAAACATCAATGCCTGGTACAACGAACGCTGGCGCAACAGCGGATAACGACGCAGCAGTGTGAGCAGCGACAGCATCAGTCCGGCATAGCTGGCTTTGTGCTCGGGCCGCCGCTGCGGCAAGGTCAATGACAGCAACAGGATGATCGCCAGCATTACCCCGGCGGCGCCAATGAACACCGCACGCCAGCCGAAGTGGTCGGCCACCAGGCTCGACAGAGGTCGCGCCAGCAGGATGCCCAGCAGCAAGCCGCCCATGATGTTACCGACCACACGTCCACGCTGCTGCTCCGGCGCCAGATGCGCCGCCAGCGGGATGAGCATCTGCACCGACACCGAACTGAAGCCGATCAGCAGTGCGTAACCCAGGAACAGTTGCCCCTGGCCACTGCTGCTGGTGCCCGCCAGCAGCAGGCTGACACAGGCCAGGACCGCGGTGGCCACCATCAGGCGGCGGTTTTCCAGCAGGTCGGCAAGCGGTACCAGCAATAACAAGCCCAGGGCATAGCCCAATTGAGTGAGGGAAACGATCAGGCTGGCATGCTCGGTGGACAGCCCCAGGTCCGGGGCGATCAGCCCGACGATGGGCTGGGCGTAGTAGATGTTGGCAACGATCGCGCCGCAGCAGAACGCCAGCAGCACTACCAGAGCCCGGCTCAGGCTGGCAGCTGCCGGTTGCGCTGTCGCAAGGGAGGGGTTCATGCGAAGTTCCTCGACAAGGGTTGGGTATATGCCGGCCACCTTACCCATGGACGTCAGCGCCGAGAATCCGGCGGTGGCGCAATGCGGCTTTGCGCACTGCGCAACACTAGTGACCGTGTATGAGCAAATTTTCGCAAAAGTCGATGAATGCGTTTACCCGCCGTGAGCCCCGGTGGTTGGGCATATACAGGGCGTTGATGCTGCTATTGGCTGCGCCAGGACTGGCCTGCCAGTCGGGGAATATTCGCTGCAGGCGCCCTGCCAACACATCCTCGCGTACCAGCCAGTCGGCCAGCAGTGCGATACCACTGCCTGCCAGTGCCGTTTCACGCAACATGTCGGCATTGGCGCTGCGCAAGGGCCCGCTTACGTCCAGTTCCAGGCTGTCCTGGCCACAGGTCAGGCGCCAGGGGCGCGCTTTCTGCCCATAGCGAAAGCGCAGGCAGGCATGGTCAAGCAACTCCCGGGGATGCTGCAGTGGCTCACGCCCGGCCAGGTAGGCCGGGCTGGCCACCAGCCAACGCTGAAAACGGCCGAGCCGGCGGCACACCAACTCGTCATTGGGCGAGGGGTCGCCCAGGCGAATCGACAGGTCATAGCGCCCGTCAAGCAAGTCGTCCAGGCGGTCGCTGAGGTCGATGTCCAGTTCCAGTGCCGGGTGCTGCGCCAGGAATGGCCCCAGGTGCGGGGCGATGACCCGCCGGCCGAACTCCACTGGCAGGCTCAGGCGCAGTACACCCACAGGCTCCTCGCCGCGATCGGCGATGCTGGCATCCGCCTCGTCCAGTGCTTCAAAAATGCCCCGTGCCCGCTGGTAGTAACGGGCGCCAGCCTCGGTCAGGCTGACCTGGCGCGTCGAGCGGTTGAGCAAGGTGGCGCCCAGCGACGCTTCCAGGGCATCGACCAGACGTGTCACCGACGATGTCGCCAGCCCTAGCCTGCGCGCGGCAGCAGAAAAGCCTTGGGCATCGACAGTGGCCACGAACATTTTCATCGCCAGAAGCTTGTCCATGTTCAGCCCGTCTTCCAAAACTCGGAAAGTTCTTACAAACAGCCGGGCGGGTCAAGCCGCGCGCGCCAAGGCGATTGCGTCCATAGTGGAATCCACCCATTTCCAAGGAGGCTTACCATGACCCTGAACAACCTGCTGACCGCCCTGCCGCCCTGCGACCCCGCAAGCGCCGAACGTGTCGACGAACTGCTCAGCCGCCCTGGCATCCGCGTGGAGCGTATCGTCTCCAGCGGGCAGGCCAGCCCACCCGGCTTCTGGTACGACCAGGCCGAAGGCGAGTGGATCATGTTGCTCAGTGGTGCTGCCGCCCTGCGTTTCGAGCACGAGCACCACACCCGCCTGCTGGCGCCGGGCGATTGTCTGGACATCCCCCCGCACGACCGCCACCGCGTGGAATGGACCGCGCCCGGCACGGCCACCATCTGGCTCGCGGTGTTCTATAGCAGCAGCACCCCATGGCCGGCATGAAGGGGCCATGCCGGCCCGTGCACAAGGCGCAGTTGTCCCGTCGCCGTGCAAGGTTGGGCTTACGACCAAAGCATGAATACAAATCGAAGACGCGTCATAAACGCCTCGTTCAATGCGTTTTTCAGCACCTTATCTATACTTTTGGCCACATCTTCGTAAGTTCAGCCCTGCGACAATCAGCCTCGCTCAATTATGTACCAACTTGTTAATTAGCAAGCTAAGGGCTTAAACTGCGCGCATTCCACCTGCTGAGATCCCTGGCATGAAAGAAACACCGCGCGCCTCTGGCGCCACAAACTTCATCCTGGTCGGCCTGGGCGTGATCATCGCCCTGCTCGGCCTCCTCCTCGCTGCCGGCGGCGTCAAGCTCGCCGGTCTGGGCGGTTCCTGGTACTTCCTGATCGGCGGCTTGGCCATGGCCATCGCCGGTGTCCTCATTGCTCGCCGCAAGAAGGCGGGCGCCTGGCTGTATGCCGTGTTCCTGGTCGGTACTGCCATCTGGGCACTGATCGATGCGGGCCTGGTGTTCTGGCCGCTGTTCTCGCGCCTGTTCATGTTCGGCGCAATCGGCATGGTCGTGGCGCTGGTCTACCCGCTGCTGGCGCGTGCCAACGGCGCCAGCGCCGGGCGCGGTGCGTACGGCGTAGCCGGGGTAATGGCCGTGGTACTGGTGATCGCTGTCGGCAACATGTTCGTTGCCCACCCAAGCGTCGCGCCCACCGGCAAAGGCCCGGGCATGACCCCGGTCGAAACCGGCAAGGAACAGAAAGACTGGGCCCACTACGGCAACACCGAAGGTGGCAGCCGCTTCGCCGCGCTTGACCAGATCAACCGGGACAACGTCAACAAGCTGAAAGTGGCCTGGACCTACCAAACCGGCGACGTTGCAATCAGTGACGGCAACGGTGCCGAAGACCAGCTCACCCCGCTGCAGATCGGCAGCAAGGTGTTCATCTGCACCCCGCACAACAACCTGATCGCACTCGATGCCGACACCGGCAAAGAGTTGTGGAAGAACGAAATCAACGCCCAGTCCAAGGTCTGGCAGCGTTGCCGTGGCATGGCCTACTTCGACGCCACTGCCGCCATCGCCCAGCCAACCCAGCCGAACAGCTCGCCGATCACCGGCGTTAGCGTAGCGGCCGGTGCCAACTGCCAGCGTCGCCTGCTGACCAACACCATCGACGGCCGCCTGATTGCCGTCGACGCCGACACCGGCGAGTTCTGCCAGGGCTTCGGCAACAACGGCCAGGTCGACCTCAAGGCAGGCCTGGGTGATGTCCCGGACTCCTACTACCAGCTGTCCTCGGCACCGCTGATGGCCGGCACTACCGTAGTGGTCGGCGGCCGTGTTGCCGACAACGTTCAGACCGACATGCCAGGCGGTGTGATCCGTGGTTTTGACGTGATCACCGGTGAAATGCGCTGGGCCTTCGACCCGGGCAACCCGGAAGACCGCCAGGCTCCGCAGGGCGACAAGACCTACGTGCGCAGCACCCCGAACAGCTGGGCACCGATGTCCTACGACCCGGCAATGAACACCGTGTTCCTGCCGATGGGCTCGTCCTCCACCGACATCTACGGCGTTGAGCGCAGCAAACTGGACCACACTTACGGCGCTTCGGTGCTGGCTTTGGACGCCACCACCGGCAACCAGAAATGGGTGTTCCAGACCGTGCACAACGACCTCTGGGACTTCGACCTGCCCATGCAGCCAAGCCTGATCGACTTCACCAAGGACGACGGCCAGTCGGTGCCTGCGGTGGTGATCGGCACCAAGGCCGGGCAGATCTACGTGCTCGACCGCGCCACTGGCAAGCCGCTGACCCAGGTCGACGAAGTACCGGTCAAGCCAAGCAACATCCCAAACGAGCCGTACTCCCCAACCCAGCCCAAGTCGGTGGGCATGCCACAGATCGGCGCGCAGACCCTGACCGAATCGGACATGTGGGGCGCCACCCCGTATGACCAGCTGCTATGCCGCATCGACTTCAAGAAGATGCGCTACGACGGCCTGTACACCGCGCCGGGTACCGACCTGTCGCTGAGCTTCCCGGGTTCGCTGGGTGGCATGAACTGGGGCAGCATTTCTACCGACCCGGTACATGGCTTCATCTTCGTCAACGACATGCGTCTGGGCCTGTGGATCCAGATGATCCCGTCGCAGAACAAAGGTGGCGCGGCTTCCGGTGGCGAAGCACTGAACACTGGCATGGGCGCGGTACCGCTCAAGGGCACCCCGTATGCCGTGAACAAGAACCGCTTCCTGTCGGTCGCCGGCATTCCATGCCAGGCACCGCCGTTTGGCACCCTGACCGCCATCGACATGAAGACCCGCCAGGTGGCCTGGCAGGTGCCGGTAGGCACCGTTGAAGACACCGGCCCGCTCGGCATCCGCATGCACCTGCCGATCAAGATCGGCCTGCCAACCCTTGGCGGCACCCTGTCGACCCAAGGCGGCCTGGTGTTCATCGCAGGTACCCAGGACTTCTACCTGCGCGCCTACGACAGCAGCAACGGTAACGAAATCTGGAAGGCTCGCCTGCCCGTGGGCAGCCAGGGCGGCCCGATGACCTACGTCTCGCCGAAGACCGGCAAGCAGTACGTGGTGATCACTGCTGGCGGCGCCCGCCAGTCGACTGACCGTGGCGACTATGTGATTTCTTACGCTCTGCCGTAAAACCGCGTCGCCTGCTTCGCGGGCAAGCCCGCTCCTACAAGGCCCCTGTAGGAGCGGGCTTGCCCGCGAATGCCCCTCAAAGACAACCCGAGATTCTGTAATGCCATCCGCAATTCGCATCACCCCCACCCTGCTGCTGGCCCTGGCCAGCACCACTGCCCTTGCCAGCGACGATCTCATGACCCGCAGCACCCTGACCGGTGACTGGGGCGGCCTGCGCCATCAACTCGAAGAAGACGGCGTCAAGATCACCGGCGACTACAGCGGTGAAACCGCCTACAACGCCCACGGTGGCCTGCACCGTTCGGCGCGCTATTCGCAGAACGTCAAGCTGGGCGTGCAGTTCGACCTGTCGAAACTGTACGGCCTGGACAACGGCGGCAAGGTCCAGCTGACCATCAACGACCGCCGCGGCAACAGCGCCTCGGAAGACCTGGTAGGCAACCGCCTGCCAATCCAGGAAAACTACGGTGGCCTGTACACCCGCCTGACCGAGCTGAGCTACGAGCGCACACTGTTCACCCCGGCGCTCAACGTCAAGCTGGGCTACATGGCCATGGGCAACGACCTCGGCGGCCTGGACAGCGGCATCCTGTGCAATTTCATGAACGCCGGCTTCTGCGGCCACCCGCTGAACATGTCGGGCGGCAGTGGCTGGACCAATTACCCCAACGCCCACCTCGGCGTGCGCGTGAAGTACGACCTGTCACCTGCCTGGCAGTTGCGCGTGGCGGCGTTCAACGTCGACCCCGAAAGCAACGGCAACTCCAGCCGCGCCTGGCACCTGGGGCCCAAGCACACCACCGGCACCGTGGTACCGGTAGAACTGGTATACAAGCTGCAGGGTGAACTGCCAGGCGAGTACAAGCTTGGTTTCTACTACGACAGCTCTGATGTGAAACGCATCGGCAGCGATGATGAAGTGTCCGGCCGAGGTGGCCATTACCTGCTGGTCGACCAGGCGGTGTGGAACGACCAGGCCTCCCCAGGCCGAAGCCTGCACGCCTTCGGCCAGTACTCGGCGTCGAGCAAGGCCGCTTCGCCGTTCACCAAGTGGTATGGCGCCGGCGTGGTGCTGTACAAGCCGTTCGAAGGCCGCCCGAAGGATACCGTGGCACTGGGTTACGGCCGCGCCGTACCCAACCCGCGTAGCCGCGATGTGCTGGAAGATGCCGCGTTCAACGCGGGCCAGCAGTTCCCGGACATCGACAGCGCCGAACAGTTGATCGAACTGAGCTACGGCTACCAGGCCACGCCATGGCTGAACCTGCGCCCGGACGTGCAATACATCATCGAGCCAGGGGCGTTCTCGGGCAAAGACATCGACAACGCACTCGTGGTCGGCCTGCAGGTCAAGGCGACCTTCTGAACCGCCGGGGCCGCACCGCGGCCCCATCCGCCGGCGCAACCCTCAAGCCTGTTTGAGGTAGTCCACCAGCCTCAGCAGCATGGCATCACAGCCGCGCAACTGCTCGACACTGACAAACTCATCCGGCTTGTGGCCCTGGTCCATGCTGCCAGGGCCGCACACCACGGTGGGGATGCCCGCCTGGTCGAACAAGCCACCTTCGGTACCAAACGCTACCGTGCCGAACGTATCCGAACCGCTGAGTAGCGCCACCAACCGCGCAGCCTCGCTGTCTTCCGGTGTCGCCAGCCCCGGATAGGCACTCAGCGGCGCCAGGCGAATGGCGCTGGCGGTATTGACCTTGCGCATACGCGGCAGCAACTCGGCTTCAGCATAGGTTTGCAACTGGTCGGCGACCGCCTGCGCCTCGAACCCGGGGAGCGCACGCACTTCGAAATCGAACTCGCACTCGTCCGGCACGATGTTCAGCGCCCTGCCCCCTTTGATCACGCCGGCCTGCACCGTGGAGAACGGTGGATCGAAGCGCTCGTCGTGATGAACCGGCAGTGCCAGGGCCTCGCCGATTTCACCCAACTTGCCAATCAGTTTCGCCGCATACTCGATGGCGTTCACCCCATACGGCGCGTACGCCGAATGGCACGCTGCGCCCTGCACCTGGCAACGCATTGCCAGCTTGCCCTTGTGCCCCAGTACCGGTTTGAGTTCGGTGGGTTCACCGATCAGGCACAGCCGTGGTTTACACGGGCGCTGTTGGAGGGCAGCCAGCATCGAGCGCACGCCCAAACAACCGACTTCTTCGTCATAGGAAAACGCCAGGTGTACCGGCATGCGCAACGGCTGCGCGAGAAACGCGGGCACAGCAGCCAACACCGAGGCGATAAAGCCTTTCATGTCGGCCGTGCCGCGGCCATACAGGCGGCCGTCACGCTCACTCAGGGCAAACGGCTCGACTGTCCAGGCCTGGCCATCCACCGGCACCACATCGGTATGCCCAGACAGCACCACACCACCAACATCCCTGGGGCCGACAGTGGCGAACAGGTTGGCCTTGGTGCCCTCCGGGTTATGGAACAGCTCGCACTCCACCCCCAGCTCGGCCAGGTAATCACGGATAAAACCGATCAGCGCCAGGTTGGAGTCGCGGCTCACCGTGGCAAAGCCGATCAGCCGGGCCAGCAGCGCGCGACTGGCAAATTCACTCATCGCCCGGCACCCCATAGCTTGGCGCGGCGGTCGGGTTGAGGGCGCGGGTGACGTAATCCTGCATCTGCGGGCGATAGGCTTGCCACAGGCCATCGAGCACGCCGATCGGGTCGCTGTCGGCCCAATCGACGCGCAGGTCCACCAGCGGCCAGGTCAGCTCGCCAGCAATCTTCAGCGCCGCCGAGTGCACGGGCCCGGCTTCGCCACCCGCTGCCATCGCCGCGTGCATGGCTGCCAGCAGGCGGTCGGCCAGGTGGCCGCCGGCCTGTTCAAAAGCCAGCACCATGGCTTCGATCACCTGGGTCGAGGACAGCAGGTTGCCAGCCGCCGCGCATTGTTCGCCGGCCATTGCATGGTGTGTGCCCAGTGCTTCCCGCCCGGTGAACAGGGCCACCTGGCCGTGGCTGTCGATCACCGTGACCTGGCGGTACTCGCTCCAGCCATTGGCACTGAGCACCCTGTCCAGCGCAGCGGCGGGCGGCAACTGGCCATGCTCCAGGGCATCGAGAATCTGCGGGCCCAGCGCCGGCAGGGTGATGTTCTGGGTCGAGACTGCGCCCACACCGGCACGCACCCAGGGGCAACGAGCACCCACGGCGATGCTCGACGAGCTGATGGCGATACCGACCTGGCCGGTTTCCTGGCAACGACCAATGATGGAGAACGTCATGTCATGGTTCCTGTTGTGCTGTGCGATACACGGCATTCTGAGTGGAACCTTCGGGCGGGCGAAACGACCTTTTTCCGAGGGGGTAGGCAGGAAAAAACTATGCTCTAGGGCCCGCTCTCTGCACCCGCTCGAAAAACCACGCCACCCACCCGGCCAACCTGCCCCACAGGCCAGAAAACTCAAGGCCTTCGCCGTTTTATCGGCAAGTACCAGCTAAATACTATTTTCGCCATTTCCACGGCATCCCTAGTCTGGCTCCAGGCAACGGCGGTCCTCCAAACCGACCTGACAAAAACCGCCTGAACAAGGGCTCGGACATGACACTGAACAACCTCGAAATCGACACCCTCGTCGTCGGCGCCGGCCAGGCCGGCGTGGCCATGAGCGAACACCTGAGCAAGCTTGGCGTGCCGCACCTGGTACTGGAGCGCAACCGCATCGCGCAGGCCTGGCGTACCGGCCGCTGGGACTCGCTGGTCGCCAACGGCCCGGCCTGGCACGACCGCTTCCCGGGGCTGGAATTCAACCTCGACGCCGATGCATTCGCCGGCAAGGACCAGGTGGCCGACTACTTCGAGCAGTACGTACGCAAGTACAACCTGCCCGTGCGCACCGGCATTGAAGTGAAGCGCGTGGTGCGTAACAGCGACCGCCCTGGCTTCACCATCGACACCAGTGAAGGCGTGATTCGCGCCAATCGCGTAGTCGCCGCCACCGGCCCGTTCCAGAAACCGGTGATCCCGGCCATCGCGCCGAAAGACAGCAACCTGCACCAGATTCATTCCGCCGCTTACTTCAACCCAGAGCAGTTGCCTGAAGGCGCGGTACTGGTGGTCGGTGCCGGCTCTTCCGGCGTGCAGATTGCCGAAGAGCTGATGCGCGCCGGACGCCAGGTGTACCTGTCGGTCGGCGCCCACGACCGCCCGCCGCGTGCCTACCGCAACCGCGACTTCTGCTGGTGGCTGGGCGTGCTGGGCGAGTGGGACGCGGAAATTGCCAAGCCCGGTCGCGAGCATGTGACCATCGCGGTCAGTGGCGCCCGTGGTGGCCACACCGTGGACTTCCGTGCCCTCGCCCACCAGGGCATGACCCTGGTCGGCCTGACCCAGTCGTTCGAAAACGGCGTCGCGCGCTTCCAGGACAACCTGGTCGAGAACATCAATCGCGGCGACGACAACTACCTGGCCCTGCTGGATGCGGCCGATGCCTACATCGAACGCAACGGCCTGGACCTGCCGGAAGAGCCCGAAGCGCGCCAGCGACTGGCCGACCCGGAGTGCATGCGCAACCCGCTGCAGCAGCTGGACCTGGCCAAGGCCGGCGTCAGCAGCATCATATGGGCCACCGGTTACGGCGTGGACTTCAGCTGGCTGCAGGTAGACACCTTCGATGCCAACGGCAAGCCCCAGCACCAGCGTGGTGTGGCCCGTGAACCTGGCGTGTACTTCCTCGGCCTGCCGTGGTTGTCGCGCCGTGGTTCATCGTTCATCTGGGGGGTGTGGCACGACGCCAAGCACGTCGCCGGCCACATCGCCACACAACGCACCTACACCGCCTACCGCGACCGCGAGCAACGCGCAGCGGATGAGCAGCAAACCGCCAAGATCAGCAATGTCAGCACCCTCGGAGCCCACTGATGCCTACCCATACTCGCATCCGCATGTTCAACACAAAAGAAACCTACCCCAACCAGACCCTGGACAACGACTTGTGTCAGGCCGTGCGGGCGGGCAATACCATCTACGTGCGCGGCCAGGTCGGTACCGACTTCGAAGGCAAGCTGGTGGGCCTGGGTGACCCGCGCGCACAAACCGAACAGGCGATGAAGAACGTCAAGCAACTGCTTGAAGAAGCCGGCTCGGACCTGTCGCACATCGTCAAGACCACCACCTACATCACCGACCCGCGCTTCCGCGAGCCGGTGTACAAGGAGGTGGGCAAGTGGCTCAAGGGCGTGTTCCCGATTTCCACCGGGTTGGTGGTGGCCGGGTTGGCCCAGGCCGAGTGGCTGATGGAGATCGACGTGATCGCCGTGGTTCCCGATCAGCAATGACCGCAGGCCTGAATGGCGGGTGGTGACTGCCACCTGCCGTTCAGCCACGCCTGGGTTGCGCTCCCGCCGCTGAGGCCGAACACGAAATCCGTGGTAAGGGCTATCACCAGGCCGATTGCCACACATGCCACCGGTGACGATAGCGGTTTGGCCTTGCAGGTGCTGGCTGATTGTTTAGCTCCATTCTGGAATGGCAAACAACGGTGGGCTAGGCAAACCCGAACAATCGCCGAGGGGTGTCCCACATCACTGTTCGGCGCAGCCGGGTATCCGGCATCAGCCGCTCGGCCAGCTTCAGCAGTGGGCCGTAGTCCACCCGCGCGGGCTGGCGAATGAACGGCCAGTCCGAACCCCACACACAGGCTTGGGCGCCAAAGGCTTCGAGCAGGGCCTGCACGTATGCACTGCACTGTTCGAACAAGGCATCCGCTGCGGCAAACTTCTGCATGCCTGATAGCTTCACGCAGGCGCGGCCACTGTCGGCCAGCCGCAGCAACGCCTGGAAGCCGGCTTGCTGCACACCGGCAGCGACATCCGGGCGGCCGCAATGGTCAATCAACAGACGAGCCTGCGAGCCTTGCAGCAGGCCGTGCAGGTCCAGCAACTGGTCGTCACACACCTGCAGCTGGGCGAACATGCCAAGCTCGGCGAGCTTGCCGAACAGCCCGTCAACGCCCTTGAGGCTGGCTACTCCATAAAGCGCGGGGTTAAAGGCGATTCCCACCACGCCTTGCGCTTGCAGCGCCGCCAGCGCATCGAGGTCGACGTCCGCCTTGACCACCGCCACCCCCTTGAACCGCCCCTGCCCGCTGGCCAAGGCATGCAGCAGGCAGCGGTTGTCGGTGTGGTAGCCGCTGTTGGGGCCCACCAGCAAGGCATGTTGCACGCCGTAAGCCTCCATCACCCGGGTGAACTGCGCCTGGGTGGCGACCTCCTGGCCGGAGGGCGCGTAGGGTGCATCGGGGTGATAGGGGAAACGGGCGGGGTCAAACAAATGGTTATGGCAATCGATCTTCGCTTCGTCAAATATGTTCACGCAGCACTCCCGTCAAGCGCCACTGCGCTTGTCTGCAGATCTTGTTATCGTCCGCCGCAAGGGCAGTCAGGCTGGGGTTCACGATACTGTGTGGCCAGCTTTGACGCTCATACCCAGATGGCGAAAACCATAACCGAAGGTAATACACATGCTGCTTGGCAACGAAGGCGCAGACGCAAGCCCCATGGTGTTCAAGCTGCGGCACATGGAAGTGTTCAGGGCGGTGATGCTGACGGGCTCGATCAGCGCGGCGGCCAAATTGCTGTATGTGTCGCAGCCGGCGGTGAGCAAGCTGATCCAGTACATCGAAGCGCGCCTGGCCTACCCGCTGTTCGAGCGCGTCAACAACCGCCTGGTGCCGACGGCCGAAGCGCAGGTGCTGTTTCGCGAGGTCGAGCGGGTGTACCAGGCAGCGTTGCAGGTCAACGAATGTGCCCTGGCGCTGGGCGCTGGTGGCCAGCGCAAGTTGCGTATCTCGTGCAGTGCATCGTTGTCCACGGTGGTGATCCCGATGGCCCTGGCCCAGCTCAAGCGTGAATCACCGTCACTGAATATCGAGTGGCAAACCTCGTTGATGGGCGAAATGCCCAACCAGATCTTGTCGAAGAAGGTCGACCTGTCGATCGCCGCCCTGCCGGTGGTGCACGACCACCTGCATTCGCAAGCGTTCATGCGTGGACGCATGGTAGTGGTGATGCCGCCGGGTCACCCGTTGGCCGGTCAGCCCGCGCTGACCCTGCAGCAGCTGGAGGGCCATGCGTTGCTGCTGTTCCGGCCCGACATGCCGTTTGGCGAGCTGTTGGCCGACCACATCGGGCGCCGCGGGCTACAGCTGAAATCACTGTTGTCGTTCACCAATGCCAACGAGGCTGTGGCGTTGGTCAAGCAAGGCATGGGCATCAGCGTGATCGACGAGTTCGTTGCACAGGACAGCGGGCTGGCGGTGGTGCCGTTGGCCGATGAGATTCACTTCGATATCAGCTTCGTCTATTCGCGCTTCGAGCCGCCCTCGCATGCAGCGCTGCAGTTGATGCGGGTGTTGCAGGGGCAGGCGCAGAAGCTGGGGCGGGCGCTGGCGCCGGGCTGATCATCTACGCAACTGCCCCCCCTGTGGGAAAGGTTTCAGCCGCGAACACTGCCGAAGCCGGTGCCATGCACCGAGTCGCCAGATTCGCGGGCACGTCCGCTCCCGCTGGGTATACAAGGGTGCGGTTTAAAAGCCGACCGTGGCCGAGAGCAGATAGGTCCGCGGGGTGGACAGGGTCAACCCCGGCTCACTGTCATCCGACGCCCCTGCCGAGCTCCAGTAGCGATCATCGAGCACATTCTCGACACTGGCCCGCAAGGTAACCTCGGTGGCGTCCACCTTGAAGGCATAACGTGCACCCACGTCATAACGCTCCCAGCCATCGATGCGCTTGCTGTTGTTCTGGTCCAGGTACTGCGAGCTGGAGTGAATGCCGCGCGCTGTGAAGGTCAGGCCGTTCACCCCTGGCACGTCCCACTCAGCCCCCAGATTGACGTTGTATTCGGGCGTGGCCGGCGCGCGGTTGCCATCGTAGGCACCGCCGACGGTGTCGGTCAGCTCGCTGTCGATATACATCACCCCACCCAGCACCCGCACGCCCTGCACCGGCTCACCGAACACACTCAGCTCGATGCCGCGGTTGTCACGCTTGCCATTGGGGCCGAACACCCGCGAGGTGGGGTTGGTCTCGTAGGCCGGCTGGCGAATGCGGAAGGCGCTGGCGGTAAAGGCCACCTGGCCGAGGTCGTACTTGGCCCCCACCTCGATCTGGCGGCTGGTGAACGGCGGGAAGATCTGGTCTTCGTTGATCGAGGTCGATGGGGCGATCTTGCCTTGGCTCAGGCCCTCCATGTAATTGGCATACAACGAGAGCTGGTCGGTGACCTTGAGCAGTACGCCCCCAGAAGGCGAGACCTTTTCTTCGTCATAGCCGGTATCGCCTTTGATGCCGTCGCTCCAGTCATCCACCTGCACCCGTTGCCAGCGCGCACCCAGAGTCAACAGCAGGCGGTCGTCAAAAAAGCCAAGGGTATCGGCCAGGGCCACGCCGGAGAAGCGGTTTTCCGTGTAGACCTCGGGGTCGAGGCGGGTTGGCGTACCGGGTGTCGGTGCGGCCACCGGGTCGTAGAGGTTGCTCGGCGCCGAGGCATAGCGCGCCCCGCCGTTGGTGAAGTCCATGTAGTAATAGGTGGCGGCCAGGTTCAGCTCGTGGCTCACCGGCCCGGTATGGAACCAGTGACGTAAACCAGCCATGGCGGTGCGCACCGACTCGTCCCGGGTAAAGTCACGCGGCTGCACGGTAAAGTCGCCGGCATCGTTGGTGATCGACACGTTATGGCGCAGGAAGTCATGGTTGCTCTTGCGCGCGCCAACCGCACCATAGGCCAGCAGCGATTCGCTGATATCGTACTCGGCGTTCAGCGCACCGAAGGTGTCGTTGGTACGCGCCTTGCTCCAGGCCTGGGCGTAGTTGTGGCGTACGTCATTGGCATTGGGCACCTTGGCATTGGCACCGACCAGCACACGCTCCTGCGGGGCGTCAGTGTCGCGTTCGGTGTGGCCAAGGTCTGCCGAGAGACGCAGGCGCTCGCCTCGAAAATCCAGGCCCAGCACCGCCATTTCGCGGTCGACGCGCTGGTGGTCCCATTCGGTATCACCGGCCTGCTTCACGCCATTGAAGCGCACGCCGAACTGCTGGCCTTCACCAAAGCGACGGCCGATGTCCACTGCGCCGCCAGCCTGGCCGGCCGAGGCGTAGCTGCCGGTGAATTCGGTGATCGGCTTGTCAGCGGCTCGCTTGGGCTGCACGTTGATACCGCCGCCCACGCTGCCACGCGGTGAAATGCCGTTGATCAACTGGCTGGGGCCTTTGATGATGTCGACCCGGTCGGCCATTTCCATGTCGATCGAATAGGTCGGCAAGATGCCATAGAGACCGTTGTAGGCCACATCACTGTTGAACAGGCTGAAGCCGCGAATGGTGAACTGCTCGAAACGCCCGCCCGCCGGGTTGGTAGCACGCACTGAAGGGTCACTGGCAATCAGCTCGCCCAAGGTGCGCGCCTGTTGGTTCTTGACCAGGTCGCTGGTGTAGCTGGTGATGCTGAACGGGGTTTCCATGAAGTCGCGCGAACCGAGCAAACCTTGTGCCCCTTGGCGTGCCACTTGGCCACCGGCATACGGCTGCGCTTCGTTGCCTGCGGCCAGGCCGCCGACGATGCGGGTGGGGGCGATTTCAAGCGCGCCACTGGCCTGAGGGGCTGGCATCAGGGTGAAGGCCCCCTCACCCACTGGTAGCGCCTGCAGGCCGCTACTGCGCAGCAACTGGTTGAAGCCTTCATCGACACTGTAACGACCGGACAAGCCGTTACTTTGCCGGCCCTCTACCAATGCCGGGTCCAGCGAAAGGCTGACACCGGCCTGGTCGGCGAAATGGGTCAAAGCGGCACCCAGGCTGGCTGGCGCCACCTGGAACGTACGCCGGGCCGGCTCATCGGCCCAGGCGGGTGCACACAACAGCAGGCTCATCGCGAACAATGGATGTGCTGCGCGCGCCAGTGGGCGCAGGCGGCAAGATTTTACTGCAGGCATTGAACAAGGCTCCCCTTTTATTTTCTCCTACCGGTAATGACCGGCGAGTGAAAAAAAGGGGACAGTCTCATGATCGATTTTCTCGTGCGGTCAGGCTCACCCAATAACGCGTGCGGGTCTGCACCTGCAACGGCAGGCTGGCGGCGAGCAGGGCCAACACCCGGTCGGTGTCGTCAAGGCGGAACGTGCCGGTAACACGCAAGCGCTCCAGTTCTGGTGCCCAGCGCAGTACGCCGGGGCGATACCTGCGCAGTTCGTGCAGCAACTCGCCCAGCGGTCGGTCGTCCAGCCGTAGCGCACCTTCGCGCCAGCCCAGTTGCCATGCGTCGAACGCTTTGACAGGGCCAACGCCGGCCGCCTGCAAACTGGCCTGGTGGCCGTCCTGTAGCATCACGGCTGGACCCCGCAACGGCTGCAGGCTGACCGCCCCCTTGATCGCCGACACCCGGCAGGCCTCATCAAGCAGGCGCAGGCACGCCTCGCCCTCACTGAGCACCACCCGGCCGTAAGGCACCTGCAAGGTGAGGCTCAGGTTAGCGGGCACGCTCACGGCCACTTCACCGCGCAGCAGTGCCACGCGGCCTGCACCCAGCTCGATATCGACCGCACTGTCGGTGTTCAACTGCAACAAGGTGCCGTCGCTCAGCAGTGCCTGCCTGCGCTCCCCGACTGCGGTGCGCATGTCGGCGGTCCAGGCATCCAGCGGCAGCTCACGGCTCACCAGCCAGGCCACCGGCAACAACGCCGTCACACCCAGGGCTTGTTTGAGCAATGCCCGACGACCGGCATCCGGACGATCCAGGGCGGCCATCGCCAATGCGCCGGGCAACCCGGCAAATCGCGCTCGCAGCAGTGATGCCTTTTGCCAGGCGTCTTCGTGCAGGTGACTGCTGGCGCGCCATTGCGCCAGACGCTGCAGGTCAGATTCGCTTGCGTCGCCAGAATCCAGTAATGCCAGCCAACGGGCTGCAGCACGCAGCGCCTCGCGGGTTTCTGGGGTGTGGGGGCTCATTGCAACTCGGCCAACAGGCAATGTTCGTAAGCCTGCGCCATGTAGCGTTTCACTGAGCGCTGGCAGACGCCCAGGCGCTGGCCAATTTCGGCGTAGCCCAAGCCTTCCAGCTGGCTCCAGAGAAAGGCCTTGCGTATCGCCGGCTTGAGGCCGTCGAGCAATTCATCCAGTGCTTGCAGGGTTTCGAGCAGTACCCAGCGCTGTTCTGGCGACGGCACGTGTTGCTCGGGCAACTGCGCCAACGCATCAAGGTAGGCCTGCTCCAGGCTACGTCGCTGGTGGAAGTTGCTGAGCAAACGCTTGCCCACAGTCAGCAGGTAGGCACGCGGTTCGCGTATGTCTGCCAGCGGCTGGGCGCTGGCCAGAATGCGCAGAAAAGTATCCTGGCTGAGGTCGGCGGCATCCCAGGCATTGCCCATACGCCGGCGCAGCCAGGCTTCAAGCCAGCCGCGATGCTCCCGGTACAGGGCAGGCAGGCCAGGCTCCGGTGGCGGCGCGGCGTCGATCATGAGGAGGGTCCTGCGGCGGAGTAAATAAGATTAATTCTAATTTACATCACACCACAGAACCAAGCGGTTTGTTACCGGTCAGGCAATGGCTTCATCGACCAGCACTTGTGCTTCCTGCACCAGACGCTGCAAATGCGCCTCGTCGATGAAGCTTTCGGCGTAGATCTTGTAGATGTCTTCAGTACCCGACGGGCGCGCGGCGAACCAGCCATTGGCCGTCATCACCTTAAGCCCGCCAATCGCCTGGCCATTGCCTGGGGCGTGGCTGAGGATCTGCACGATCGGCTCACCGGCCAGCTCTGTCGACTTCACCTGCTCCGGCGCCAGCTTGCTCAGCAACGCCTTCTGCCGCGCATCGGCCTTGGCCTCGACACGGGTGGCGAACGGCTTGCCCAGCGCCTCGGTCAGGTCGGCATAAGCCTGGCTCGGGTTACGCCCGGTACGGGCGGTCATTTCGGCGGCCAGCAAGGCCGGGATCAACCCGTCCTTGTCGGTGGCCCACACCGAGCCATCGCGACGCAGGAACGAAGCCCCTGCACTTTCTTCGCCACCAAAACCGAGCGAACCGTCGAACAGGCCCTGGGCGAAGAACTTGAAGCCCACCGGCACCTCATACAGATCGCGGCCCAGCCGTTGGGTAACGCGGTCGATCAGGCCGCTGGAGACCACGGTCTTGCCCACGGCGGCGTCACTGCGCCACTGCGGGCGGTGGCGGAACAGGTAGTCGATGGCCACGGCGAGGTAGTTGTTGGGTTGCAGCAGGCCGTCAGGGGTGACGATGCCGTGGCGGTCGTGGTCCGGGTCGCAGGCGAAGGCCACGTCAAAGCGCTCGCGCAGACCTATCAGGCCCTGCATGGCATACGGCGAGGAAGGGTCCATGCGGATCTGACCATCCCAGTCGACGGTCATGAAGCGGAAGGTCGGGTCGACCTCGGTGTTCACCACTTCCAGGTCCAGCTGGTAGTGCTTGGCAATTGCCGACCAGTAGCGTACCCCTGCCCCGCCCAGCGGGTCGACGCCCAGGCGCAGCCCAGCGCCACGGATGACATCGAAATCGATGACGTTTTCCAGGTCGGCCACATAGTTGCTGACGTAGTCGTGGCGGTGGGTGGTCGGCGCCTGCAGCGCCTGGGCATGGTCCATGCGCTTGACGCCCGCCAGATTAGCCGCCAGCAGCTCGTTGGCCTTGCCCTCGATCCACTTGGTCACGTCGCTGTCGGCCGGGCCGCCGTTGGGTGGGTTGTACTTGAAGCCACCGCTTTGCGGCGGGTTGTGCGACGGGGTGATGACGATACCGTCAGCCAGGCCCTGCGTGCGGCCGCGGTTGTGGCAGAGGATGGCGTGAGAAACCGCCGGCGTAGGCGTGTATTCGTCATCCTTGGACAGCATCACCTGCACGCCGTTGGCGGCCAGCACTTCCAGGGCGCTGGCGGTCGCCGGCGCTGACAGGGCGTGGGTATCGGCGCCAATGAACAGCGGGCCATCGATGCCTTTTTCCTGGCGGTACAGGCAGATCGCCTGGCTAATGGCCAGGACGTGATACTCGTTGAAACTCAATTCAAGCGAACTGCCCCGGTGCCCCGAGGTGCCGAAGGCCACGCGCTGGGCCGCCACGGTAGCGTCTGGGCGGCCCGTGTAATAGGCGGTAAGCAGCCGGGGAATATCGACCAGCACGCTGGCCGGAGCCGGCTTGCCTGCCAAAGGACTGAGCGTCATGCAAAAACCTCGAGTTCAACGGATGTTGGTGTTGGAACGTGCAGTGTACTGAGAGTTGCAATGCCGTGCGATGGGGGCATCAAAGAAACCCCAGGCCCTGCAGGGTATTGCGCATCCCGCCCAACCCTATGACGGTCTAGAGTACAAGCCATACCCCTTGTGAACGAGGCTCCATGGCTTTCCATCGTCTGACCCGCACCCACCCTCGCCTGAGCCTCGCCGCTGCAGTCGGCCTCGCTGGCGCCTGGCTGATCCCCGCCGGTGATACCGTGCAGCACATCCTCGCTGGCTGGAACCTGGGGGTGTGGCTGTACCTGCTGCTGGTGCTCTACCTGAGCTGGACAGCCAGCCCGGAAAAGGTCCGCAAGGTCGCCGGCGTCGAAGACGAGAACGCAGGCCTGGTCCTGCTGACCGTGTGCATCGCCGCCATCGCCAGCCTTGCCGCGGTCACCCTGCAACTGGTCTCCAGCCGCGGCCTGCAAGGCACGGCCCTGGCCGTGCACTATCTCTACACTGGCCTGACCGTCGCCGGTTCCTGGCTGCTGATCGGCTGCATATTCACCCTGCACTACGCCCGCCTGTTCTACACCGGGCAAAACCACGAACCCCCACTACGCTTCGCTGATGGCGAGCGCAACCCGGATTACTGGGACTTCCACTACTTCTCGTTCACCATCAGCGTGGCGGTGCAAACCTCAGACGTGGGCGTCGCCGGGCGTGGGTTGCGGCGGGTGGTGCTGGCGCATTCGCTGGTGGGCTTCGTGTTCAATACGGCGATTCTGGGGTTCACTATCAACATCGCCGCCGGATTGCTGGGCTAAGCAAGCCGCTCGTCTGAAAAACCTGCGCGTCGAACGTCCGCGAAAGTCACCAAATCCGAAGGTTACCTGGCACCTTGCGGCCGGGAAAACGTTTGCCATGCAGCCAGCCGTCACACTGCGCCCATGACAAGGGTGTGACCAGCGTCATGCATTCGCACATTTGTCGTACTTGCAAGCGAAAATTGCGCCTAGCAGGTGCTATCTTTAGTTTCCCGGCGGCCGCATCGATGTGGCCACCCGCTCATCACGTCCAGGTACGGACAAGGAGGTTGGCATGAACAAGATGACGTTCCCCAACGCCTGCCAGGTGATGCGCTGGCATTTCCATCCGTTGGGCTTCGAGGCCAGCATGGATGCGCCACGCAGCATGGTCGCGCGGCTGTTCGACCGCGCCAGCGGTGAAACCCTGCTGGCGATTGCGGGTATCCCCTGTGCAGCGATCATGGCCGCCGCCGATGTAGAGCGCATCATCGAGGCCGTCGAGGCGGAAATGGATGCCTTCATACCCGCCTTTACCTTGCGCGATGCAGTCTAGCCCGCAGCAGTGAGTTCCGGGCCCATGGCCTGCAACTTGCTCATGAACTGCTCGGCCGGCACGGGCTGGCCCAGCAGGTAGCCCTGCAACGAATCACACCCCAGACGGGTCAGGAAGTCCTGCTGCTTGTCGGTTTCAACCCCCTCGGCAACGATACGCAGGCCCAATGCCTGGCCCAATGCGACAATTGCCGAAACAATCGCTGCATCGTCACTGTCCTGCTCCAGGTCGCGTACGAAGCCGCGGTCGATTTTCAGCTCGTTGGCTGGCAGGCGCTTGAGGTACATCAGGCTGGAATAGCCCGTACCAAAGTCATCAATGGACAAGTCCACGCCCATGTCGGACAGGCGCTGCAGCACGGTCAGGCTGGCGTCGGCATCGTGCATGGCGGTGGTTTCGGTAATTTCCAGTGTCAGGCAGTTGGCTGGCAAGCCGTTCTGCTGCAGGGCGCGGGCCACGCTGTCGACCAGACCGGTATGGCAGAACTGGATGGCCGACAGGTTCACCGCCATGCGCCAGCCATGGTGCCCCTGGTCCAGCCACTGACGCATCTGACGGCAGGCCTCAGTGAGTACCCACTCACCAATGGGAATGATCAGGCCGGTCTTTTCCGCCAGGCCGATGAAGCGGTCAGGCAGCAGCAGGCCCTGCTGCGGGTGCTCCCAGCGCAGCAACGCTTCGGCACCGATCGGTTGGCAGGCCTGGGCGTCGAACTTGGGCTGGTAATGCAAGCGGAACTGGCGCTGCTCCAGCGCCAGGCGCAAGTCCTGCAGCAGCTGCAACTGCTGGCGCGCATCGCTGTTCATCGACACATCGAAGAAGCTGTAACCGTTCTTGCCGGCGCTCTTGGCATGGTACATGGCAGCGTCGGCGTTACGCAGCAGCTCGTGCTGGTCCTGGCCGTTGCCCGGATACAGGACGATGCCCAGGCTCGCCGACAGTTGCAGGTCGTGCTCGGCCACGCGGAAAGGCCGGGACACCAGGTTGACCTGCTTGACCGCCACGTCCATGGCATCGTTCGGCTCCTGCAGTTCCACCAGCAGCACGAATTCGTCACCGCCAATCCGTGCCAGCGTGTCCTGGCTGTGCAGGTGGCCGCGCAGGCGGGCCGCTACCGCTTTGAGCAGAAGGTCACCGATATGATGGCCAAAGGCATCGTTGACGGGTTTGAAACCGTCCAGATCAATGAACATCAGGGCAAAACAGCCGCCCTGCTCCGCCACTTTGGCGATGGCCTGTTCGATGCGATCGGCCAGCAGGGTACGGTTGGGCAGATCGGTGAGGGTGTCGTGCAAGGCCAGTTGGGTCAGTTCCTGGTTGGCCAAGGTCAGCGAACGGGCCAACTCGGCTGTACGTGCCTCGAGACGCGCGTCCAGCACCGAAGTCAGCAAAGCCACTGCCAGTACTGCCAGCGTGGTGATCAGCACTAGGTAAACCAGGCTGTCCCCCTGCAACCCGCCGCCCAGCGCGCCGCAAAAGCTGCCCTCGGGGAAGTTCGCCGCTGCCATGCCGGTGTAATGCATGCCCACGATGGCAACGCCCATGACCACCGCCGCCAGGCCGCGGATCTGCCGTACATAGGGGGTGTGTCTGCGCAGGCGGAACGCGATCCACAATGCCGCCGCCGAGGCGCCTACGGCAATCAGCAGCGAAGCACCGAACAACGTCGGGTCGTAATCGATGCCCGGCAGCATGCGCAGGGCAGCCATGCCGGTGTAGTGCATGCAAGCGATACCGGCGCCCATGATCAGCGCGCCAAACCCCAACTGCAGCGCTGGCAGGCTCGGCTGGCTGACCAGCCACAAGGCAAAGCCCGAGGACAGCACAGCGATCAGCAGCGAGAACGCGGTCAGGGCCAGGTCGTACCCCAAGTCGATGGGCAAGCTGAAGGCAAGCATGCCAATGAAGTGCATCGACCACACACCGATGCCCATGGCCAACGCACCGCCGCCCATCCACAGGCAGGCAGCGCGGCCCTTGGCCGTGGCGATGCGGCCGGTCAGGTCAAGGGCGGTATAGGATGCCAGGATCGCCACGCACAGCGAAATCAGCACCAGCGAAGAGGAGTAGCTACCGGTCAGCATTGAGAGTTCCAGCGCCGGGAAAGGGGGCCCGGCAAAAGCTGACGATTGTACTCAAGCTTAAGCGAAACGCACGGGGTTTTTGCGAATGGGAATGGATCCAATAACCCCAGCGCCCCGCCCTTGCGCGTGGTCAATTCTGCTCGGCAAACGCCTGCTCTGCATCCCAGCCGCCGCCCAACGCAGCCACCAGTTGCACACTGGCCACCAGGCGCCCTTGCAGCAGGTTCAGCACGCTGCGCTCGTTGCTCAGCGCCGTGGTTTGCACGTTGACCACATCCAGATAGCCGATCAGCCCGGCGCGGTACTGGTTCTCGGTCAGGCGCAACGACTCGCGGGCAGCATCAAGCGCCTCTTGGCGCACCACGGCTTCATCGCCATACACCTTCAGCTGAACCAGCAGGTTTTCCACTTCCCTGAAACCGTCCAGCACGGTCTGGCGGTACTGCGCCACCGTCTGGTCATACACGGCCACCGTGCGGTCGACCTCGGCGCTGCGTTTGCCGGCGTCGAACAGGGTCAGCGCCAGCTGCGGGCCTACCGACCAGTAGCGGTTGGGCAGCTCGATCCAGTTGCTGAAGCTGCTGCTGGAATAACCGCCACTCATGCTCAGGCTGAGGTCCGGGAAATAGGCTGCCCGCGACACCCCGATGTTGGCGTTGGCCGCCATCACGTTGCGTTCGGCTGCAGCGATGTCCGGGCGCCGCTCCAGCAGCTGCGAAGGCAGCGAAACCGGTATTTGCGGCAACGCGGGAATCGCCTTGCTGTCGGCCAGGGCGAAGTCGGCCGGAGCCTTGCCCAGCAGCACGGCGATGGCGTTTTCGAACTGCGCACGCTGCCAGATCAGGTCAATCAGGTCAGCCTGGGTACTTTTGAGCTGCGTACGGGCCTGGGCCACGGCATCCGGGCCGGCGACACCGGCGCGGTACTGGTTTTCGTTCATTCGCAGCGAGCGCTCATAAGCCGCCACGGTGGCTTCCAGCAAGCGCTTCTGCTCATCGATCACCCGCAATTGCAGGTAGTTCTGCACCAGTTCCGACTGTTGGCTCAAGCGGATCGACGCAAGGTCGGCGAAACTGGCTTCGGCACTGGCCTCGTTGGCATTCAGGGTTTCGCGCAGCTTGCCCCACAGGTCGATCTCCCAGCTCACGCCCAACTGCGCGTTGTAGGTGTTGCGAATGCCGCTGCTGTTATTGGACAGGCTGGAACTGGAGCTGCCGGTGCCCTGCGCCGAGCGGTTCTTGCTGGTGCTCAGGTCCAGGCTGGGGAACAGCGCCGCACGGCTGCTGCGCACCAGCGCCTGGGCCTGGCGATACTGGGCTTCTGATTGCGCCACGGTCTGGTTGCTGCGGTTGAGCTCTTCGACCAGCGCATTGAGCCCGGCATCGCCGTAGATTTCCCACCAGGCGCCGCGGGCGATGGCGTCGGACGGCGAGGCCTGGGTCCAGCCTTCGGCGTGCTTGAACTGCGCCGCCGTGCTGTTCAGCTCGGGGCGGTGGTAGTCGGGGCTCAGGGTACAGGCACTGAGCAAGGCCACGCACAACCCGGCACCGAGCAGGCGCGAGCCACGGCCACGGGTCAGTGCTTGCAGGGCACGGTGAAGTGGGGTCTGGGCAAAAGTCATAGCGGGGTTTCCAGAGCGGCGTCGGTACGCACGCCGCGCCAACGGTTGAAACGGTGGCGCAGGCGGTCCAGGTACAGGTAAACCACCGGCGTCGTATAAAGGGTGAGGATCTGGCTGAACACCAGGCCACCGATGATGGTCAGGCCCAGCGGCTGACGCATTTCTGCGCCTTCAGCCTGGCTCAGCAGCAACGGCAATGCGCCAAGGATCGCCGCCAGGGTGGTCATCAGGATCGGCCGCAGGCGCAGCAGGCAGGCCCGGCGGATCGACTCTTCCGGCGAAAAGCCCTGATGGCGCTCCAGCTGCAAGGCCAGGTCGATCATCAGGATGGCATTCTTTTTCACCACCCCGATCAACAGGAACAGCCCCAGCAACGAGATCAGGCTGAACTCGCCACCGGTGACGTACAGCGCCAGCAAGGCACCGACGCCCGCCGAAGGCAGTGTCGAGAGAATGGTCAGCGGGTGTATGTAGCTTTCATACAGAATGCCCAGCACCAGGTACACCAGCAGCAGTGCGCCAAGAATCATGAATGGCTGGCCCTGCTGGGTCTGGGCAAAGGCATCGGCAGTGCCGCCGAGCTTGGCAATCACCTCCTCGGGCAGGCCCAGTTTGGCCACCGCGCGCTCCAGTGCCGCCATGGCCTGGTCGGGGCTGTAGCCCTCGGCGACGTCGAAGGCGATGTCTTCCGAAGCGAACTGGCCTTCGTGGCTGACCCGGTCGTTGGCCAGGCTGTTCTCGTAGTGGGCGATGGTCGACAGCGGCACCCGGGCGCCGTCGGCGGTGATCACCTGCACTTGCTCCAGCGTGCTCGGGTCCCAGGCGTATTTGGGGTTGATCTCCAGCACCACCTGGTACTGGTTGAGGCTGTCGTAGATGGTGGAGATCTGCCGCTGGCTGTAGGCGTTGTTCAGTACTGCGGTGACCATGTCCATGTCGATGCCCAGGCGCTTGGCCTGGTCACGGTCGACCACCAGCGTCACCTGTTGGGTACCGGCACCATCGCGGGCGTCGATGGCGGTCAGCTCAGGCAGTGCACGCAGCGCCGCGACCACCTTGGGAAACCATTCGCGCAACGCCGCCAGGTCGCCGCTTTGCAGGGTATACAGGTACTGAGAAGAGGTCTGGTCACGCCCACCACCCCCCAGTTGCAGGTCCTGGTCAGCCATCAGGAACAGGCGCCCGCCGGGCACCTTGGGCAGTTCCTTGCGCAGGCGCTCGATCACCTTCTGCGCGTCGATCTTGCGCTCGCTGATCGGTTTCAGGCGCACCAGCACAAAGGCGTTGTTGGTACCGCTGTTGCCACCGATGAAACCGGCGACGCTCTGTACTGCCGGGTCGGCCAGCAAGGCGCGGCGGTAGATTTCCATCTTCGGCTGCATCACCGTGAACGACAGGCCGTCGTCACCCCGGATGAAGCCCATCAACTGGCCGGTATCCTGCTGGGGCATCAGCGTCTTGGGCACCACCACGTACAGGGCGATGTTGATGCCGATGGTGGCCAGCAGGCTGAGCAGGGTCAGCCGCTTGTGGCGCAGGGCCCAGCCCAGGCTGTGGTCATAGGCAGCAACCATGCGCTGATGCAGCGTGTCGCTCCAGCGCTGCAGGCGTGTCTGCTCGGCCTGTTGCGGCTTGAGCCAGCGGGCGCAGAGCATCGGTGTAAGGGTGAGCGACACTACCAGCGAGACAATGATCGCCGCCGCCAGGGTGATGGAAAACTCCTGGAACAGGTTGCGCACGATGCCGCCCATGAACAGGATGGAGACGAACACCGCCACCAGCGACACGTTCATCGACAGCAAGGTGAAGCCCACCTCCTTGGCGCCCAGGAAGGCCGCCTTCATCGGTGGCTGGCCGTTCTCGATATGCCTGGAGATGTTTTCCAGCACCACGATGGCATCGTCCACCACCAGCCCGGTGGCAAGGATCAGCGCCATCAGCGACAGGTTGTTGAGCGAGAAACCGCACACGTACATGACTGCGAACGTGCCCACCAGCGATACCGGCACCGCCAGGCTGGGGATCAGCGAGGCGCGCAGGCTGCCGAGGAACAGGTAGACCACCAGGATCACCAGCACCACGGCGATCAGCAGGGTGTGCTCGGCCTCTTTGAGGGTGGCCTTGATCACGGGCGAGCGGTCCATGGCCACGTTCAGTTGCACGCTGGCTGGCAGCAACGACTGCAGTGCCGGAAGCTGCGCCTTGATCTGGTCGACCGTTTCGATGATGTTGGCGCCGGTCTGGCGGTTGACCACCAGCAGCACCGCTGCCTGGTCGTTGAAGAAGCCGCTGTTGTAACGGTTTTCAACGCCGTCGGTGACGGTCGCCACGTCAGACAGGCGCAGAATGGTGCCGTTCTGTTGGCGAATCACCACCGGCTCGTAATCCTTGGCGCTTTCCAACTGGTCGTTGGCCCGCACCTGCCAGTTGCGCTCGGCGTCTTCGACAAAGCCCATGGGCCGGCGCTGGTTGGCGTTGGATACTGCGGTGCGCACTTCGTCCAGCGACAGGTTGTACTGGTTGAGCAGTTGCGGCTCGACGGCAATGCGCACGGCCGGCAGCGAACTGCCACCGATCTGCACCTCCCCTACCCCCGACACCTGAGCCAGGCTCTGTGAAAGGATGGTGTCGGCCAGGTCATACAGCTGGCCTTTCTGCAACACATCCGAAGTCAGCGACAGCACCATGATCGGCGCCTGCGACGGGTTGATCTTCTTGTAGGTGGGCATGCTGCGCATGCCACTGGGCAGCAGGTTGCGGGTAGCGTTGATCGCCGCTTGAACCTCACGGGCTGCGCCATCACGGCCCAACTCGAAGCCGATGACTACCCGTGTCGAACCCTGGTTGGAGCTGCTGGTGAGCGTGGTGACGCCGGCGATGCTGCCCAGCTTGCGCTCCAGCGGTGTGGCCACGGTGGACGCCATGACCTCGGGGCTGGCACCAGACAGGTTCGCCGACA
Organism: Pseudomonas sp. yb_2; assembly: GCF_043103905.1. Classification (NCBI taxonomy): domain Bacteria; kingdom Pseudomonadati; phylum Pseudomonadota; class Gammaproteobacteria; order Pseudomonadales; family Pseudomonadaceae; genus Pseudomonas; species Pseudomonas sp. yb_2. Next base: position 78,057 of record NZ_JBICKH010000085.1, on the reverse strand, counting down.
CCACGATCACCGGGAAGTCCATTTGCGGCAGAGGCGCCACCGGCAGCAAGCCAAAGCTGACCCCGCCCAGCAGCATGATCGCCAGGCTCAACAGCATGGTCGCCACCGGGCGACGAATGAAAGGCCCGGACAGGTTCATGCCTGGGCCTGCTTCACGTCAGTGGCCGGGCGCAGGCGGCGGGCCAGGCGATCGAAGTACAGGTAGATGACCGGAGTGGTGAACAGCGTCAGCACCTGGCTGACCAGCAACCCGCCGACCATCACCAGGCCCAGTGGCTGGCGCAGCTCGGCGCCCGAACCGGTGGCAAGCATCAGCGGCACCGCACCAAACAACGCGGCCAGGGTGGTCATCAGGATCGGCCGGAAGCGCAGCAACGCCGCCTGGTAGATGGCATCGCGCGGGCTCATGCCCTGATTGCGCTCGGCCTCCAGGGCGAAGTCGATCATCATGATCGCGTTCTTCTTGACGATACCGATCAGCAGGATGATGCCGATGATGGCGATCATGCCCAGGTCGTTACCGCTGATGAGCAAGGCCAGCAAGGCACCGACCGCCGCCGACGGCAGGGTCGAGAGGATGGTGATCGGGTGGATGTAGCTTTCGTACAGCACCCCCAGCACGATGTACATGGTCACCACCGCCGCCAGAATCAGCAGCAGGGTACTCGACAGCGACGCCTGGAAGGCCTCCGCCGCACCCTGGAAGCGGGTCTGCACACCCAGCGGCATGCCGATGTCCTTCTGCACCTGCTCGATCACCTGCACGGCTTCGCCCAGCGACGCGCCGTGGGCCAGGTTGAACGACAAGGTCACAGCCGGGAACTGGCCGATGTGGGAAATAGCCAGCTGCGCTTGACGCTGCTCGATCCGCGCCAGCGCCGAAAGGCGCACCTGGCCGCCATCGGTGGCCTTGACGTGGATCGACTCCAGCGCCTGCGGGCCGATCGTGGCGGCGTCACTGGACTGCAACACCACGCGGTACTGGCTGGCCTGGGTGTAGATGGTCGAGATCTGCCGCTGGCCGAAGGCGTCGTACAGGGCATTGGTGATCTGCGAGACGCTGATCCCCAGGCGGCTGGCCATGTCACGGTCGATTACCAGGTACACCTGCAAGCCCTTGTCCTGCAGGTCGCTGGCCACATCGGCCAGTTCCGGGCGCTGCTGCAGCGCCTGCACCAGCTTGCCGCTCCACTGCGCCAGCAGGTCGGCGTCCGGCGACGACAGGCTGAACTGGTACTGGGTCCGGCTGACCCGGTCCTCGATGCTGAGGTCTTGCACCGGCTGCATGAACAGGCGGATGCCCACCAGCCGGTCGACCTGCGGCTGCAGGCGGCTGATCACTTCGCTGGCGCTGACATCGCGTTCGCCGTGGGGCTTGAGGTTGATCAGCAGGCGACCACTGTTGAGCGTGGCGTTGTCGCCGTCTACGCCAATGTAGGACGACAGGCTCTGCACGGCCGGGTCTTGCAGGATGACCTTGCTCAGGGCCTGCTGACGTTCGCTCATGGCAGCGAACGAGGTGGACTGCGGCGCTTCGGAAATACCCTGGATCACCCCGGTATCCTGCACCGGGAAGAAGCCCTTGGGCACGACCATGTACAGGAACACCGTGAGCACCAGGCTGGCCACCGCCACCAGCAAGGTCAGCGGCTGATGCTTGAGCACCCACTGCAGGGCACTGCCGTAGTGCTGGATCAGCCAGTCGATCCAGGCGCCACTGGCGCGGTAGAAGCGGCCTTGTTCTTCTTCCTTGGGCTCGCGCTTGAGCAGACGCGCGCACATCATCGGCGTCAGGGTCAGGGACACCACCAGGGAAATCAGAATGGCCACTGCCAGCGTGATGGCGAACTCGCGGAACAGGCGACCGACCACGTCCGCCATGAACAGCAACGGGATCAGGACCGCAATCAGCGAGAAGGTCAGCGAAATCAGGGTGAAGCCAATCTGTCGGGCGCCCTTGAGTGCCGCCTGCATGGGCGTCTCGCCCTCTTCGATATGCCGGGAGATGTTCTCCAGCATGACTATGGCATCATCGACCACAAAGCCGGTGGCGATGGTCAGGGCCATGAGTGTCAGATTGTTGACCGAGAACCCGGCCAGGTACATGACCCCGAACGTCCCGATCAGCGACAGTGGCACGGCAATCGACGGAATGAGGGTGGCGCTGAAACGGCGCAGGAAAACGAAGGTGACCATCACCACCAGAACGATGGCGATCAGCAGTTCGTGCTGCACGTCCTTGACCGCAGCGCGGATGGTCTGGGTGCGGTCGGTCAGCACCGATACATCGAGGCCCGCCGGCAGGTTGTCGGTGATCGACGGCAGCAAGCCCTTGATGCGGTCGACCACTTCGATCACGTTGGCGCCCGGCTGACGCTGGATGTTCAGCAGCACTGCATGGTTCTCGTTCGCCCAGGCGGCCAGCCGCTCGTTCTCGGCGCCGTCGACGATTTCGGCCACATCCTTCAGGCGCAGCGGCGCACCGTTGTTGTAGGCCAGGATCAGGTTGGCGTACTCCTCGGGAGAGCGCAGCTGGTCGTTGGCATCGAGCATCGACACCCGGGTCGGGCCGTCGAAGTTGCCTTTGGGCTGGTTGACGTTGGAGGCACCGATCAGCGTGCGCACGTCATCCAGATTCAAGCCATTGGCCGCCAGGGCGTCGACGTTGACCTTGATGCGTACCGCCTGGCGCTGGCCACCGGCAATGCTGACCATGCCCACGCCGCTGATTTGCGCAAGCTTTTGCGCCACGCGGGTATCGACCAGGTCGTTGAGCTTGGGCAGCGGCATGGTCTTGCTGGAGATGGCCAGGGTCAGCACCGGGGTGTCGGCCGGGTTGACCTTGTTGTACACCGGCGGTGCCGGCAGGTCACTGGGCAGCAGGTTGCTGGCGGCGTTGATCGCGGCCTGCACCTGTTGCTCGGCAACGTCCATGTTCATGTCGAGGTTGAAACGCAAGGTCAGCACCGACGCACCGCCAGAACTGGTCGAGGCCATCTGTTCCAGGCCCGGCATCTGGCCGAACTGGCGTTCCAGCGGCGCGGTGACGGCGCTGGTCATCACCTGCGGGCTGGCGCCGGGGTACAGGGTCATGACGCGAATGGTCGGGTAATCCACCTGCGGCAAGGCGGAAACCGGCAGCAACTTGTAGGCGATCAGGCCGGCCAGCACGATGGCCAGCATGCTCAGCGTGGTGGCGACCGGGCGCAGGATGAACAGGCGCGAGAGGTTCATGCGCCCGCCTTGCCTGCTGCGTTGCCGGGTTGTGCTTCACCTGTTTGCGCCGCGCCCTTGGCTTCCTGCCCTTGCAGGTGCTGGCCCGGGCTAGTCGGCACTTGCGAGCTGTCTTCGACCACTTCCACCTTGGTGCCTTCGCGCAGGCGGTCGGTGCCTTCCAGCACCAGACGGTCGCCGGCCTTCAAGCCGTCGAGAATGACGCTGTTCTCGCCATCGCTGACACCCACCTTCAGCTTGCGGACATTGACGGTGCTCTGCTCATTGACCACATAGGCGAAGGTGCCATCGTTGCCAAACTGGATGGCCGCGGCCGGGGCCATGACCACCTGTTTGAGGGTGTCGGCCAGCAAGCGCACGTTGACGAACTGGTTGGGGAACAGGGCCAGGTCCTTGTTCTCGAAACGGCCTTTGAACTTAAGCGTGCCGGTGGTGGTGTCGATCTGGTTGTCGATGCTGCCCAGCACACCGGTGGATTGCAGCTTGCTGTCACCGCGGTCCCAGGCCTCGACCGGCAGGCTGGCGCCACTGCGGTAGCGCTCCAGCACAGTGCTCAGTTCGGTTTCCGGCAGGGTGAAGGCGACGTTGATCGGCTCGGTCTGGGTGATCACCACCAGCGCGGTGGTGTCGTTGGCGGCCACCAGGTTGCCCAGATCGAGCTGGCGCAGGCCCACACGGCCACTGATGGGCGCACGGATCTGGGTGAAATCGAGGTTCAGGCGGGCGTCGTTGACCTGTGCCTGATTGGTCTTGACCAGCCCCTGGAACTGCGCAACCTGGGCTTCGGCGGTGTCCAGTGTTTGCTTGGCGATGCTGTCTTCAGCGTACAGGCCTTTATAGCGGGCCAGGTCGACCTGAGCGTTCTTCAACTGTGCCTGGTTCTGCGCCAAGGTGCCTTCGGCCTGCTGCAGGGCGATGCGATAAGGGCGCGGGTCGATTTCGGCCAGCAGGTCGCCAGCCTTGACGCGCTGGCCTTCCTTGAAGTGGATTTTCACCAGTTCGCCAGCCACGCGGCTGCGCACATTGACCGTATTGGTCGCGGTAACCGTGCCCAAGGCTTTGTAGTAGAGGGGGAAGTCGCCTATCCGCACCGGCACGACGCGTACGGGTACCGGGTCGCTGGAGCCGCCAAAACCTGGGCGGCCACCGATCATGCCCATGCCCTTGCCACCGCGCACGCCACCGGCTTCTTTATGCGCAGGCGTCGCTGCGGGCCACAGCCACCAGGCTAGTGCAGCCACCAGCAGCAGGATCAGCAGGCCGACGAGCCAGCGACGAAGGGAACGGGAATTGGACGCTTGCATGGGTTGAACGAACCTTGTTCGGAATGACGACTTGAGGAGGATGAACGATAAGCACTGCCATCGTTTTAGCAAAGGGCCTTTACCAGAGGTTTACCTTTGCCTGACGTTGCCAAGAGGCGGAATTTTAAATGAAAACGGCCCGGAACGTGTTCCGGGCCGTTACAGGGTGTTGCTTGGAGCGGTGGCGGGCCTGAAGGTTCGGTTGCCTGGTCTGGCCCTTTCGCGGGTGAACCCGCTCCTACGGGGATGTCACAGCCTTTGAAAACTGTGCCGCACGTTGTAGGAGCGGGTTTACCCGCGAAGAGGCCAGCACAGGCTACAGACGCCCGCCCTGCCCCACGCAATCCTTACCTCAGTACAGCCAGCGCCGCCTCGTAGTTCGGCTCGTCAGCAATTTCGCCAACCAGTTCGCTGTGCAGCACCTTGTCGTTCTCGTCCAGCACCACCACGGCGCGGGCGGCCAGGCCGGCCAGCGGGCCGTCGGCGATGGCTACGCCGTAGTTCTCGAGGAACTCGCGGCCACGCAGGGTCGACAGGTTCTTCACATTGTCCAGCCCTTCGGCGCCGCAGAAACGTGCCTGGGCGAACGGCAGGTCAGCCGAGATGCACAGCACCACGGTGTTGGCAACGTCGTTGGCCTGGGCGTTGAACTTGCGCACCGAGGTGGCGCAGGTCGGGGTATCGACGCTTGGGAAGATATTCAGCACCTTGCGCTTGCCGGCGTAGTCTTTCAGCGACTTGTCAGCCAGGCCTTCACCTACCAGGGAGAAAGCCGGAGCCTGGGCGCCGGCCTGTGGCAGGTTGCCGTTGACCTGGACCGGGTTGCCTTTGAGAGTCACTTGAGCCATGACGAAATCCTTATGCGGGGTTTGAAAAGGACACTGAGTTAAGCATGAAGGCAGCCGGGTGCCTATGGGGGCAGGTGAAATTGTTCCATTGCCGGACGATTTTTGTGGACAAAAAATGCCGATAGCCGCGGTTATGGCCAGTTGCCTCACCGCTGCCGAACGCCCATCCCGACCTCTCCATACAATTCCTACACCTCTATCGGAAGTTTCGCTACCAAGCTCACCTTGTACATCTTTAGCGTACTGATTTACTGGATGACGAAAGCTATTTCTTGCAGTTCCAATCGAGGAGTTAATGGCATGAACCGCCCCGCTGGTTCGCTCCGGCGCCACCTGTGCTCGACGTTGCTGATTTTGTTATGTCTGCTGGGTGTGTTTCCTCTGGACGTGATCCTCCCATCATTCCCTGCGCTCTCAGATGAGTTTCGGGTCGACACAAAACAGATTGCGTACTCAGTGAGCTTTTTTGCTGTTGGTGTGGCCATGGCGCAAATCGTGATCGGCCCACTGTCGGATGGCATCGGGCGCAAGCGTTTGTTGCTCGCTGGGTTGAGCGTATCCATTGTGGGGGCGCTCGGTTGCGTATTTTCAACTCATTATGAAACGTTCATGGCCTTTCGCTTGGTGCAGGCCCTGGGTTGCGGCAGCCTCGTGCTAGGCCAGGCGCTTGTGCAGGACCTCTACAGCGGTACACAACGCAATGCCATGCGCATCCTGTTAACAAGCGCGAGCGGGTTGTTCATCTCCCTGTCACCGCTGGCAGGTGCCTTTCTTCAACAGTCCTTTGGCTGGGAGGCCAGCTTTACGGTATTCGTGATCATCGCTGCAATCGTTTCACTTTTATCGTGTGTGCTGCTCCATGACACACCTGCGTCGCATGACCGGGCGCCAAGCATGTCCAGTTATCGGGTGATGCTGCGAGACACGGACTATCTCGCGCATTCCATGCTCTCCAGCCTCGCCTTTGCCTGCCATTTTTCCTTTATCGTCATAGCACCCTTGCTGCTGATGGGCAGGCTGGAGCTGACGGCCTATCAATTCTCTCTGGTCTTTATCGGCTATGGGTTGGCATACATCGTCGGCGGCATGGCTGCGGCCTACCTGAACAGTCGCGTAAGCCCGCAAACTCAAATAAAAGCAGGCTTGCTGCTTATAAGTACTGCGGGCATCACCCTTTTGATGTGGGAATGGGTGGCAGGTTTATCTGTGCTGGGGGCTCTACTGCCGATGATTGTCTGTACCACCGGGACAACCCTGGTACGCCCCGCCGCAACGACCCAGGCTTTGGCGCGCTATCCGCGTCAGGCAGGTGCGGCAGCGTCGCTCAATACGACATTGCTGTTCGCCGGTGCCGGTTTCACGAGCAGTGTGGTCGCAGGTTTGGAAAGCGAGCTACCGGCCGGCTTGGGCGTGCTGTTCGTGGTGGCCAGCCTGTGCGGAGGGTGGCTGCTTGCATGCACCAAGGATGATGGAATGCAACGCTGCTGAAACCTTGATCAGGCAAAAAAATACCCGGGTGGCGACAAGCGACCCGGGCATTCTTGAATGAAACGGGTGAATCAGCTTACAAGGCCGTACACCACCGAAGTCAGCGCAACCAGGCCGACCACAACGACGAACACGTTGGAGGCCGCACCGCTGTACTTGCGCATCGATGGCACTCGGCGAATGGCGTACATCGGCATCAGGAACAACAGCACCGCGAGAATCGGGCCGCCGAGCGACTCGATCATGCCGAGAATGCTCGGGTTGAGCGTGGCGACGATCCAGCACACCACCAGCATCAGTGCGGCAACCACGCGGTCCAGGGCCTTGGCGCCTGGGCGCGCACCGGTCTTGGCGATGATGCCCTTCAGGCCTTCGCTGGCACCGATATAGTGGCCGAGGAACGACTTGGCGATGGCCACGAAGGCGATCAACGGCGCAGCGAACGCGATGGTCGGGTTGCTGAAGTGGTTGGCCAGGTACGACAGGATCGACAGGTTCTGCGCCTTGGCTTCGGCCAGCTGGGCGCTGCTCAGGGTGAGCACGCAGCTGAACACGAAGAACAGCACCATCACCACCATCAACAGGTGGGCACGACGCAGGATCTGGCCGCTGCGCTCGTCGGCGTGCGCGCCGTAACGGCGCTTCTGGTCGACGGCAAAGGCCGAGATGATCGGCGAATGGTTGAACGAGAACACCATCACCGGAATGGCCAGCCACAGGGTGTGCAGGAAGGCCGAGGCCGGCGGCACCTCTGTGGCGCTGTCGAGAATGCCACCGGTCCAGTGCGGCACCAGGTACAGGCCCAGCAACGCCAGCGCAACGATGAACGGGTAGACCAGCAGGCTCATGACCTTGACCGTGGCCTGCTCCCCGCAGCGCACGATGGCCAGCAGGCCGAGGATCAGCACGAATGACAGGATTGCCCGTGGTGGCGGCTGCATGTGCAGCTGGTGTTCCATGAAGCTGGACACGGTGTTGGTCAGCGCCACGCTGTAGATAAGCAGGATCGGGAAGATGGCGAAGAAGTACAGCACGGTGATCGAGGCACCGGCGGTGATGCCGAAATGCTCCTTGACCACTTCGGTGATGTCGCTGCCATCGCGCCCGGAAAGGACGAAACGGGTCAGCCCGCGATGGGCGAAATAGGTCATCGGGAAGGCCAGCACGGCCAGGATCAGCAGCGGCCAGAAGCCGCCAAGGCCGGCGTTGATCGGCAGGAACAGTGTCCCGGCGCCGATGGCTGTGCCGAACAGGCCCAGCATCCAGGTGGTGTCGTGACGCGCCCAGGTGCCGAGGGCGGCGGGGGTCGATTCTGCAAAGCGTTGTTCAACGCTTGGGGCCTGCTCATTCATTCCGGGTGAAGCTCCACTCGCAAGACTGCAACAGGCTGAGAATGGCGAAATAGACGTTTCGCCCAACTCAACCGGAAAAGAGGGGCGCGATTGTGCACGGAAAGGTTGCACTTGCGAAGCCCTTTTCCGAGGAGCGGTTGCACTTGTCTTTACAAGCGGAAGGCATTGCTGGTGTCGATCGGTGGAATGTAGCGGCCTGGGCGCCTGTGGGGCAGCCTCTGGGGGCCGCTCCCACAAAGTCCAACCGCGCCCCACAGGAGGGGCCGCAGTTGGCCCGTTGGCGAGTTACTTCTGAACGGCAGCGAACGCTTCGGCAACCCGTTGCAGGTTGGCCGGGCGCAGGCCGGACATGCACACACGGCCGCTGTCGATCAGGTACACGCCGAACTCGTCACGCAGGCGACGTACCTGCTCGACGCTAAAGCCGGTGTAGCTGAACATGCCGCGCTGGCGCAGGAAGAACTGGAAGTCCTGGCCCGGCAGCAGCACGGCCAGGGCATCGACCAGCGCCTGGCGCATGTCGAGAATACGCTTGCGCATCACTTCGACTTCTTCGGCCCACTGGGCATTCAGGCCAGCATCGCTCAGTACGCCGGCAACCAGCTGGGCGCCGAAGTTGGGCGGGCTGGAGTAGTTGCGGCGCACGGTGGCCTTCAGCTGGCCAAGCACGCTCTGGGCAGTGGCCTCGTCATCGCACACCACCGACAGGCCGCCCACCCGCTCGCCATACAGCGAGAAGATTTTCGAGAAGGAGTTGCTGACCAGGCACGGCACGCCGGCACGGGCCATTTCGCGGATGGCGTAGGCGTCTTCTACCAGGCCTTCGGCGAAGCCTTGATAAGCGATGTCGAGGAACGGGATCAGCTGGCGTGCCTTGACCACTTCGACCACTTGTTGCCACTGGTGCTGCTCCAGATCGGCACCGGTAGGGTTGTGGCAGCACGGGTGCAGCAGCACCACGCTGTTGGCCGGCAGGCTCTGCAAGGTGGCCAGCATGCCGTCGAAGTCCACGCCACGGGTGGCCTGGTCGAAGTACGGGTAGGTGTGCACCTTGAAGCCTGCACCCTCGAAGATGGCGCGATGGTTGTCCCAGGTCGGGTTGCTGACCCAGACTTCGGACTGCGGGAAGTAGCGCTTGAGGAAGTCGGCACCGACTTTCAGGGCGCCGGAGCCACCCACGGTCTGTACGGTGGCCACACGACCGCCGGTCACGGCCGGGTGATCAGCACCGAACAGCAGCGCCTGGATGGCTTGGCGGTAGCTGGCCAGGCCTTCCATTGGCAGGTACAGGGAGGCTTCGTGGTCCTGACCGGCAATGCGTTTTTCCACCGCATCCACCGCCGCCAGTTGCGGCACCACGCCGGCCTCATCGTAGTACAGGCCAATACTCAGGTTGACCTTGTCGGCGCGCGGGTCGGCCTTGAAGGTTTCCATCAACGAGAGGATCGGGTCGCCGGCATAGGCATCGACATGTTTGAACACAGCGTGCAGCTCCTTGGATCAGGACGGTACGGAAAGTCAGTGTTGAGCATACCCGGAGTGCGGGTTCAGGAACATCCACTATTGTGCAAGGTTGTCTATGCAACATTGCATGACCGGGATGAGGGCTGGCTTCTTCGCGGGTAAACCCGCGAAGGGGCCAGATCAGCCAAGCAGCTCTTTCAGGCCTTGCAACTCCTGCTCGGTCACCGCCACCCCCTCCTCCTCGGCCACCTCGCGCTCACGATAGCGCCGCTCGCCTGGCATGCGCGTCAGCCCCACCGCCTGCATGTGCTCCACCAGCTCGCGGCTGCGCTGGGCAAACCGCTGGCCTTCGGCCTTGCCCGGGTCGATGACGATGATCAACTGCCCGGTCCATGGCGTTTTCGCCCCCGGATGCCCGGACCAATCGAACTCCCAGGAGAAATGACCGCCGGTTAGCGCCGCCGCCAGCAGCTCGACCATCATCGACAACGCCGAGCCCTTGTGCCCGCCAAATGGCAGCAAGGCCCCGCCTTCCAGGACCGCCTTCGGGTCGGTAGTCGGCTGGCCATCGGCATCTACCCCCATGCCCTCCGGCAATTGCTGGCCAGCACGTGCGGCAATCTGCACATCGCCATGGGCCATGGCACTGGTGGCCATGTCGAAAACGATCGGGTCATGCTCGGCGCAAGGCGCAGCGAACGCGATGGGGTTGGTACCGAACAGCGGCTTGCGTGCACCATGCGGCACCACGCAGGTCATGCTGTTGACCACGCTGAGGGCTACCAGGCCCTCTTCGGCGAACGGCTCGACATCCGGCCACAACGCAGCGAAATGGTGCGAGTTGTGGATCGCCAGCACGGCAATGCCTGCGCTGCGCGCCTTGGCCACCAACAGCTCACGAGCCGCCGCCAGTGCCGGCTGGGCAAAACCGCCCGCAGCATCGACGCGCACATAGCCGGCGGCCACGTCGCTGACCTGTGGCGTGGCCTGGCCATCGACCCAGCCGCTGGCCAAGGTCGAGACATAACCGGGCATGCGGAACACCCCATGGCTATGGGCGCCATCGCGCTGGGCGCTGGCGCAGTTGTGGGCCAGCACCCGGGCCACGGCCTCGCTGCACCCATGGCGCTGGAAAATGGCCTGCAACAGGCTTTGCAGCTCGGGAAAAGGCACGCGCACAACGGTGCTGGTGGAAGGTGCGGACATCTGAAGCTCCTTGTTGATTTTGGAATGGCTACAGCGTTGCAACGACAAAAACTTTCCTTCATGTGACAGCAATCTGTCAAATGTTGACTTGATGACAGAAAACATTCATTTTCTTCCCAAGCCTCACCCCTGGAGCCGCAGCATGAGCCAACTGATCAAGCAACGCCTGGAAAACAGCCTCGAAGGGGCCGCTGCCTCGGGTCGCAAGATCGCCACCTACATGCTTGCCAACCTGCACGAACTGCCGTTCCAGACCTCGGCCAGCATTGCCGCCAAGCTGGGCGTCAGCGAATCCAGCGTCGGGCGCTACTGTCGCTCACTGGGTTATGCCCACCTCAAGGCGCTTAAGCAAGACCTGCAGAACGACTTGGGCGATGGCCCGTGGCTGGTAGGCGATCGCCTGCAAGATTACCGCCAGAACCAGGACGCCAGCGACAACGCCGGCAGCCTGGAGCTGGAAATCGCCGCCCTGGTGCGCGTACACGAATACCGCCAGAGCCCCGCCTGGCACAACGTGGCGCAACGCCTGGCGAGCAAGCCGCGGGTGTTCATCGCCGGCTTCCAGACCGAGCGCGGCATCGCCATGTGCATGAGCCACCTGCTGCAATACCTGCGCGATGGCGTGCAACTGGTCGACATCAGCGCCGGGCACTTCGGCGAAGTGCTGCTGGGCCGTGCCGAAGACAGCGCCCTGGTGGTGTTCGAGGCGCGCCGTTATTCCCGCCATGCCCTGATGCTGTGCCAGAAGGCGCGCGAGGCTGGCATTGCGGTCACCCTGGTGACCGACACCTTCTGTGACTGGGCGGATGCCAATGCCGACGAGGTGTTCCGCATCCCCACCGAGTTCAACCTGTTCTGGGAATCCACCTCGACGATGCTGTCGTGGGTGCATCTGATGGTCAACGAGGTCTGCAAGAAGCTCGGACCGGATGTTGAAAAACGCTTAGAAGCAACTGCCGCTCTACATAACGAATTCGTCGGCTACACCTCGTGGTCGACGGGCAAACAACAATAGCAAGAGTGCAATGAGGTGCGAGATGAACAAGTCCATGGCCTTGCTGGGTGCGTGCGCCCTGCTGCTGGCGGGTGCCGCCAGCGCTGAAACCCTGCGGTTCGCCACCGAGGGTGCCTACCCACCCTTCAACTATGTAGACGCCGATAACAAGCTGCACGGCTTTGATGTCGACATCACCCATGCCCTGTGCGAACAGATGAAAGTCGAATGCACGCTGGTGGCGCAGGACTGGGAAGGCATCATCCCCGCCCTGATGGCGCGCAAGTATGACGCGATAGTGGCATCGATGATCGACACCGAAGAGCGACGCAAGAAGATCGCCTTCACCGACCACTACTACCGCACGCCCCTGACCGTGGCGGTTGCCAAGGACAGCAAGATCGACAGCGCCCAGACCGACTTTGTCGGCTACACCGTCGGTGCGCAGTCTTCCTCTACCCAGGCCATCTACGCCGAAGACGTGTACGGCAAGGCCGGTGCCGACGTGAAACTGTACCCGACCATGGACGAAGCCAACGCAGACCTGGCGGCCGGCCGCCTGGACGGCGTGATTGCCGACAAATTCCCGCTGCACGAGTGGATGAACAAGAACGGCGGGGATTGCTGCAAGATCCTTGGCGACGTGGCGGACACCAAGGCCGATGCCGCCATCGCTGTGCGCAAGGACGACGAAGCCCTGCGCCAGCGCCTGAATACCGCGCTGCAACAGATTGTGGCCAACGGCACCTACCAGAAGATCGCCAGCAAATATTTCGCTTTCGATATCTACAACTGATCTTCAGGAAGTTGTGCGAACGCCCAGTGGGGGCGGCCTTGCGTCGCGACAGGGCCGCAAGGCCGCTCCCCCCAAGGCCGCATAACCTGCCCAAGAGGTTCGTCATGCTCGATCAATTGTCCTTGCTGTCATTCGCCAGCGGAGGCTGGGGCCAGGCGTTGCTGGCCGGCGCGCTGGTTACTGTTTCCCTGGCCCTGGCCTGCCTGCCCATCGGCCTGCCACTGGGCCTGGTGGTCGCGCTGGCGGCGCGCTCGCGCAAACGCCTGCCACGGGCCTGGGCCACCACTTTTTCCACCGTCTTCCGCGGCCTGCCCGAGCTGCTGACGTTGCTGATCATCTATTACGGCTGCCAGATCGCCGCGCAGAAGATCCTCTCCGCCATGGGCTACCAAGGTGAGTTCCTCATCAACACCTTCCTCGCCGCGATGATCGCCTTCAGCCTGGTGTTCGCCGCGTTTTCCAGCGAGATCTGGCTGGCAGCCTTCAAGACCCTGCCCAAGGGCCAGCTGGAAGCCTGCTCGGCGCTTGGGCTTAGCAAGCGCACCGGTTTCTTCAAGGTGCTGCTGCCACAACTGACCCGCATCGCCCTGCCCGGCTTGTCCAACAACTGGCTGTCGCTGCTCAAGGACACCTCGCTGGTGTCGACCATCTCGCTGGTCGACCTGATGCGCCAGACCAACCTGGCGGTCAGCGTAACCAAGGAACCGATGTTCTTCTACGGCGTCGCCTGCCTGGGCTACCTGCTGTTCGCGGCACTGTCCGGGCGCGTGTTCGCCTACATCGAACGGCGCAGCAACCGCCACCTGCAAGGAGCACGCGCATGAGCTTCGATCAACTGCTGGCAATGGTGCTCGACCCCGACCTGCTGGAGCGCTATGGCCCGCGCTTCATCGACGGCCTGCTGGTAACTGCCAAGCTGGTGGCGATTTCCTTCAGCCTGGGTGCTGTGCTCGGTCTTCTGCTGGCCCTTGCACGCCTGTCTCGCAGCCTGGTGCTGCAGCGCATGGCTGCCGGCTACGTGTACTTCTTCCGCGGTTCGCCGCTGCTGGCGCAATTGTTCCTGCTGTATTACGGCCTGGGCTCGCTCAAAGGTTTCTGGCAGGACGTCGGCCTGTGGTGGTTCTTCCGGGATGCGTGGTTTTGCACCTTGCTGGCGTTCACCCTGAACACTGCCGCCTATCAGGCCGAGATCTTCCGCGGCAGCCTGATGGCGGTTGCGCCTGGCCAGCATGAAGCGGCGCGGGCGCTGAACCTGAAGCGCTCGACCACCTTCTTCAAGGTGATATTGCCGCAGTCGCTGCTGGTGGCCATTGGCCCGTTGGGCAACGAACTGATCCTGATGATCAAGGCCAGCGCGATCGCCTCGCTGGTGACGATCTACGACCTGATGGGCGTGACCAAACTGGCCTTCTCGCGCAGTTTCGACTTCCAGATCTACCTGTGGGCCGCTGTGCTCTACCTGGTGATCGTCGAACTGGTGCGGCGCCTGCTGAAACACCTGGAGGCCCGCCTGGGCCGCCACCTGAACTGACCGAAGGATACGTTTCATGCATTGCCAGACCCTTGTCCTCGGCGCCGGCATCGTCGGCGTCAGCACCGCGCTGCACCTGCAGGCACGCGGGCGCCAGGTAATTCTGATCGACCGCGACGAACCGGGCAGTGGCACCAGCCACGGTAACGCCGGGCTGATCGAGCGCTCCAGTGTCATCCCCTATGCCTTCCCGCGGCAACTGAGCGCACTGCTGCGCTACGGCCTGAACCGCCAGCCCGATGTGCGCTACAGCCTGGCGCACCTGCCCAAGGCCGCACCGTGGCTGTGGCGTTACTGGCGCCAGTCGGCACCCGGGCGCCTGGCCGGCGCCGCCGCCGATATGTTGCCGCTGGTGCAGCGCTGTGTCGACGAGCATGACGCGCTGATCGCTGCCGCCGGCCTGGAAGGCCTGGTGCAAGCCAAAGGCTGGATCGAAGTGTTCCGCGACCCCGCGCTGTTCGAGCAGGCAAAAACCGATGCCAAGGGCCTGAGCCGCTACGGCTTGCGCTTCGAAATCCTTGAATGCGGGCAGTTGCAGGCACGTGAACATCAGCTGGACGCCACCGTGGTCGGTGGCATCCACTGGCTCGACCCGAAAACCGTGAACAACCCCGGCGCGCTCACCCGTGGCTATGCGGCGTTGTTCCTGCAACGCGGCGGGCAGTTCGTGCATGGCGATGCGCGCAGCCTGCGCCAGGCCAATGGCCAATGGCGGGTAGAGAGCCGTCGCGGCCCGATCACTGCCGACGAGGTGGTGGCCTGCCTTGGGCCACAGTCAGCCGACCTGTTCAGCGGCCTGGGCTACCAGATCCCGCTGGCAATCAAGCGGGGCTACCACATGCACTACAGCACCCGTGACGGCGCTCAGCTGGAGCACTCGATCTGCGACACCCAAGGCGGCTATGTACTGGCGCCGATGGCGCGCGGTGTGCGCCTGACCACCGGCATCGAATTCGACGCAGCCAGTGCGCCTGGCAACCAGATCCAGTTGGGCCGCTGCGAGGCCTTGGCGCGCAAGCTGTTCCCGGCCCTCGGCGATCGTCTGGACGACACGCCATGGCTGGGCCGCCGCCCCTGCCTGCCGGACATGCGCCCGGTGATCGGGCCGGCGCCGCGCCACCCAGGGCTGTGGTTCAACTTCGGCCATGCCCATCACGGCCTCACGCTGGGCCCGGTCTGCGGCCGGCTGCTGGCCGAGCTGCTCACTGGCGAGCCCCCCTTCACCGACCCCGCGCCTTACAGCGCGACCCGTTTCGACTGAACCCACGCGGGAGAACAACAAGATGACCGCACCACTGAGCCTTGCCACCCTTGCCCCCAAACCCGACCCGCGTCCGGTGCTGATTCGCATCGAAGGCCTGAACAAGCACTATGGCGCGTTCCACGTGCTGCGCGACATCGACCTGCAGGTGCGCGAAGGCGAACGCATCGTGCTGTGCGGGCCGTCCGGCTCGGGCAAGTCGACCCTGATCCGCTGCATCAACCGCCTGGAAGTCGCCCAGCAGGGCAGCATCCAGGTGGACGGCATCGACCTGGCGGCCACCACACGCGAGGCAGCACAGGTACGCAGCGACATCGGCATGGTGTTCCAGCACTTCAACCTGTTCCCGCACATGAGCGTGCTCGACAACTGCCTGCTGGCCCCCACCAGCGTGCGCGGGCTGTCACGCAAGGACGCCGAGGAGCGGGCACGCATGTACCTGAGCAAAGTCGGCATCGAAAGCCAGGCGCACAAGTACCCCAGCCAGCTGTCCGGTGGCCAGCAGCAGCGCGTGGCAATCGCTCGGGCGCTGTGCATGAAGCCGCGGATCATGCTGTTCGACGAGCCCACTTCGGCGCTGGACCCGGAAATGGTCGCCGAGGTGCTGGACGTGCTGGTGCAGCTGGCGGGCACGGGCATGACCATGCTGTGCGTCACCCATGAAATGGGCTTTGCCCGGCAGGTCGCCGAGCGGGTGCTGTTCCTTGAGGGTGGGCAGATCATCGAGGACAGCCCGCCGCAGGTGTTCTTCAACCAGCCGCGCACCGAGCGGGCCAAGGCGTTTTTGGCGCAGATCCTGCACTGATTGAAAGCCTGTCACTGTGGGGGGTTTACCCGCGAAGAAGACACCGCCGTGGATGGCACGGGCTTCGCCCGTGTTCGCGGGCAAGCCCGCTCCCACAGAGACCGAGGTTACTTGAAGTTACCTATTCATTGCACCGCTGCAATGACCCAACTGCATCGTTAAATATTATTGACCGCAGACCCTGCCAAACCCACGCCGCGACAGGCCCGCATCGGTTTCAGCCCCCAGAAAACGGCGTATCCCCCGCGTTAAAGCCCGCTTCCGTCGTTTGACATATCGAACGGCTCTGGCAAGCTATCTACAAGCCCCGACCGGAATCGTCGCCTCTGACGAGCCGGCAGTGCTCGGGGCTACAGGCAGCACCCAAGGCCCCGAGCCGTGCGCCTGCACAACAACGACAGGTCGAACCTGTCCCAAGGTGACATATGTCCAACAGCAACATTGGCAACAAGCAACCTTCCCTGCGCAAACCCGTCGTCCTGATGACCATGGGCAGCCAAGAGCGCAAAGGCCATGACTACCAGGTCATGACCCACAAATACATTACCCCGCTGGTCGAGTTCTCCGATTGCGTCCCGGTGTTGGTGCCTACCTGCTGCGGCACTGAAGACCTCGAGACCTACCTGGACATGGCCGACGGCGTGTACCTGACTGGCGCTGGCAGCAACATCGACCCGGCCCTGTATGGCCAGGAAAACCAGACCCCGGGCAAAGGCCAGGACCAGAACCGCGACCTGTTCGACATTCCGCTGATCAAGGCGGCGATCAAGCGTGGCCTGCCCATCTTTGGCATCTGCCGTGGCATGCAGGAAATCAACGTGGCCCTGGGTGGCGACATTTACCAGAAGGTGTATGCCGAACCTGGGTTCAATGACCACCGGGAAAACCCGGAAGACCCGGTCGAAGTGCAGTACGCCCAGGTCCATGGGGTGAAGATCCAGCCGGGCAGCTGGCTGCACGACACCCTGGGTACCGATGAGATTCGCGTCAACTCGCTGCATGGCCAAGGCCTGCACAAGCTTGGCGCCGGTATTGAAGCGATCGCCCGTGCCGAAGATGGCCTGGTCGAAGCGATTCACGCGCCAAGCATTTCGCCGTTCTTGTTCGCGGTGCAGTGGCACCCTGAATGGCAAGCGGCGAAGAACCCTGATTCGATAAAGATCTTCCAGGCTTTCGGCGATGCTTGCCGGGCCCAGGTACGCAAGGCGCAAATCAAGCGCCAGCACGCGGCCTGACCTTCAGTTTCCTCTGCTTTGATCGCGGGGCGGCGCAAGGCCGCCCCCGCTTCCCCGGTCACCCTCTGCTGGTCCCAGAACTCTTCCCGTGGAATCGGGCGGCGGGCTTGTGCCTGTCTCCGCGATCGTTTTTTCCTTTCCCTTAAGAGATACGATGACTGCTATGTGTTTGTCGTCGTACCTGCTGCGCCTGTGAAATCGAGCGCCGCCCGCGCGGCGCTTCGCGGGTAAACCCGCTCCTACGTTTGTTTCGGGCCAGTATCGCCTGTTTCAGACGCGCGCGACCGCCTTGTTTGTACGACGCGATATCGAGGCGTGCGCCAAGGCGTTCGCGCGCAAATGCCACAGGCATAACTGGCCCGAAACAAACGTAGGAGCGGGTTTACCCGCGAAGCGCCGCGCGGGCGGCGCTCGATCTGCGCCACAACACATATATCCAGACAACCACCGTGGCGAGAACACAAAATTCTGAAAAAGGACTAGTCATCACGTAGGTTGTACGATAACTTACATCCAACGCAAAACAACACCCCTCACCCAAGCGCCACAGGATGCCAACAACAATGAATCCACAAGAACTCAAATCCATCCTCTCCCACGGCCTGCTGTCTTTCCCGGTCACCGACTTCAATGCCCAGGGCGACTTCAACCCGGCTGGCTACATCAAGCGCCTTGAGTGGCTGGCCCCCTACGGCGCCAGCGCGCTGTTCGCCGCTGGCGGTACAGGTGAATTCTTCTCCCTGGCCGCCAGCGAATACAGCCAGGTGATCAAGACCGCGGTCGACACCTGCGCCACTTCGGTGCCGATCCTCGCCGGTGTCGGTGGCTCCACCCGTCAGGCCATCGAATACGCGCAGGAAGCCGAGCGCCTGGGTGCCAAGGGCCTGCTGCTGCTGCCGCACTACCTGACCGAAGCCAGCCAGGACGGCGTCGCCGCCCACGTCGAAGCGGTGTGCAAATCGGTAAACATCGGTGTGGTGGTGTACAACCGCAACGTCTGCCGCCTGAACGCCGACCTGCTGGAAAAACTGGCCGAGCGCTGCCCGAACCTGATTGGCTACAAGGACGGCCTGGGTGATATCGAGCTGATGGTGTCGATCCGTCGTCGCCTGGGCGAGCGCTTCAGCTACCTGGGTGGCCTGCCGACCGCCGAAGTGTATGCTGCTGCCTACAAGGCCCTGGGCGTACCGGTTTACTCCTCCGCGGTGTTCAACTTCGTGCCGAAAACCGCCATGGACTTCTACAACGCCATCGCCCGTGACGACCACGCCACCGTGGCCAAGCTGATCGACGATTTCTTCCTGCCCTACCTGGACATCCGCAACCGCAAGGCCGGCTACGCCGTGAGCATCGTCAAGGCCGGCGCCAGAATTGCCGGTTACGACGCCGGACCGGTGCGTACCCCGCTGACCGACCTCACCGCCGAAGAGTACGAAATGCTCGCCGCGTTGATGGACAAGATGGGCCCGCAGTAAGCGCTGCCCGCGGCCTGCCAGATGCCGCGCCCGGAGTGGGCCTGCCCCACTCCGGTTACAATTCGTGAGCCCGCACAAAAATAACTAGTGGGAGTATTGCCAGCATGCAAGCGACTAAGAAAACGCATGTGCGCTACCTGATCCTGTTCATGCTGTTTCTGGTGACCACGATCAACTATGCCGACCGCGCCACCATTGCAATCGCAGGCTCCAGCCTGCAGAAAGACCTCGGCATTGACGCCGTAACCCTCGGTTATATCTTTTCCGCCTTCGGATGGGCTTACGTGGCTGGCCAGATTCCTGGTGGCTGGCTACTCGATCGCTTCGGTTCCAAGAACGTCTACGCCTTCAGCATCTTCACCTGGTCGCTGTTCACCCTGCTGCAGGGTTTTGTCGGTGGCCTGCCGGTTGCCTGGGCCGTGGTCACCCTCTTCACCCTGCGCTTCCTGGTCGGTTTCGCCGAAGCCCCGTCATTCCCGGGTAACGCGCGCATCGTCGCCGCATGGTTCCCGACCCAGGAACGCGGCACGGCGTCGGCCATCTTCAACTCGGCGCAGTATTTCGCCACTGCACTGTTCGCCCCGATCATGGGCTGGATCGTGTTCAGCTTCGGCTGGGAGCACGTCTTCGTGGTCATGGGTGTGCTGGGCATCATCTTCTCGATGGTGTGGCTGAAGACCATCTACAACCCGCGCCAACACCCGCGCATCAGCCAAAGCGAGCTCGAGCACATCGAGCAGAACGGCGGCCTGGTCGACATGGACCAGAAGCGCGGCAGCGACGGCCCGAAATGGGGTTACATCAAGCAGTTGCTGACCAGCCGCATGCTGCTGGGCGTATACCTGGGCCAGTACTGCATCAACGCCATCACCTACTTCTTCCTCACCTGGTTCCCGGTGTACCTGGTGCAGGAACGTGGCATGACCATTCTCAAGGCCGGCTTCATCGCCTCGCTGCCGGCGGTGTGTGGTTTTATCGGCGGCGTCCTGGGTGGTGTGATCTCCGACTGGCTGCTGCGCCGCGGCAACTCGCTGACCTTCTCGCGCAAACTGCCGATTGTCTGTGGCCTGCTGCTGTCCACCACCATGGTGTTCTGCAACTACGTCGATGCCGAGTGGATGGTGGTTGGCTTCATGACGCTGGCGTTCTTCGGCAAGGGCATTGGCGCACTGGGCTGGGCGGTGGTCGCGGACACTTCACCCAAGCAGATCGCCGGGCTGTCCGGTGGCCTGTTCAACACCTTCGGCAACATCGCGTCGATCACCACCCCTATCGTGATCGGCTACATCATCAGCGCCACCGGCTCGTTCAAGTGGGCGCTTGTGTACGTGGGTGCCAACGCGCTGGTCGCGGTATTCAGCTATCTGGTTATCGTCGGCCCCATCAAGCGTATCGAATTGCGTGATGCTGCCCCGAAGCCACACGCTGAGCCTGCCACCGACGGCGAACTGGCCAGCTCCCGTCACTGAAAAAACACGCCCGCGCCGGGTCGCCCGGCATGGGCGGATGTACAAAAGCCTGAGAACCTGACAAGTAGGGCCCAAACATGCAGTTGATCGAACATTCCGACTCGCCCCGCTACGTCCGCCTGCACGACGACGACAACGTCGTGGTCGTCGTCAACGACGGCGGCTTGGGCGAAGGCGCCCGCTTCGCCGACGGCCTGACCCTGATCGAAGGCGTACCGCAAAGCCACAAGGTGGCCACCGTGGCCATCGCCAAGGGCGAGCCCGTGCGCCGCTACGGGCAAATCATCGGCTACGCGCTGGAAGACCTGCGCCAAGGCAGCTGGGTGCAGGAAAGCCAGCTGGCCATGCCGGCCGCCCCGGAACTGGACAGCCTGCCGCGCTGTGATGCAGTGCCACAACCGCTGCCGCCGCTTGAGGGCTTCACCTTCGAGGGCTATCGTAACGCCGACGGCACTGTCGGCACCCGCAATATCCTCGGCATCACCACCACCGTGCAGTGCGTGACCGGCGTGCTGGAACATGCAGTCAAGCGCATTCGCAACGAACTGCTGCCCAAATACCCCAACGTCGATGACGTGGTGGCCATTACCCACAGCTACGGCTGCGGTGTGGCAATCAACGCCCGCGACGCTTACATCCCGATCCGCACCGTGCGCAACCTGGCGCGCAACCCAAACCTCGGCGGCGAGGCGCTGGTGATCAGCCTGGGCTGTGAAAAACTGCAAGCCAGCCAGGTGATGCACGACAACGACCCTTCGGTGGACCTCAGCGACCCATGGCTGTACCGCCTGCAAGATGCCAGCCTTGGCTTTGTTGAAATGATCGAGCAGATCATGGACCTGGCCGAAACCCGCCTGAAGAAGCTCGACCAGCGCCGCCGCGAAACGGTCCCGGCCAGCGAACTGATCCTCGGTATGCAATGCGGTGGCAGCGACGCCTTCTCGGGCATCACCGCCAACCCGGCACTGGGCTATGCCGCCGACCTGCTGGTCCGCGCTGGCGCCACCGTGCTGTTCTCTGAAGTGACCGAGGTGCGCGACGCGATCTATATGCTGACCTCGCGCGCGGAAAACCAGGACGTTGCCGACGCGCTGGTGCGCGAAATGGACTGGTACGACCGCTACCTGCAGCAAGGCGCCGCCGACCGCAGCGCCAACACCACACCGGGCAACAAGAAAGGCGGGCTGTCGAACATCGTCGAGAAATCGCTGGGTTCGATCGTGAAGTCGGGCAGCGGCGCTATCCAGGGTGTGCTCGGCCCAGGCGAGCGGGTCAACCGCAAAGGCCTGATTTTCTGCGCCACCCCGGCCAGCGACTTTGTCTGTGGCACCTTGCAACTGGCGGCCGGCATGAACCTGCACGTCTTCACTACCGGCCGCGGCACCCCGTATGGCCTGGCCATGGCGCCGGTGGTCAAGGTGTGTACCCGCAGCGAACTGGCCCAGCGCTGGCCCGACCTGATCGACATCGACGCCGGTCGCATCGCCAGTGGTCGCTCGACCATCGAGGAGCTGGGTTGGGAGCTGTTCCATTACTACCTGGACGTAGCCAGCGGTCGCAAGCAGACCTGGGCCGAACAACACCGGCTGCACAACGACATCACCCTGTTCAACCCGGCGCCCATTACCTGATGCCGCAGCCCTGACCACGCATTCACACACGCCATTCTCAATCCCACAGGAGCACCCCATGCCTGAGATCCTCGGCCATAACTTCATCGCCGGTCAGCGCAGTGCCGCTGGCCCTCAGCGCCTGCAGAGCCTGGACGCCAGCACTGGCGAAGCCCTGCCCTACAGCTTTGCCCAGGCCACCGAAGCCGAAGTGGACCAAGCCGCCAAGGCCGCTGCCGCAGCCTTCGCCGATTTCCGCCAACTGGCCCCGGCGCGTCGGGCCGAGTTCCTCGACGCCATCGCCGCTGAACTCGACGAACTGGATGACGCCTTCGTCGCCATCGTCTGCCGCGAAACCGCCCTGCCCGCCGCCCGCATCCAGGGCGAGCGCGGCCGCACCAGCGGGCAGATGCGCCTGTTCGCCCAAGTGCTGCGCCGCGGCGACTTTCTCGGCGCACGCATCGACCTGGCACTGCCCGAGCGCCAGCCGCTGCCACGCGTAGACCTGCGCCAGATGCGCATCGGTGTAGGCCCGGTCGCCGTGTTCGGGGCCAGCAACTTCCCGCTGGCCTTCTCCACCGCCGGGGGTGATACCGCCGCCGCCCTGGCCGCAGGCTGCCCGGTGGTATTCAAGGCGCACAGCGGCCACATGGCCACGGCCGACCTGGTTGGCTGCGCCATCGTGCGCGCCGCTGAGCGGACCGGCATGCCCAAGGGCGTGTTCAACATGGTATTTGGTGGCGGCGTGGGCGAGTGGCTGGTCAAGCACCCGGCCATCCAGGCGGTTGGCTTCACCGGCTCGCTGAAAGGCGGTGATGCCCTTTGCCGCATGGCCGCTGAGCGCCCGCAGCCAATCCCGGTGTTCGCCGAGATGTCCAGCATCAACCCGGTCATCATCCTGCCAGGCGCCCTGGCCAAACGTGGCGAGGCCATTGCCCGCGAGTTGGCGGGGTCCGTGTGCATGGGTGCCGGGCAGTTCTGCACCAACCCTGGGCTGGTGATTGGCTTGCAGTCGCCACAGTACAGCCAGTTGCTCGCCGACCTTGGCCAGTACCTGGACCAGCAAGCCGGGCAAACCATGCTCAATGCTGGCGGCCTGCGCAGCTACATTGGCGGCCTTGAACACCTGCATGCTCATGCCGGTATCGAGCATGTGGCCGGCCAGGTGCAGGAAGGCAACCAGGCGCGCGCTCAGCTGTTCAAGGCCGATGCACGCCTGCTGGTCGAGTCCGACCCGCTGTTGCAGGAAGAAGTGTTTGGGCCCACCACCGTGGCCGTAGAGGTGCAGGACAACGACCAACTGCGCGACGCGCTGCTCGGCCTGCGCGGCCAGCTGACCGCGACGCTGATCGGCGAAGCGGAGGACTTCGATGCCTTCGCCTGGCTGGTGCCGCTGCTGGAGGAGAAAGTCGGGCGAATCCTGGTCAATGGCTACCCGACCGGTGTCGAAGTCTGTGATGCCATGGTGCACGGCGGCCCGTACCCGGCGACCTCCGATGCGCGTGGCACCTCGGTCGGCACTTTGGCCATCGACCGCTTCCTGCGCCCGGTGTGCTACCAGAACTACCCGCAGACGCTGCTGCCTGAGGCACTGCGCGACGGCAACCCGCTGGGGCTGCGGCGGTTGGTGAACGGTCAGTGGAGTGACGGGGCGATCTGACTGGTTGCCAGAAACAGGAAAGCCCTGCGCACGGCGGGGCTTTTCTTTTTTGACTGTACTGGCCTTTTCGCGGGCAAGCCCGCTTCGACAGGGCTATCTTGCCCGCGAAGAGGCCAGTACAGGCAGCAAAGGCTTCAGGTTCCTTGCGCTTCAGCCGCCTCATGCGCCTGGCGCAAGCGCTCGCGGCTGTTGCTCAGGTGCATGCGCATGGCCATCTTCGCCCCTTCGCTGTCACGCCGGGCAATCGCCTCATAGATCGCCTCGTGCTCATGCATCAGGCGGCTCATGTAATGCGCCTGGTCATCATGGGCCAGGCGCGCCGAATTCAGCCGGGTGCGCGGGATGATGCTAGTACCCAGGTGGTTGATGATGTCGGCGAAGTAGTGGTTGCCGCTGGCCTGGGCAATGCGCAGGTGGAACTGGAAGTCCGCCGACACCGCATCAGTGGCGTGGGCCGCCCCCTCGTTGAGTTCGTCCAGCGCCGCCCGCATACCGGCCAGGGCTTCGTCGCTTCGCCGCTGGGCTGCCAGCCCGGCCGACTCGATCTCCAGGGCAATGCGCAACTCCAGCACCGCCAGCACTTCGCGCAGGGTGACCACGGTGGCCGGGTCGATACGGAAACCGCCCGTAGCCGGTGCATCCAGCACGAATGTACCGATGCCGTGGCGAGTCTCTACCTGCCCGGCGGCCTGCAACCGCGAGATCGCCTCACGCACCACCGTGCGACTGACGCCCTCTTCGGCCATGATCTGCGATTCGGTCGGCAGCTTGTCGCCGCGCTTGAGCTGGCCGCTGCGAATGCGTTCGGTCAGCACCGTGACCAGTTCCTGGGCCAGACTGCGCGGCTTGCGCCGGGTCCTTGCCTGTACCTGCTGCTCTGTCATTGCCCTGTATTTCACCTTGGAAGACAGCGCTCATCATAGCGCAAGCGGTTGTACGATCACATACACCCCGTGCGGTATTTATTGCCCATCTTTGCAGTCCCTGGCCCCATGAAAAAACGCGCAGAATCACTGGCCCATGGCCTGCGCGAGCCTGTACTGTACGCCTCCACGCTCACTGTTCCATGGAAGGAATCTGCAGTATGAAAACCCTCGACCGCCTTTTGCTCGGCAGTGGCCTGCTGATCCCCCTCTGGCTGCTGGCGGGGGTATGGCTCACCGCCCAGGCCTACCCTGGCTATGATCACCTGCAACAGGCCATGAGCCAGCTTGGCGCGGCAGGCTCGCCAACCCACAGCTGGTCACCACGGGTCAACAACTACCCTCTAGCCCTGCTGTTTGCCCTGTTTGCCTGGGGCCTGATGCGGCGCTGGCACAGCTCGAAGCTGGCGCTGCTGAGTGCGGGCCTGGTGTTGCTGCATGGCATGGGCAGTTTGGGCACCGGCTGGTTCCCCTGCGACCAGGGGTGTGCACCGGTACAGCCATCTACCTCGCAGCAACTGCATAACCTGTTTGGTCTGCTGATGTTCCTCTCGCTGACCTTGGCCAGCGCCCTATGGGCGTGGCTAGGCAACCGCATTGCCGGCTCCCCCGCCCTGGCGCTGTTTTCCCTGGCTTGCGTGGTGCTGGCGATCATCACCGTCGCGTTGATGGGCCAAGCGGCGCAGAGTGGCCAGCTGTTCGGCCTGTATCAACGCCTTAACTATGGTGTTTCGGTGCTCTGGGTTGCCAGCCTGGCCTGGACAAGCCTGCAAAAGCCGAAGGCCAGTCCCCTGCGCATGGCTGTGCCCTGACGGCAAATTGCTGGCCCACGGCTGCGGAAAGCGAAGGCAAACTCCGTTTTCTTTCAGATGCTTAGGACAGCAACATGCGAGTACTTCTAGCAACGATGGCCGGCTGCCTGCTGGCCACCCTCGCTTTCGGCGCCCAGGCCAGGGCACTGAGCCAGAACGATCGCCACACCTGCGGCTGGGGCGCGCAGATAGCCGCCGAGGCCCAACAGGCCAAGCTTTCCGGGGTAACCCTGTACGCCACGCGCAAGAAGCTGCAGGTACGCAAATTCCCCAAACCCTGGATGCGCATGACTGCCTTCGGCATTACCGAGCAAACCTACAACAGCCGCTCGCGGCTCAAGCCAGCAGCGATCAAGCAGACGTACTTCGAGCAGTGCGTTCAGCATGCCGTTGCAAGACGATAACTCTTTACTTATCACGCCTGCAAAGGCCGCATCAGCGTCTCCATGGAGGGCCTGCCTTGAAGCGATCTTCCAGCCAGGCCTTAAAGACGCCCATCGCTGCCGTGTTCAGGCGTGCGGTCGGCCGTACCAGGTAAATGCCCGCCGCCTTGTCCAGCTGCCATTGCGCAAGCACCCTTACCAGGCATCCGCTGGCCAGGTCCTCGCCCATGAGCCAGTCACCTCCGGCCACAATCCCCACGCCGCGCCGCGCCGCCTCCAGCAGCGCTTCGTTGTCATTACTGCGAAGGCTGCCAGCAACTTTGACACTTGTCTGTCGCGTATCGCTCATAAGGCGCCATTCAGGAAACGATCGCAAACCATTGAAACCTAAACAGTTATGCGCCGCCAAATCTTCCGGCTGCGCGGGTTCCCCATGCCGAGCAAGGTATTGAGGAGAAGCGCACAGGATCCGCACGTGATCGCACAGTTTACTTGCCACCAGACGATTGTCCGCCAGCTCACCAATCCGGATCGCGGCGTCGAAACCCTCGCCGATCAGGTCGACGAAACGATCGGCATACTCGGTCTCCACGATTACCTGCGGGTAGGCCAGTACAAAGTCGGCCAGCATGCCGCTCAACCAGCGTCGGCCCATGGCCGCCGGCAACGCCAGACGCAGACGCCCACGAACCGTTGCCGCACCTTCGGCTGCCTCTTCCTCCGCTTCGGCAATCAGCCGGCTAGCCTCGAGAACCTTGGCTACCAGCCGCTCGCCCTCATCGGTAAAGCGCAGCTGCCGCGTACTGCGCTCCACCAGGCGAATGCCCAGCCGCGTCTCTAAAGCACTCAGGCGTTTCGACAGCACCGTAGGGTGGCGCTCCAGTTGCCGCCCGGCGGCAGCAAACGAGCCCTGCTCATACAAGGCCAGCAGGGTGGCAAGTTCATCAGCGCGACGACTGTCGAAGGTATCCATGGCAAGGCTCGGCTCAGGGCAGTGAAATCAGGGGGCGGATCAGGCAGTCAGCACCAGCGCGCCCTCCGACCGCCCTTGCTCCAGGCATTCATGGGCCTTGGCTGCTTCAGCCAGCGGGAAGCATCGCCAGACCCGAGGCTGGACGATACCTTCGGCAACCGCTGCCAGCACATCGGCCGCGCGCTGCTGGTACTCCTCGACAGTGCGGGTGTGTGCTGCGAGCGATGGCCGGGTCAGGTACAGCGAGCCATTGGCATTGAGCGTGGCAACCTCGATGGCAGGCGGTGCACCGGAGGTGCCGCCGAACGATACCAACAAGCCGCGCACCCTCAGGCTGCCCAACGAGGCCTCAAGCGACACCTTGCCCACGCAATCGTACACTACGTCCACACCTTGGCCTTGGGTCAGCTCACGCACCTGGCTGGCCAAGGTTTTTGCGTCGAACACCAGCACATGCTGGCAACCCGCCGCCCGTGCCCGCTCCACACTTTGCAGGCGCGATACCACCCCTATCACCGTCGCCCCCAGGTGTCGCGCCCAAGGCACCATCAGCTGGCCCAAAGCACCGGCCGCACCGTACAACAACACCTGGGTGCCCGGCCCTACGGCATAGGTGGTTTTCAACAGATATTGCGCCGTGATTCCCTTGAACAGCACCGCTGCGGCGGCCTCGTCCTCCAACTGCGGCGGCAGCGGAACCAGCCGCTCGGCCGGGAACAGCCGGCCACTGGCATAGGCACCGACCGGCCCCATCGCGTAAGCGACCCGGTCGCCCACCTGCACGTTGTGCACCCCATCGCCAATGGCCGAGACCCTGCCAGCGCCTTCCAGTCCCAGGCCTGAAGGCAATGCCAGCGCTGCTCCCCCCTTGCGCTGCAACACATCCAGCGGGTTCACGCCCATGGCCGTCTGCTCCAGCCAGACCTGGCCAGGCCCTGGAGATTGTGCTGCTACGTGTTCAAGCTGCATCACATCGGCAGCGCCGGTGCTATTGAGAATGATGCGGGTAGCCATGATCGAATCCTGCTGAATGAGTGCTCGAGTCAGGCTAAACAAGAAGCAAAAGTTGAACAATCAGGCGGGATGCAGATGATTTCTGCACCCCTTGCAGCAATTCAGTCAGTGCATCAGCAGCCAGTCAGCATCGTAGGGCGCCGTTCACCGACGAAGAACAAGGGGCGCAGGCGCACGCCTATCAGGTTACCGGTATAGGCCGCCACCAGCCACAACCAGCCATGTAAGCTACCCGAGGCGATACCACTGAAGTAAGCACCAATGTTGCAGCCGTAAGCCAGGCGCGAACCATAGCCCAGCAGAAGGCCGCCAATCACTGCGGCCACCAGCGACGGCAGCGGAATCTTCAGGTTTGGCGCAAAGCGCCCGGCCAGGCCCGCCGCCAGCAAGGCACCCAGTACGATGCCCAGGTCCATTACCGTGGTGATGTCCTGCCACAGCGGCGCAGCCAAAGCCTTGGCATTGGCCGGTGCCTGCCAGAACACCCAGCTACCGACATCCACACCCAGCCCGCTGAGGACCTTGGCCCCCCACAAGGCGAAAGCCGAGGTAATGCCCCAAGGCCGCCCCGCCAGCGCCAAGGTCGCGTAGTTCAGCAAGGCCAGGGCGATGGCGCCCCACAGCAAGGGCCAGGGGCCACGCAGGAAGCGTCGAAGGCCTTGGTGCTCGCTGGCAGGCAGTGCTTCAAGCGCGCCATGCCGGCGCTTCTCAAGCACCACGGTGGCCCAGGCGATCAGCCCGAACACTGCCAGGCTTGCCAGCACCGCAGGCCCTATCCCCCACACCTGCACGATCGAGGTGGCCGGAAGCGACGGCAAGGCAAACCACCAATCGGCATGGTGGGTGGCGCTGACCGAGCCGATGACGAAGAACAGCAGAGTCACCAGCATGCGCGCATTACCTCCCCCCACGGTAAACAGCGTGCCCGATGCGCAGCCGCCACCCAACTGCATGCCGATGCCGAAAATGAACGCACCGAACACCACTGAAACACCCGCAGGGGCAACCAGACCAGTGACCGGGTTACCGAACAGGCTGCCAGCTGACAACGCCGGGAAGAACAGCAGCACCGCCAGGGTCAGCATGACCATCTGCGCACGCAGGCCCGCGCCACGGCGCTCGTTGATAAACACCCGCCAGGCTGAGGTGAAACCGAAGGCGGCGTGGTACAGCGTCAGGCCAAGGGCGGTGCCGACCAGCAGCAACACTACCTGCTTGAAGCCGGCATTGAGGTTGAGGAACCAGGCACTGGCCAGCATCAAGGTCAAGGCGATCAATGGCGCGCCGAGGCGACGTGGTTCAGGCGTGGCAGTTGCGGAAAGGCCCATCAAAATACTCGGACAATAGTTAAACGGACGGGGAGTATACGCCCAGCAGCCGACACAATCGTTGTAGGAGTACACAAAGCATTTGTTAAGCTGATTCAAGTCGCCAGAAATGACCAAGGCCATTCACCCGATGGATGAACTGCGCAAGATCGACCTCAACCTGCTGCTCGCCCTGCACGCCTTGCTCAGCGAAAGGCACGTGACCCGTGCAGCCTTGCGCCTGCACCGCAGTCAACCGGCGGTCAGCCACGCCTTGGCGCAGTTGCGCAAACACTTCGACGACCCTTTGCTAGTACGCCAAGGTGGCGGCATGGCCCTTACCGCCCGCGCCCAATCGCTGGCACAACCGCTACAGGATGCACTGAGCAATCTTGAAAGCCTGCTGGCCACCCCGCTGTTCGAACCAGCCAAGGCCCAGCGCCGGTTCCGGCTGTCGCTGTCCGACTACGCTTCGCGCATCATCCTGCCGCACCTGTTGCGCCACCTGCGCCAAGTCGCGCCCGGGGTGGACCTGGCCATCAGCCAGGCCAGCCGTGAAACCATGTTGGCGCAATTGCTCGATGGCGAACTGGATCTGGCCCTGGGCCTGTTCCCCGAACTGCCTCAGGACATCACCGCCCAGCCCCTGTTTGCCGATCGCTTCATCAGCGTTGCCGATCGCCAGGTCCTGCCTGCCAGTGGCGATATGGCCCTGGAAGACTGGCTGGCACGCCCACATGTATTGATGGCCATGCGCCCGGATGCTTTCGATGAAATCGAGCGTGCACTGGCCGCCCGGGGCTTGCAGCGCCGTATTGCCCTGGCCTTGCCACACTGGAGTGCGGCAGTCGAAGTGCTGGCCGGCACCGACCTGATCCTGACAGTGGCCAGCCGCGCTGTGGGGTCGTTGCGCCAACACAAGACACTGCGCCAGTTCACACCGCCACTGGCCATCCCCTCGTTCGACTATCAGCAAGCCTGGCACAACCGCAAGGACAGTGACCCCGGGCACCGCTGGTTGCGCGAAACCGTATGGGCCTGCAGTCAACCAGGGCGCTGATCAGTTTTCTTGCGCCTTCACAGCTGCCGTGGGGTGGGCCGGTGACGCCGTTGCCCAAGTGCCCTGTACCAGCAGCACTCCGCACAGGATCAGCACCACGCCGGCCACCCTGGCCAGGCTGAGCGGCTTGCCACCCAGCCCCATCACCCCGTAGTGGTCGGCAAGCACTGCCGTGATGATCTGCCCCGCCACCACCAGTACCAGGAACCCTGCTGCGCCAAGTTTAGGGGTGAGTGCGGCGGCACCGGCTACATACATTGCCCCGAGCACGCCACCAATCCACAACCACCAAGGCCCCTGCAGGGCCTTGCCCATGTCTGGCGCCGGTACCCGGATAATCAGCAGGGCAGCGATCACCACCAGCATGCTCACCGTCAACGATGTGAAAGCCCCCCACAGCCAGTGCCCAAGTGCCCGACCTGCCGCAGCATTACCTGCGGCCTGAAACGGCAACACCGCACCGGCAAGCAACGCCATGGCCACAGGAAGCGCCAGCAGAAGCATTGATTTACTGAACATGGCAGTCCTCATCCAAGGTATCGATGGCAACCATGATGCTGCATGCCCCAGTACTGATAGAAATCAAAATCCTGCACTTAAACTATTCGTACCCTGCATACTGAAACATTCCTTCCGGCCGGCGTGCGCATGGCCGACAATCGACTGCACCGTGCCACTGCCATGGAGCCTTAGCCATGAGCGACGAACGAAAGTCCCTGATCGACCGTGGCCACCTGCCAACCCGCAACCTGGCCGAATGCCTGGCGGTGGATCAAGCCGCCTTGGTCAACGCCTTGACAGGCCAACTGCCAGCAGCATTGGTAGAGCACCTCGCTGCCAGTGCGGCCCAGGCCCAGGCACTGGGCCTGTCAAAAAAAGTGGCGGCCATTGGCCTGGCGCTGGGCAAGTGGCTGGAGCAGGCCGCCGAGTCCTTGCGCCAGCAGGTGTTCGAGCAATGCTGCACGCACCCGTCCGATACCGTGCGCAGCTGGGCGGCGTTCGCCCAAGCGTACCTGTCACGCTCGCAGCCAGCGGAAGATGCCCTGCTGGCGCAGTTTCGCTTCGCCCGCGATGAGCACTTCGGCGTACGTGAATGGGCCTGGATCGCCCTGCGCCCGCGCATGGCCCAGCACCTTGAAGCCGCCCTGGCGCTACTCGGCCGCCATACCGGTGATGCCGACCCGCTGGTACGTCGGTTCTGCATCGAGATCCTGCGCCCGCGTGGCGTTTGGTGCGAGCACATTGCCACGCTCAAGCAACAACCAGAAGTGGCCGAGCCGTTGCTGGTACCGCTGCTGGCCGAAGCTGAGAAATACGCCCAGGACTCAGTCGCCAATTGGCTCAACGATGCCAGCAAGACCCGCCCCGACTGGGTACTTCAGCTGTTTCAGCGCCATCCCCCGGCCTGCAAGGCCTCACAGCGCATCCAGACCCGGGCTACCCGAAGCCTGCGGCAGTGACACACCACAAGTCGACTACCCCTAACGTGCAGAGCCCCAGCCCTTGATCGAAGCCGCCGGCTACTGAGGCCCGCTCCCCGGCACCAGCCTGCCCGGACCGCAAACGGCCGATCGTAGGCGAGTAACCGAGGTCGGCAACGGCCGAGATCAGCGCGAGGTTTCGACGCGCAGCACTTCGGTGTAGATCGCGTCAACCGTCTGGCCAACCTTGAGGTTCTTCATGCGTTTCTGCAGGTCTGGGTTCTCGACCTTGACCACCTGCAGCTTGCCCTCCGGTGGCAACAAGCTCACCTCATGCGTCTTGAGGTCGATCTTCTTGATCTGAGAGGTAACCTTGACCTGGCGGAACGCCTCGCCGCCCGGGTTGGGATTTTGCTCGGTTGCACGGATGGTACCGGACTCTTCAGTCGCTTTCGGCGCCCCCCCCACTTCCGGATTGAGCACATAGGCCACGGCGCGTGTCACGTAGATGTCGACTTGGTCACCGACTTTAAGGTTGGGCAGCGCTTTGGCCTTTTCGGTCAGTTGGAACGTCACATCCTTCTTCTCGTCAGGGCCTTTCACCGTGACTTGTCGGGTGGCCAGGTCGATAGCCGTTACCTGTGTGGTGACATGGCTTTCCAGCGCCTCGCTCCCGATGGGGATACCGGCAGCCTGTACCGTGAAGCTGGCAGCAGAGGCCAGCGTGGCAAGGGTTACAGCACGAGCGAGAGTACGAATGGGGTTCATAGGCGTGCTTCCCTGTGATCAAGTCCGAATAGGCGCGTGAAAGGCTCACGCGCTGACAAGCATAGCCATTACCGGCCGCCTTGCCGGCCCTCTCGGCTGGCGACGCATTTCGTCGCCGAAATCACTGTTATAGCTAATGCGAATTCTTTACACTTGCTTTACATTTGCAAATCGTTACTATTCGTGACTCCCGATAACAACAAAGAGTCGCCTGTAATGGCAAAAAGGTCTGTTGCCCCAGCATCCATTTCCATGCTGGGCCTGCTCGTTGTGCCTGCTGTCCACGCTGCCGCCCAAACCGATACGCAAAGTAGCCTCGCCCTGCCCGCCACCGCCGTCACCAGCGTCTATGAGCAGCAAAGCTACAAGGCCAGTGAAAGCCGCAGCGCCATGAAGATCGACGCGCCGCTGCGCGATATCCCGCAAACCGTCAACGTCGTTCCCGAAAGCGTGATCAAGGACCAAGGCGCACAGTCCATGGAAGACGTGCTGAAGAACGTGCCCGGCATCGGCCTGTCCAACGGCGACGGCCAACGCGATCAGGTGACCATCCGTGGCTTCAGCGCCATTGGCGACATGTACATAGACGGCGTGCGTGACGACGCCCTGTACTTTCGCGATCTGTCCAACATCGAGCGTGTCGAGGTGATCAAGGGCCCGGCCGCGGTGCTGTATGGCCGTGGCTCCTCGGGCGGGCTGATCAACAGCATCAGCAAAAAACCAAGCTTCACGCCCAAGCGCGAAGTCGGCATGAACGTCGACAGCGAAGGCAAACGCCGAACCCAGTTCGACACCGGCTGGGCCGACCCGCAAAGCAACCAGGCCTACCGCGTGACCGGTGCCTTCGAAGACAGCGACACCTTCCGCGATGATGGCTACATCGACCGCAAGGCCATCGCACCGTCGGCCTACTTCCGTCTCTCGGACGATCTGGAACTGAACCTGGGCGCCACCTACCTGTACGACAAGCGCCTGATCGACTTCGGCATCCCGGCCCTGGGCAACCGCCCGGTGGACGTGGACCGCGACAAGCGCTTTGGCTCTGGCGATGCTGACCAGGATTACGCCCGCAGCGAGGTGTTCTCGCTTACAGCCAGCCTGGACTACCGCATCAACGACAACTTCACCCTGACCAACACCAGCCGTTACTACCGCTACGACCTGGACCGCAACAACACCTTGGCCGACAGCAGCCCGACGCGCTTCGTCACCGCGCCCGACGGTGAACTGCTGATCAAGCTCAACCGCGGCAATGTCGCCCGCGATGAGTACGGTGTGTTCAACCAGACGGAGCTCAAGCAACAAGCGCAACTGGCCGGCATGCAGCACAACCTGTTGTACGGCGTGGAAGCAGGCTTTCAGGACAAGTACCAGCGCGTGCTGAGCCAGACCAACGTGGCCCAGGTACCGGTGTACCGTGATGCCTTGGTGCCGGTACCGGTACCGGAACATGCCGCCAACCTGTCGTCCAAGGGCACCAACTTCCAGCAGACCACCGGTCTGTACGTGCAGGACATGATCGAGCTGAACGCGCACTGGAAGGCACTGGTCGGTGTGCGTTATGACATCTTTGGCCAGGAGTACGACGACGACCGCGTGCAAAACATCGACCTGGATCGTACCGACAAGACCTGGAGCCCGCGTGCGGGTCTGGTCTACCAGCCAGACGCCATCCAGTCCTACTACGTGTCGGTCAGCCGCAGCTATCAGCCTTCGGGCGAAGTGTTCGCGGTGAGCCCGAGCAACCAGCACCTGGAGCCGGAAGAAACCACCAACTATGAAATCGGCGCCAAATGGGACCTGCTCGACAGCCGCCTGTCACTGACCGCCGCAGTGTTCCGCCTTGAGCGCACCAACATGAAGACTGCCGACCCGGCCAACCCCAACCTGACCGTATTGGCTGGCGAACAGCGTACCGATGGCTTTGAAGCCACCGTCAGCGGGCATCTCACCGACAAGTGGCAGATCTATGCCGGTTACGCTTACCTGGACGCCGAAATCACCAAGTCCAACAGCAAGACCAATGGCGTGGCGAACGAAGGCCAGACCCCTACCCTGACGCCGCGCAACAGCGCCAATGTCTGGTTGGTACGTAGCCTGACACCAGAGTGGCGTGTGGCCGCCGGAGCCAACTACGTCGACGAACGCTACACAGCGCTCGACAATGTGGTGGTGATGCCAGGCTATACCACCTTCGACGCCGCGCTGCTGTACAGCGTGCCGCAGTGGGATGCCGCGCTGCGCCTGAAGAACGTGTTCGACCGTGACTACTATGCCTCGGCACATGGCTCGGTCGACCTGATCACCCCAGGGGCGCCGCGCACACTGGAAGCCAGCTTCAACTACCGCTTCTGACCCACGCGCAATGCCTGTCAGTCAGCAATTGGGCCGCTCTGCGGCCCATCGCCAGCAAGATTTGCCGAATTGACCCGATAGCATTCAGCGATTCCGCGTCACCCGCCACACTGTATTCGCCAGGTCATCGGCAATGATCAACGCCCCCCGCGGGTCCACCGTCACCCCAACCGGTCGCCCACGGGTCTTGCCATCCTCACCGCGAAAGCCCGTGGCGAAGTCGATCGGCTCCCCTGCAGGCTTGCCATTGCTGAACGGCACGAAAATCACCTTGTACCCCACCGGGTTGGGCCGGTTCCAGCTGCCGTGCTCGCCCACGAACACACCGTCTGCAAAGCGCTCGCCCATTGCCGAGGTCGAGAAGTCCACACCCAGTGCAGCCACATGCGAACCCAGGCTGTAATCCGGTTTGATCGCCGCCGCCACCTTGTCCGGGTTCTGCGGCCGCACCCGCTCATCCACATGCTGCCCCCAGTAGCTGTAAGGCCAACCATAGAAGCCGCCTTCACGTACCGAAGTGAGGTAGTCTGGCACCAGGTCGGGGCCCAGCTCATCCCGCTCGTTGACCACCGTCCACAACTGCCCGGTCTGCGGCTGGATGGTCAATGCCGTCGGGTTACGCAAGCCGGTGGCATAGGGCCGGTGTGCGCCGGTCTCGGCATCAACCTGCCAGACCATGGCCCGATCGATCTCCACCTCCAGGCCGCGCTCGGTGATGTTGCTGTTCGAGCCGATACCCACATACAAGAAGCGACCATCCGGGCTGATGGTCAGGGCCTTGGTCCAATGGTGGTTGATTTCAGCCGGCAGGTCGGTGACCTTGGTTGGCGGGCCGTCGGCCTGGGTCTGGCCTTCCTTGTAGTCAAAGCGCACCAGCGCATCCTGGTTGGCTACATACAGCTTGCCGTTGGCATAGGCCAGGCCGTACGGTGCGTTGAGGTTATCCGCAAACACGGCCTGTACCTCGTAGTTGCCATCGCCGTCAGCATCGCGCAGCAAGGTCAGGCGGTTGCCACCCTTGACCTGGGTATTGCCCTTGGCCTTGATCTGGCTAGCGATCACATCCTTGGGCTTGAGCTTGGCCGCGCTGCCTCCCCGGCCCTCAGCCACCAGAATGTCGCCATTGGGCAGCACCAGGCTCTGGCGCGGGATTTTCAGGCCGGTGGCAATGGCGGTGACACTGAAGCCCTCCGGCACGGTCGGTTTCAGTTCGCCCCAGGCAGCCGGTTGCGCAATCTTCATGCTCGGCAGCAAGCCGCGCTGAGGCTCCGGCAGTTTCGGGTCCGGGCCATGGGCCTGGGTCGGCTCGCCGTCGCCACCACAGGCACTCAGCAATAGCGCCACACCCAACAGGCTAAATGCATGCAAAGGCTTCATGCCACACCTCCTGAACGCAGGTTGCTCAAACCGGTCCAGGCGGCCACCACTGCGAGCACTGTCACGATTACCGACAACACCAACCCAGAAGGCATCACCGCCCAGGCGTCCTTGGCATGCTCAAAGGCATTGATCAGCCCAAGCCCCCAAGTCACCAGCAGCAGCACGAAGTACAGCGTAGCGCGTCCGCCCTTGCGCTCGGCGCGGATCAGGTTGGCCAGCGCGAACAACAGTGCCAGCCCACAGAAGACCAGGGCCCCGGCGATGAGCCAGGCGGCGAAGTTGCTCCACTGAATCTGATAGCTGTTGTAGTAGGCGATATCGCTCAGCAGCGCGCCAAGGAACAACGGCACACTGCCCGCCAGCAGCAGGGCATGCAGCGGGCTGGGCGTACAGCGGTAGAGGGTTTGATCAGGTGCGGTCACGGTGCCTCCTTTTCATTCAGTGACCCAGGGGCTGATGGTCTTGCGCCATCAGGTAAGCGCAGGGTGCGCTTAGCAAAGGAGCCCCTTGACGCCCCGATAGTTCACCGTTTCGCTGTAATGAAATATCCTGCAAGGCATTTGCTGCCAAGCGCAGAAGGGGAATACATGAGCAGACCAAACGCGTACTGGGCCCTGGCCACCCTGCTCAGCCTCAGCCTGGCTCTCGCCGGCTGCTCCAGCAACGCCAGCAAGGCACGCTACGCCACGCCTGCAGTGGGCTCCAACTGCTTTGCCAAGGCCGTCCCCACTACCGGGGAAGGCGGCCTGGCCTGGGGCAATACATTGAGCATTGCGCGACAGAAATCCCTGAATAACTGCGTGCGTTATGCCAGCCGCTCGGGAGGCACGCCCAGGACTTGCCAGGTAGTGATGGCCAAGTGCAAAAACTGAACATATAACAATCTCAAAGTAGGAAACTTCCTACAAAAATACTGCAACTTTTCACACGATATTGCGCAAACACAATACATATGCATTCAAATAAAATCTTACACTTTCAGCCTCGACCCAAAAGCAGCGATCGAGGCATTGTCTTTCACTTGAATTCCAGACACTTGATCGCCCGCGCATCTTAGCAAGTAAGTAGGAAACTTCTTACAGCATAGAGTCGGGCCTGAAATCCAGCACAGTATGAATACCGGCATTTCAGTCTTGTCAGTACTGAAAGTTGCCGCAGTGCGTCTCTGGTTGGAAAAGACTGTCTCTCTGAGCAAGGAGCTCGCATGACCAATGCCTCCGTCAGTAGCGCCACCTCCGGCCCTGCCTGCAGCGCACGCGTGCCCATCCTGCCATTGCGCTACGCCATCATGCCCCGCACCGGCGACGCCCCCGCCTGCCGCTATGCCGATGCAGGCTTCAACCTGGAACAAGGCTTCCCCACGCTGCAGCACTCGGCCTACACCCTCCGCGCTTTGCGCCCGGGCTATGTCTACGTGTTCATGAAAGGCCCTCAGGGCGAAAACCCGTTCAAGGACAAAGCCGATTCGATCGGCGCCATGTTCGGCGCCAGCGACAACGTGATCGAAGGGCTCGCCGGTCGCTTCCCGGCCATGGCGGACATCACCGACCTCACCGCCCAGTCGGTCAATACCGTGGTGCTCAAGCGACTGCGCGGGCAGACCCGTTGGGATGCCAGCCATGGCCTGCGCCAGCAAGTGTTGCTGGCAGCGCACGAGGCCAATGCCGAGAAAGCCCTGGGATTGCTGGCGGCGCGCTATCGAATCACCGAGCAGGCCATTACGGAAAACCCCTTTAGCCAGGAGGTGCAGCGGTATTTGAAGAGCGGCATGGCGCAGGTTGAAGAGATGAAAGCGTTGCGCATTTCGGGTAGCCGCACGGTGTCCATCGAGCTGACCACCACTGCGCGTGCGAAACCCAACTTCCTTGGGTTGCTCACCTCCGGCGGTGGTGGTGGTTTAAACGCGGGGATGCTGTGGTTCAACATCTTATCGCTCAAGACGGCCTACAACAGCCTGCAGAAGAGCGATGCACCGGAATACACCCTGGGGTTCGCTTCATCTGTGTTCGGGGTGATCGGTGCAGCGGCGGCAACGTTGGTCAGCGTACGGGCAACGCAAAAGGCCGTCATGCTGAGATTAAGTGCCACAGCGCCGGGCATGGCCTTTGGCAATGGGGTTATCAAGTTTTTGAGTAGCAATCTGTTTGCGCGTTTAGCCGGATACCCGGCGATTGCGCTGGGTTTTTTCGCGGACGGTACTAAGGCGCTACGACAGTACGAAAATGGTGATCTAACTGCAGCCGGTTACACTGTGGCGGGTGGATTCACCATGGCTATTGGTTCCGCTGTCGTCCTTGAAGCAGGACTTGCAATTGCAGGCGTGACATCGGTTGTGCCCTTTGCCGGATGGGCCGCCGCTGCCCTTGTCCTCGTAGGTGTAGCCATCATCGCAGGAGGCCTCTACCTACACGCCAAGGCACATGAACGCCTTCACAGCCCAATAGAACTGTGGGCAGCACGTAGCATATTCGGCAATCGCATCAATGATGGAGAGGCGCACGCCGACATCAACTTGGACTTTGACAAAAAACTGCCTGCTTTCACCTCACTGCAAACGGAAATTAAGGCTTGGCACAATGAACATTACGGGCCCAAGCTACTATCCGCCGAGCAGGCCCTATCCCTCGGCATAACTAAAGCCGACACCCGATGGCATCAGAATAACCACTGGTCGCCGCCAAATTGGACAGCTATCACACATAACGAAGTAGCCACCCCCCAACCAACCGTAGAGTTCACAGTGCTGCTGCCTGCATTCAGGCTAGGCGTAAGTGAATGGTCAGGAAGTTTGAGCTCCGTCCGTGACAACCACGGAATTGACGTTTTTCCAATCAGCCCGACCGGCCACCTCGTAGATGCTGGCTTAGTTCTACATTTCGAAAACACACTCGCCAACCAAAATCATGTCTCACTTCATCTAACCTACAACGCCAATCAAGGCCTGGACGAAGACAATGAGACCCTGTCAATTTTTCGTCTGGAGCGCTGATCATGGCAACCATCTGGATATTCAACTCAATGTCAGACTCTGGACACAAGCCCTCTATCACAGGGCAACTATTAAGCTTATCTGACACCATTTTATGCTTAAGGAATCCATGGATCACAGACTCTGTCTTCATGGGAAAGCTGTATTGCGCGATAACTGTTCTGTCAATTGCCGGCTTTTACCCATATTTACTATCCAGGGATATATGGCGCATGTACGAAACCGCTCCATTATTAGCGACTGGATTCTTGCTTATGCCTTTCACTTTCCTACCTTTCCTCATTTATCGAATATATTTCATAAAACGCTTATCAAGCTTCTGCTTCAATCGGGCGACCCAAAAAATCTACTATCAACGTTTAAGCAAGGTACTGGTCTTTGAGTGGAGCAATACCGGCGGTGGTATTTTTAAGCGTACGGAATACGGCGGCTCATCATTCAGCACCAGCTATGCCCTCGCCTTCGCCCCCCGCCGGGAAGACGGCAGCCTGCATCAAAAAGACTGCCTCTGGGTCGACAGCAACGAACCCACCGAACCCGGCGTCAAGCATGTGGCCGAGGTATGGGAATACCTCCGCCACTTCATGGACCACGGCCCGGACAAACTCCCCCCGCCCGGTGAGCCCAACTGGTGGCACAAGCCACTGCACGCCATCTGCCTGACCCCGGCAGAAGCCTGGCGCCACTATGCCCCTTGGCGAACCGGCGAGCCCGGTGAAATGCAGGGCAAAAAGAACTGGCAATTGCCGTTCTGGGCCGTGCTGTTTCCCTACAACCTCTCCGTCGCCCTCTGCTGGTATGGCATCTGCCGCCTGTTCAACGTCCGAGCAGCGCCACCGCCTCCCGAAGCATTTGAGGAGGCCCCAGCGCATTCAACCCAAAAAGGGAAGCGTACATGAGCGACACCTCCGTCAGCAGCGCTACCTCCAGGCCCTGTCTGCAGTTCACGCGTACCCATCCTGACGGTGCACTACACCAACGCGCCATGCACCCGCGACTTCCCGGCCATGGCTGAGACCCTGTCAATTTTTCGTCTGGAGCGCTGATCATGGCAACCATCTGGATATTCAACTCAAGCTCAAGTTCAGGGCATAAACCCGCTATTGGCGGGCAACTATCAAGCTTGTCAAAAACCACCTTATGCCTGAGAAACCCCTGGGTAACAGACTCAGTTTTTATGGGAAAGCTGTACTGTGCAATGACCATTGCGCTCGTCATCTTCACCTACCCTTACTTACTCACCAGTGAAGCCTGGAACCCATACACCTTTAGTTATACCTTTATCCTCCTTACACTAATTGCACCTTTAATCTTCCTCCCATTCTTAGCCTATCGAATATATTTCATAAAACGCTTATCAATTTTCTGCTTCAATCGATCAACCCAAAAAATCTACTACCAACGTTTGAGCAAGGTACTCGTATTCGAATGGGCCAACACCGGAGGTGGCATTTTCAAGCGCACCGAATACGGCGGCTCATCGTTCAGCACCAGCTATGCCCTCGCCTTCGCCCCCCGCCGGGAAGACGGCAGCCTGCATCAAAAAGACTGCCTCTGGGTCGACAGCAACGAACCCACCGAACCCGGCGTCAAGCATGTGGCCGAAGTGTGGGAATACCTGCGCCACTTCATGGACCACGGCCCGGACAAACTCCCCCCGCCCGGTGAACCCAACTGGTGGCACAAGCCACTTCACGCCATCTGCCTGACCCCGGCAGAAGCCTGGCGCCACTATGCCCCTTGGCGAACCGGCGAGCCCGGTGAAATGCAGGGCAAAAAGAACTGGCAATTGCCGTTCTGGGCCGTGCTGTTTCCCTACAACCTCTCCGTCGCCCTCTGCTGGTATGGCATCTGCCGCCTGTTCAACGTCCGAGCAGCGCCACCGCCTCCCGAAGCATTTGAGGAGGCCCCAGCGCATTCAACCCAAAGGAAACGCACATGAGCGACACCTCTGTCAGCAGCGCTACCTCCGGGCCCTGTCTGCAGTCACGCGTCCCCATCCTGACGGTGCACTACATGGCACCTTAAGCACCTTGGACTTCGACAGTAAGGCAATTCCCTCAGATACTGAGCCGACCTGCTACTTAACTAGAATCGATACAGCCAGAGCAAAAAGCGGCACTCTATTAATAAATTTCCTACCAAACCAAGGCTTATCCGCCAACACTCATTCAATCTCAACCCTTCATGTCGAGAGGTAGCGCCGTGGCCACAACATGGTTATTTAGCCCACATGAAAACACTTATATTAAACCAAAAATCCACGGACAAATCAGCAAAATAACCACAACATTAGCACAGCTTAGAAATCCATGGGTTTCCGACTCAGTCTTCATGGCCAAGATGTATACCGCCACGATTTTAGCCATCGCGATTGTATCCTACACAGGCTTTTTCACCCACTCAATCAATTACCAACAGGAAGGGGCATATGTATTTATTGCAATACAGCTCCTCGGACCATTTATTTTTACTCCATTCTTAGCCTACCGTGTTTTCTTAATAAAAAAACTCTCTGACATATACCTCAATAGAGCCACCAAAAAAATATATTACAAACGCATAAATACACTCATAGTTATTGATTGGAATAACACTGGAGGCGGTATTTTCAAACGCACAGAATTCGGCGGCTCCTCCTTCACCACCAGCTATGCCCTCGCCTTCGCCCCCCGCCGGGAAGACGGCAGCCTGCACCAAAAAGACTGCCTGTGGGTGGACAGCAACGAACCCACCGAACCCGGCGTCAAGCATGTCGCCGAAGTGTGGGAATACCTGCGCCACTTCATGGACCACGGCCCGGACAAACTCCCCCCGCCCGGTGAACCCAACTGGTGGCACAAGCCACTTCACGCCATCTGCCTGACCCCGGCAGAAGCCTGGCGCCACTATGCCCCCTGGCGAACCGGCGAGCCCGGTGAAATGCAGGGCAAAAAGAACTGGCAATTGCCGTTCTGGGCAGTGCTGTTCCCCTACAACCTGACCGTCGCTCTATGTTGGTACTGTGTCTGCAAGCTTTTCAATGTCCGTGCAGCGCCACCACCGGCGGAGGCTTTCGAAGGGGGGCCTGCTAAGCCCGAATAGTCATCACCTGAAGTGGATAGGAAAAGAACGCTAAGCGCCTGGATGGCAACGCGGCAAGACAGAATGAGGATGGCACCCAGATCAAAGGGCTGTAGGACGGCGCCTGACTTATCGCAGGCAACCCAGCGTCCACAGGTTCGGCACAAATCTCAAGAGCGGTGCAATACCTGTGGCGCTGGCTTGCCGGCGATGATTGGGCGCAGCGCCTGTCAGGCGAACTTGGCCCGGGCCGCGTGCAGCTTCTTGTAGCTGTCGATCAGGCGCAGGTGGCGATCAAGGCCTTCGAGCTTCATGCTGGTCGGGGTCAGGCCATGGAAGCGGACACTGCCGTCCACCGAGCCCAATACCGCATCCATGCGCGCATTGCCGAACATACGGCGGAAGTTGGCTTCGTAGTCATCCATCTCCAGTTCGTCATCCAACTGCACTTCCAGCACCACGTTCAGCGCCTGGTAGAACAGGCCGCGGTCTACGGTGTTGTCGTTGAACTGCAAGAATGCCTCGACCAGTTCCTTGGCATCCTCGAAACGCTGCACCGCGAGGCAGATCAGCAGCTTCAGTTCGAGAATGGTCAGTTGGCCCCACACTGTGTTTTCGTCGAATTCGACACCGATCAGCGTGGTGATGGTGGTGTAGTCATCCACATCGCAGTTGTCCAGGCGCTTGAGCAGCAGCTTCAGCGAGCGGCTGTCGAGGCTGTGCAGGTTGAGGATGTCGGCACGGAACGACAAGGCGCGGTTGGTGTTGTCCCAGATCAGGTCCTCGACCGGGTAGATTTCCGAATAGCCCGGCACCAGGATGCGGCACGCGGTGGCGCCAAGGTTGTCGTACACCGCCATGTACACTTCCTTGCCCAGGTCTTCGAGGATGCCGAACAGGGTCGCGGCCTCCTGCTGGTTGGAGTCCTCGCCGTGCCCGGAGAAGTCCCACTCGACGAATTCGAAGTCGGCCTTGGCGCTGAAGAAGCGCCACGACACCACGCCGCTGGAGTCGATGAAATGCTCGACGAAGTTATTCGGCTCGGTCAGCGCGTGGCTTTCGAAGGTGGGTTGCGGCAGGTCGTTCAGGCCTTCGAAGCTGCGGCCCTGCAGCAGCTCGGTGAGGCTGCGCTCCAGCGCCACTTCCAGGCTCGGGTGGGCACCGAACGAGGCAAACACGCCACCCGTGCGCGGGTTCATCAAGGTCACGCACATGACCGGGAACTCGCCCCCCAGTGACGCATCCTTGACCAGCACCGGGAAGCCCTGCTCTTCCAGGCCCTGGATGCCGGCGACGATCGCCGGGTATTTGGCCAGCACCTCTTGCGGCACGTCCGGCAGGCACAACTCGCCCTCGAGGATTTCGCGCTTCACTGCCCGCTCGAAAATTTCCGACA
Organism: Pseudomonas sp. yb_2; assembly: GCF_043103905.1. Taxonomy (NCBI): domain Bacteria; kingdom Pseudomonadati; phylum Pseudomonadota; class Gammaproteobacteria; order Pseudomonadales; family Pseudomonadaceae; genus Pseudomonas; species Pseudomonas sp. yb_2. Next base: position 34,481 of record NZ_JBICKH010000085.1, on the reverse strand, counting down.
GGCACTGCACCTGCGCCTCGGCCAAGGTGTTGCCCGCGCTCATGCCATTGCTGAGGAACAGGTTTTCGATCAGGTTGGACGGGAAGTACACCACCTGCTGGTCGGACTGGCGCACGAACGGCAGCGAACAGATGCCCCGCGCCGTGTTACCCGAGTTGGTGTCATACAGGTGCGAACCACGTAGCTCCCCGTCAGGGTTGTAGATCGCCAGGCAGTGCTCATCGAGGATCTCGGTCGGCAGCGCGTCGCGCGGGCCCGGCTTGAACCACTGCTCGTTCGGGTAGTGCACGAACGGGGCGTTGGCCAGGTCTTCGCCCCAGAACTGGTCGTTGTAGAAGAAGTTGCAGTTGAGGCGCTCGATGAACTCGCCCAGCGCCGAGGCCAGCGCAGCCTCCTTGGTGGCGCCTTTACCGTTGGTAAAGCACATCGGTGACTGCGCATCGCGTACGTGCAGCGACCACACGTTGGGCACAATGTTGCGCCACGAGGCGATCTCGATCTTCATCCCCAACCCGGCGAGGATGCCCGACATGTTGGCAATGGTCTGCTCCAGCGGCAGGTCCTTGCCGGGGATATAGGTGCTGGTGTCCGACACCGGCATCAGCAACCCCTGGGCATCGGCATCGAGGTTGTCGACCACTTCGATCACGAACTCAGGGCCGGTCTGCACCACCTTTTTTACCGTGCAGCGGTCGATGGAGCGCAGGATGCCTTGACGGTCCTTGTCGGAGATGTCTTCGGGCAGTTCGACCTGGATCTTGAAGATCTGGTTGTAGCGGTTTTCCGGGTCGACGATGTTGTTCTGCGACAGGCGGATATTTTCGGTGGGGATATCGCGGGTCTGGCAGTACAGCTTGACGAAGTAAGCCGCGCACAAGGCCGATGACGCCAGGAAATAGTCGAACGGGCCGGGGGCCGAACCATCGCCTTTGTAGCGGATAGGTTGGTCGGCGATCACCGTGAAGTCATCGAATTTGGCTTCGAGACGGAGATTGTCGAGAAAATTGACCTTGATTTCCATGCGGGATTACCGTGATTTAAGCGTGCAAAACGAAATTGGCCGGCATTATCCGGGTTTTCGTTGCGCAAGTCCTGTTCAACACCGACCGCAGGCTTGATTTTTCGAAGCTGGCTTGCGTATTCCGCCGGATTACTTGCCTGATCCTCTGAAGCCACCCCCGCCACCAGACCAGCGGTCATCCTGCTGTGCTAGCGTTTCTGCACCGGGGGACAACGTATTCCCCATGCAGATAAAACACAGCGACAACAACCGTGACGGGCAGGTGAAACCATGGAACTACGCATCAATCAGAAGACCTATCAGGTCGAGGCGGACGCCGACACGCCCCTGCTGTGGGTAATCCGCGATGACCTGGGGCTGACCGGCACCAAGTATGGCTGCGGCTTGGCCCAGTGCGGCGCCTGTTCGGTGCTGGTGGACGGCAATGTGGTGCGCGCCTGCGTTACCCCGGTGGCCGGTGTGGTGGGGCGTGAGGTCACCACCATCGAGGCGATCGAAGCCGACCCCGTCGGCAAACGGGTGGTCGCCGCCTGGGTCGAGCACCAGGTGGCTCAATGCGGCTATTGCCAGTCTGGCCAGGTCATGGCAGCCACGGCGCTGCTCAAGCACACGCCCAAACCCAGCGATGCGCAGATCGATGCAGCCATGGTCAACCTGTGCCGCTGCGGCACCTACAACGCCATCCATGCCGCTGTGCATGACCTGGCCCAGGGGGAGCAGGCCTGATGAACACGCCAGTCGATACACCCGCCGAACTGCTCAGGCTGCAGCGGGGCGAAACGGTCAACCTGTCACGTCGGCGCTTTCTTGCCGGCACCGCAGTCGGTGCCCTGGTGCTAGGTTTCGGCCTGCCCATGGGCTCGGCCCGCGTGCAGGCAGCAGCAGCCGCTGCGGCAACTGCGGAACGCGGCACCCAGGTGCCTGCATTTCTGGAGATTCGCCCGGACGGCACGGTGCGCCTGCTGAGCCCCTTCATGGAAGGCGGGCAAGGCCCTTTCACCGCCATGGCGCAGATTGTGGGTGAAGAGCTGGATGTCGACCCGGCCCATTTCGTGGTCGATAGCGCACCACCGGGCGAAGCCTACGTGGTGATGGAGAACGGCATGCGCATCACCGGTGGCAGCATGTCGGTGCGCATGAGCTACCCCACCATGCGCCGTCTGGGCGCGCTCGCCCGGGGCATGCTGCTGCAGGCGGGCGCCGAACACCTGGGTGTACCGGTCGATGAGCTTTCTACCACACCGGGTAATGTAGTACATACCACGACCGGACGTTCCGTACCCTACGGTGAGCTGGCCGGTCGCGCCATGGACCTGCCGGTGCCCGACCCGGCCAGCGTCAAGCTGCGCGACCCCAGCCAGTTTCGCTGGATTGGAAAGCCCGTACGCCGCCTGGATGCCTACGACAAGTCCACCGGCAAGGCCCAGTACTGCATCGACATCAAGGTCGACGGCATGCTCCACGCTGCCGTGCAGCATGCGCCGCGCCTGGGCATGACGGTTGGCAGCCTGCGCAACGAAGACCAGGTCAAGGCCATGAAAGGCGTACATTCTGTGCATCAGCTGCCAGGTGCCGTGGCCGTGGTCGCCGAGCGCTGGTGGCACGCCAAGCGTGCAGTGGAGGCGATGCAGGTAGACTGGAAAGAACCGGCCGCCGACAGCAAAGTGCGCCCGATGCCGGCCGATTTTTCCAGCGACGCCTGGCGCGAACACCTCGCGACGGTGCAAGGGCCGTCCCGTGATGAAGAGAACGGAGGGGATATTGCCGGCGCCTTGGCCAACGCCAAGACCCAGGTCGAGGCCAGCTACCACAACCAGTACCTGAACCATGCCCAGCTGGAGCCACCGTCCGCCCTCGCCCGCTTCAACCCGGACGGCAGCCTCGACGTCTGGCTGCCCAACCAGGCCCCGGACATGTTCCGTGACGACATTGCCAGACGCACCGGCCTGGAGCCTGCTCAAATCAACCTGCACTCGCCGCTGCTGGGCGGCTTCTTTGGCCGCCACTTCCTGTACGACTCTGCCAACCCCTACCCGCAGGCCATTGCCCTGGCCAAAGCGGTTGGCCGGCCGGTGAAGCTTATCTGGAGCCGCGAGGAGGAGTTTTTGCGCGATGTACTGCGCCCCGTCGCAGTGGTGAAGTTCCGCGCCGGGCTGGACGCAGACGGCATGCCAGTGGCGCTCGAAGCGGTAAGCGCCACCGAGGGCCCAACCGAGGCCCTTGCTGGAAAACAAGGGGAGAAGATCGACCCGACCGCGCTTGAGGGGCTGTCAGGCAAGTCCTACGCCATCGCCAACAAGCGCATCGCCCAGATCTATGTCAAAGGCCCGGCCATGCTCGGTTACTGGCGCTCGGTAGGTAACTCGCTGAACGACTTCTTCTACGAATCATTCCTGGACGAACTGGCTGACAAAGGTGGCAAGGACCCGTTTGAACTGCGCCTGCACCTGCTGCGCGACAACCCGAGACTGACCAACCTGCTGAACGCAGTGGCCGACTTGTCCGGCGGCTGGAAGCGCGGACCGTTCACCGCCGAGGATGGCAGCAAGCGCGCACGCGGCGTGGCCATGGCCTCACCGTTCGGCTCGGAGGCTGCGGTCATTGCCGAGGTTTCGATCGACAACGGCCAGGTCAGGGTGCACGACATCTGGCAAGCCATCGACCCGGGCAGCATCGTCAACCCGGCGATCATCGAGCATCAGGTCAACGGCGCCGTCGCCCTGGGCCTGTCGCAGACGCTGGTGGAAGAAGCGGTGTACGTGGATGGCAAGCCGCGCGCACGCAATTACGACCTGTACCCGATCCTGCCGCCTTCGCGGATGGCGCGGGTGCATGTGCGCATCATCGAAAGCGGGGCGAAGATGGGCGGCATCGGCGAACCACCGCTGCCCGCCGTGGCCCCGGCGGTGGCCAACGCGGTCGCGCAGCTCACTGGCCAGCGCGTGCGCAGTTTGCCATTGAGCCGCCACACCTTCAGCTGATCGCACAAGGGACGCCTCATGACCCATCGTTTCGCAAGAACCGCTGGCTGGCTGGCGCTGCCGTGCCTGGTCGCGGCGGGCCTGCTGGCCTGGTATGTCACCCGTGAACCCGCATCGCCGTTTGCCGACGCACAGGCCACTGCTGCCGACCCGGCGCTGGTCAGCCGCGGCGAATACGTCGCCCGGCTCAGTGACTGCGTGGCCTGCCATAGCCTGCCGGGTGGCAAACCGTTCGCCGGCGGACTGGAAATGGCCACCCCGCTGGGGGCAATCCACGCCACCAACATCACCCCCGACCGCGACAGCGGCATCGGTAACTACACCCTGGCCGACTTCGACCGCGCCGTGCGCCAGGGTGTCGCGCCGGGTGGCCGACGGCTGTACCCGGCGATGCCTTACCCGTCCTACGCCAAGCTCAGCGATGATGATGTCAAGGCGCTGTATGCGTTCTTCATGCACGGCGTGCAACCGGCGCGGCAGGCCAACCTGGGCAGCGACATCCCCTGGCCGCTGAACCTGCGCTGGCCCATCGCCTTGTGGAACGGCCTGTTCGCCGCCACTACGCCTTACACCGACAAGGCCGGGCAGGATGCACAGTGGAACCGTGGCGCCTATATCGTCCAGGGCCCCGGACACTGCGGCAGTTGCCATACGCCACGTGGCCTGGCCTTCAATGAAAAGGCGCTGGATGACAGCGGCAAGCCGTTCCTGTCCGGCGCACTGCTCGACGGCTGGTATGCACCCAGCCTACGCGCCGATCACAACACCGGGCTGGGGCGCTGGAGCGAGGCAGAGATCGCGCAGTTCCTGAAGACCGGGCGCAACCGGCATGCAGTGGTATATGGTTCGATGACCGAGGCGTTCAACAACTCCACGCAATTCATGCATGATGACGACCTGGCTGCCATCGCTCACTACCTGAAGTCGCTGCCCGGCGACCCCCAACGGGACGGCGCGCCATGGCATTACCAGGCCGAATCGCTAGCGACACGGCTGGACAGCCCGGGAGCGCGCACCTACGTGACACGCTGTGCGTCGTGCCATGGCCTGGACGGCAAGGGCCAGGCCGAATGGATGCCGCCCTTGGCCGGGGCGACCTCGGCACTGGCCAAGGAGAGCGCCTCGGCAATCAATATCACGCTCAATGGTTCGCAGCGGGTGGTGGCTGCAGGGGTGCCGGACGCCTATCGCATGCCGGCTTTGCGCGAGCAGTTGAGTGATCAGGAGATTGCCGACGTGCTCAGCTTTGTGCGTACGGCCTGGGGCAACCAGGGGGGTGCGGTGGATGCGCAGGCGGTAGGCAAGCTGCGTGGGCATACCGACCCGGCCAGCAGCAGCCCTATCATCTTGCATATGCGTTGAATTGGAGTGGCACATGTACCGACGCGAGGCTGCCCCCAACAAAGACCGCGCAGCACATGAGCCACTCTGTCACTGCCACCGCTCCAGATTCTGTTTCAACCACTGCTCGGGCAAGGCCCCGCCAACGATCTTCGCCATCTCCCGCGCCAGCGCCTCACGCAGCAGTGGCCGGTTGCAAGGCGACTCATGTGAGATTGCCAGGTACAACCCTTCGCTGGACACCGGTGGCTGCAAAACCTGCACAGTGGCTGCGATGCCCAATGTGCGCGCCAGCGCCATGCCAGGATACTGCTCGTACACCACGTAATCGCTGCGCTTGTGCATCAGCTTCTCGAACGCCTGCCTGGCAGTGGGCACCGCTTCGAGGGTGAGACTGGCCTGGGCGTATTCATCGAACTGTTGGCCGTGGCTATTGTTGACCAGAGTGCCACCCTTGCGGCCTTTGAGGTCGGCCCATTGCTGGTAGGCAAAGGCATTGTCCTGGCGCACCCAGATGACGCTGGGTGTGCGCAAAAACGGCGGGGCAATGAAGTCCACATGCTGCCGGCGCGCTTCGGTCAGGAAATACCCGGCCATCAAGTCGATCCGCCCGGTGCGCACTTCTTCCTGGGCTCGTGACCACGGCCCGGCGTAAACCACCTCTATCTCCAGCCCCAACTGCTTGCCCAGGTATTTGAGCAGGTCGGCATTGGCACCGATCAGTCGCTGAGGGTTCAGCGGGTCGCGCCACAGGTACGGGGGGTATTCCGGGTTGCCTGTGGCGGTCAGCCGTAGGCATGCATCATCCGCTGTTGCAGCCAGGGGCAGCAGTGACAGGCACATCAGGAGCAAGACGTGGCGAAAGCAACGCTCGATCATCTACGACCCTCGGCACATGAAACACCCGGCGATCCGGCGTAGTGGCCAAAGGCTGCCACCTGCCGTGGTCGCCTGCAGCTATCATCTGCGCGCTGTAGACAGTCTGGACCATCAGCAACCCGCAGACGAACCTTTCATCGTCCCGTTGATAAATCTGCCGAAGGACAGACAGTGAGCGCCTGCACGGCCGGCGAAAAACTGGGCGTTTCAGGCACCCTGCCGTCGCATCGCCAGGATCGCCGCGCCAAAACCGATAAAGGTGGTGCCCACCACCCTGTTCACCCAGCGCGACAGCGACGGCCGGGTCAGCACCCCCTTGGCCCGCGCAGCCAGGGCGGCATACGCGCTTAGCGAAGTGAGCGACAAGGCCACGAAAATCCCGGTCAAGGTCAGGAACTGCGGCAACAGCGCAGCCCCCTGGTCGATGAACTGCGGGAACAGTGCAGTAAAGAACATGGTCGCCTTCGGGTTGGTCACTGCAGTGAGAAAGGCCGATTTGAACAGTTTCAGCGGCGTGGGCCGCACCTTGGCTGAACGCTCTGCGGCCCCCTGCTCCAGCATCGGGCTCTTCTTCAGCAGTTGTCGCGCGCCCAGGTAGAACAGGTAGCCCGCCCCCAGGATCTTCACGGCATTGAACAGTACTTCAGAACTGGCCAGCAGTGCGCCTAGCCCCAGCATGGCCGCTGCCGACAGACAGAACAGACCCGTGCCATTGCCCAGCGACGACCAGATCGCGCTGCGTTGGCCATGGGCAAGGCTGTTGTTGATAGCCATCAAGGTGGCAGGGCCTGGGCTGGCGATCGCGATGGCGGCGACCAGGGTAAACGCGAACAGCGAGTGAGAATCCATTTTCAGGCTCGTCAGACAAACAGGAAAGGCTGCGTCAATTGCACGCAGGTTCAGCCGGCATTCTGCCGCTTGGCCGCCTTTTTGGCGATAGCCTTCATTCGCGTCGCCGCACGCTGCACAGTGGCCATTTTCTCGGGCCGCTTCATGCCCCGCCACTTGCGGATTTCGTCACGGGTACGGCCGCAGCTCACGCACAGTTCGCTGTTGAGCTGGCATAACGAGACGCAGGGGTTGTCGATGTCTTTGGCCATGCCACTACTCAGCCAGGCAGTTCTGCCCGCGCACGTTCGCCAGCACTGTGGAACACCTGGCGCACTTCCTCGGCCTTGACCTTGGTGACCGACCTGGCCACCCGCAACTCTTCGACCACGCGCAGGCCCTGCTCCAGGGCTGTTGCCAGTTGCTCGGCGTCGGAGGCGTCAGCGATATCACCCAGATAAGGAGCGATGAGATACACGTAACGGTCCTGCAGCTTGAGCGCTTCCAGCGCGTCGAGGGCTTTCTGGAACCGGTCGGCAGCGGCAGGGCTCATGCTCAATTTATCGAAATGAATCAGGCTCACACGGTCAGTGGCCATTATGACGAATCTCCGTTTCCTGTGCGGCCAGGCCCACAAGCAGCAGCGCTTCTACGATGCTCGTATGTGCGGTCCCGGGTTATGCCCATCAGGGTACCAGAAGCCGAGGCAGAAAGGGCCATTGCCCCCAGAACTAAAAGTATTTGCCAAGTCGCGCAATGGACGCCCCATGGCGTTATGGGGACATGAGCCGCTATCTGCTGCGCAGGATAATCCCGCCAGCAATCCACCCCGCCGAGGCCGTCATCGTGCTCGGCAGCCCACACAACAAGCCTGCGCGTCCAGGCAATACACAAATGGGGCCTCATCATACATGGCAAAGGAACACATCCCCGAAACACTCGATCTTGGCGTCACAGACCCCTCGAAAACCGCAGAAGCCCGCCAGGATCGACATTTCGAGGGCAAGCTTGACTGGATCGTCTTTGGTTTCACCAGCCTCCTGGCCATCGCCTTCGTGCTCTGGGGCTTCCTCAACCAGGCCAGCCTGGCCAGCAGCGCTTCCAGCGCGCAATCCTGGGTCATTCTCAATTTCGGCTGGTTCTTCGTGCTCACCTCCTCCCTCTTCGTGGTGTTCGTGCTGTGGCTGGCCGCCAGCCGTTACGGGCGGGTGCCGCTGGGCCGCGATGGCGAACAGCCAGAGTTCCGCACGGTGTCCTGGGTAGCGATGATGTTCAGCGCCGGCATGGGCATCGGCCTGATGTTCTTCGGCGTGGCCGAGCCGCTGTCGCACTACATATCGCCGCCGCCCGGCTCGGCCAGCGGGCAGACCAGCGAAGCGATGCAGGTGGCAATGGCCACTACCTTGTTCCATTGGACCCTGCACCCTTGGGCCATGTACGCCATCGTCGGCCTGGTAATCGCCTACGGCACCTTCCGCCGTGGCCGCTCGCAGCTGATTTCCGCCGCCTTCCGGCCGCTGATCGGCAAGCACGCAAACGGCCCTCTCGGCCGCCTGATCGACATGATGGCAATCTTCGCCACGCTGTTCGGCTCGGCCGCCTCGCTGGGCCTTGGGGCGCTGCAGATTGCCGGCGGCCTGGAATACAACGGCTGGATCGAAAGCCCCGGTAAACTGTTCTACATCTCGATCATCACTCTGCTGACCATTGCCTTCGTGACCTCGGCGGTGTCGGGCATCGGCAAGGGTATCCAGTGGCTGTCCAACACCAACATGGTGCTGGCACTGGTGCTGGCGGTGTTCGTGTTCATGGTCGGGCCGACGCTGCTGATGCTCAATCTGTTGCCGACCTCGCTCGGCATCTACATCAAGATGCTGCCGGAAATGATGGCCCGCACCAACGCCAGCGGCGGCGAACAGATGAACAGCTGGCTGGCCGGCTGGACCGTGTTCTACTGGGCCTGGTGGATCTCCTGGACGCCTTTCGTGGGCATGTTCATCGCCCGCATCAGCCGCGGTCGCACCATTCGCCAGTTCGTTACCGGGGTGCTGTTGGTGCCAAGCCTGGTCAGCCTGGTGTGGTTCACCATCTTCGGTGGCGCCGCCATCGAGGCCGTGCGCGAGGGCGCCTTCCAGCTGGCCAACGGTGCGGTCAACAGTAATCACGCGCTGTACCAGTTGCTGGACAGCTACCCGCTGGCCTCGGCAACCTCGGTGCTGGTGATGATCCTGGTGGGCATCTTTTTTGTTTCGGGTGCCGACGCCGCCTCGCTGGTGATGGGCACGCTGTCGGAACACGGCACCACCGCGCCATCGCGACGCACAGTGATTTTCTGGGGGACGCTGACCGGTACGGTGGCGGCCATCATGCTGGCGATCGGCGACCCAGGTAACCCTGGCGAGGCACTGACCGGGCTGCAGAACCTGACCATCGTCGTGGCCTTGCCATTCGTGGTGGTGATGGTGCTGCTATGCCTGGCGCTGTACCGCGACCTGCGCAAGGACCCGATGATGCTGCGCCACCTGCGCGGCAACGAGCTGATCGAGAAGGCCGTACTGTATGGCGCGGTGAAGCATGGGGAGGAGTTCTACATTGTGGTGCAGGAGAAGAAGGCATCGGCCAAGACAGCGGCAGAGGCCGAAGTAACCCGCAACTGACGGCGTCAACCCGAAAACCACGGGCTGCTAAGCAGCCCGTTCGCGATGCGAGACCGCGCCTGCTGAAACATGGATCTGCTTCAACCTTCCAACGCCGCCGCTATCTTGGCCACATCGATCTTGCCCATCTGCATCATGGCCTCGAACGCACGCTTGGCCGCCGCACGGTCGGGGTGGCCGATGGCTTCGATGAGGATGCGTGGAGTGATCTGCCACGAAATCCCCCATTTGTCCCTGCACCAGCCGCAAACGCTGGCCTCGCCGTCGTTACCGACAATGGCATCCCACAAGCGGTCGGTCTCTGCCTGGTCCGCGGTACTGACCTGGAACGAAAATGCCTCACAGTGCTTAAAGGCCGGGCCACCATTGAGGCCCACGCAAGGGATACCCATTACCGTGAATTCCACGGTGATCACATCGCCCTGCTTGCCTGAAGGGTAATCGGCGGGAGCCTGGTGCACAGCGACAACCCGGCTATCGGGGAAAGTTCGGGCGTAGAAGTTCGCCGCCTCTTCGGCATCGTGGTCGTACCACAGGCAGATGGTGTTCTTGGCAGTCATGGTCTTGCTCCAAGATCGAAGGTGAGCCTTGAGTCTAGCCCCATAGCCCCGGCGTACCGGTAGCACCTGACCACCTGATGCAAATGCAGGATTGATAGGCGATCAAGCCGATAAAAAAAGCGCCCCAAGCGGAGCGCCAGAAAATCCACCTAAACCAAAGGAGCAACAAGGTTGCCAAGGTGGAATCACAGAATCGACAACGGGTACTCCACGATCATCCGCACTTCGTCCAGATCCGACTCGAACGCCGTGGCCCGGGTGGTGGCCTGGCGAACCCGCAACGACAGGTCCTTGGCCGCGCCCGTCTGCACCACATACTTCACCTCGATGTCACGCTCCCAGCGTTTCTGGTCGGTCAGCGGGTTGCCCGCAACGTCACGGCGCATGTAGGTGGCGTTGGCATTGGAGTAGTCAGCATCGTTACCCTTGCCGTAGCGCGTCATGAACGACAACCCGGGTACGCCGTAGGCAGCCATGTTCAGGTCATAACGCAGCATCCACGAACGCTCCTTGGGCGCGTTGAAGTCGCTGTACTGGATGGAGTTGTCGAGGAAGATCGAGTCGGACTGACGCAGGTAGTCGAAGTCGTCGTCGCCGTTGTTGCGCTGGTGCGTCAGGGCCAGGGTGTGAGCACCAAAGCGCACACCCAGCTTGGCGCTCCAGATGTCGTTGTCAAAGGCGCCCAGGCGCTGCTGCCCTTCATCCACAGCCTTGTAATAGTTGAAACCGCCAATCAGCGCCAGCGCCTCGCTCAGTGGCCAGCTCAGGCTGGTGCCGGCGTAGTACTGGTTCCACGCGTCCTTGAGCCGGCTACTGAACAGGCTGACGCTGACATGCTCATTGAGCCTGTAATCCCCCCCACCATAGGCGATCCAGGGCGAATCGACCGGGCCGCCATAGAAGGTCACGAAGTTCTCCCGCAGGTCGCTGGACATCGGCTGGCTCATAGCATGCAGACGCCCGGCTTGCAGGGTAAGGTCCTTGATGCTGGAGTTCTCCAGGGTCACCCCACGGAAGCTTTCCGGCAGCAGCCGCGAGTCGCCAGCCGCCACCACCGGGTTGGCCGGGAACACATCCCCCACCTTCAGTACCGTGTCGAACAGTCGTAGCTTGGCCGCGCCCCCCACCTTGGTGTATTCGTCACGTGCCTGGCCGTCGCGGTCAACCGGCAATACGTCGAAAGAACTGCGCCCGCCGTTGCGGCCGCCGCCCGTGTCGAGCTTGAGGCCAAGCATGGCAAACGCATCCAGGCCAACACCTACGGTGCCCTGGGTGAAGCCCGACTCGAATCGGGTAATCACGGCGTGCCCCCAGGCCTCGGAGTAGCCGTTGTCAGCTTGTTTGCTCGGGTTGTGTGTGGGGGCCACAGAATCGCGATTATCGCGGTTGAAGTAGAAGTTGCGGTTAAGCACGCTGAGGGTGCTGCCCTCCATGAAGCCGTCCGCACTTTTTTCTGCAGCAACAACCTGGCTGCCAACGCCGGCCAGCGCCAGGCAAGCAGCCAGTGTCAGGGGTGATCTGCACGTCATCCGATGCTCCTTGAACGTCGCATTTGTTGTTATGTCGGCGGGCCAAGATTGACGGCCGGCAGATAACGCCAAGGTGATCGGCGCATTACAATTGCGTCATCGGCAACGCAGCGCTCTGGGGCGGGCGCTGCAACATTCTGCAGACATTTCCGACACTAGGCAGTGAACCTGCTGACAAAAAAACGGTCTTTCGCTGACGGTCAACTCACCGACCGGTTCATCGGCCCAGTCACCTGGCCTACTTTTTGTCCTGTTTCAGCGAAGACCCAACATGCCCGATTCCCGCCCAAATGCTTCCGCCCTCCCTGCCCTGCGCATCGGCCTGATTGCCGCCCTGGTGGGCCTTGCCGCCCCCGTGCACGCCGAAGAGCCTGCCAGCGACGCACGCTGGGTCAGTGACAGCCTGAGCACTTACGTGCGCAGCGGCCCGACCGACGGGCACCGCATTGTCGGCACGCTCAAGTCCGGGCAGAAGCTGACCCTGCTCGGCAGCCAGGGCAATTACAGCCAGGTGCGCGGGCAGAACGGCGATGTGGTGTGGATCCTCAGCAACGACCTGCAGGCAGTGCCCGGGCAGAACGAGCGCCTGCCGTTGCTCGATGCCCAGGTCACCGAACTGACCGGGCAGTTGAAGACCATCGACGACAGCTGGAAGAACCGCGTACAGGGCATGCAGGAAACGCTTGATTCGCGCAAGCAGCTGATTGATGAGTTGGAGGCACGCAACAAGGCACTGAACGAGCAGCTCGATCAGAGCCAGTCGGACCTGCGCGATACCCAGGCCCGCCTGGGGGATGAGAACAAGCAGGTGATGATGCGCTACATGGTGTATGGCGGCAGCATTGCCGGTGCAGGCTTGCTGGCGGGGCTGATCCTGCCGGCACTGACCCGTGGGCGCAAGAAGAACGATCGCTGGTTCTGAGCTCGGCAAGGCGTCGGGGCTGGAACGTGCAGGCCTGCCACAGGTCTTGCAGCAGCGGAACCGCCCCTACCGCAACCGTTCCAGCGCCTCCAGCACATACCCCGTGGCCCGCTCCACCTGCCCTTCCCGACACGCAATACCCAACTGCCGCCACAACCCCGGCCGCAGCGGTCGGCGGGCAATGCGCCGGTCCAGCTCGGTCGCCTCCCCCTCCTGCGGCAACAATGTCGCCCCGTACCCGGCGCCGACCAGGCTCTTGATCGCATCGTTGTAGTTCAGCTCGATCCGCGGTTCGGGGTACAACCCCGCCGCTGCAAACCACTCGCCGGTAACCCGCGACAGCTGGGTGGTGCTGTCGTTGAGAATCAACGCCCGTTGCGCCAGCCAGGCCGGGGTGATCCTGGCCGGTGGCTGCCAGTCGGCCGGCACATACGCCAGGATCGGGTCGCGCCGCCAGGGGGTGACCGTCAGCCCTTTGCCGGCCACCTGTGGCAAGGCCACAAGGCCGATATCCAGTGTGCCCTCACGCAAGCGCACGAGCGACGCCTGAGAGGTCAGCACCTGGACCTGCACATCGATCCCCGGGTGCTCCACACGCAGGCGCGCCAGCGCCTGCGGCAGCAAATGGGCGATGGCACCGGTGGAGGCGCCCAGGCGCACACGTCCGGTCAACCCTGCGACCTGCCGGCGCACTTCGTCCAGCGCCAAGTCAGCGTCCGCCAGCAGGCGTCGGGCACGCCCCAGCAGTGTTTCACCGATGACGGTAGGCCGCACCTGGCCACGGGTGCGGGTGAGCAACGGGGCGCCAATACGCGCCTCCAGCTCGGCCACGTGCAAGCTGATGGTGGGCGGCGCCAGGTTAAGCTGGCGGGCGGCCTCGGCAAAGGAGCCCAGGTCGGTGATGACCACCAATGTGCGGAGGCGGTCGAGGCTGATTTCGCGCAATTGTCAGTGCAGGCCCTTTTTCGGGTAAACCCACAGGTTCACCACGTGTTTCAAAACTAATTCAGAAATCCTGAATGTATTGATCATCATATTCAAATTTTCATTACCAATGCTACGGGCGAGCATAGGCTATCTTTCCCCAACCGGACCCCGAGCATGCACACCCCTGTTGTTTTCATCGACGGCGACCAAGGCACCACAGGCCTGCAGATCCATGCCCGCCTGCAGGGCCGGAGCGATCTTCGCCTGCTGACCCTCCCCGAGGCCGAGCGCAAGGACCCGCAACGCCGCTGCGAAGCGATCAACAGTGCCGACATCGCCCTGCTGTGCCTGCCCGACGACGCCGCCCGCGAGGCCGTGGCCGCAATCCACAACCCCCAGGTGCGGGTGATCGACGCCAGCTCGGCGCACCGCACCACACCAGGCTGGGTGTATGGCCTGCCGGAGCTTGACGAACAGCAAGCCGAGCGCATCGCGCAAAGCACGCGTGTCAGCAATCCCGGTTGCTATCCCACCGGCGCCATCGCGCTGCTGCACCCACTGGTCAAGGCCGGCTTGCTGCCTGCGGACTACCCCCTGAACATCCACGCCGTGTCTGGCTATTCCGGCGGTGGTCGCGCGGCGGTCGAGCGGCATGAACAGCCCGGCGCCGCCAAAGCCCCGGCGCTACAGCTGTATGGCCTGGAGCTGGCGCACAAGCACGTACCGGAGATCCAGCAGCACGCGGGGTTGTCGGCGCGGCCGATGTTCATGCCCGGCTATGGCGCCTACCGCCAAGGCATCGCGCTGAGCATTCCGCTGCAGCTTCGCCTGCTGCCTGGACAGGTCAGCGCCGAGCATTTGCAAGCCTGCCTGGAACAGCATTACCAGGGTGCCCGCCATGTTCAGGTGATGCCTCTGCATCAGTGCGGTGCTGCGGCAAACCTCGACCCCGAGGCATTGAACGGCAGCAATGACCTGCGCCTGGCGTTGTACGCCAACCCCGAGCATGGCCAGGTACTGCTCACCGCAGTGTTCGACAACCTGGGCAAAGGTGCCTCTGGTGCTGCCGTGCAAAACCTCGACCTGATGCTCGGTGCCTTACAGGCACACGGCTGATACGGCAAAAACGGTTAGACTGTACAACCCGCGCCAACACAGCGCGGGTCGTATTCTCATCCGCCGGAGCCCCCAGATGTTCATCCTGAGCCGCCTCGACAGCGTGCCGCCCGAATCTTTCCAGAACCAGATCCGCGAGCTGGTCATTCACAATGTCGGCGATTTGAGCAGTGTCGCCATCGCCGTCGACAACCCGCTGTACCCGCTGTACCAGTACGGCGTCGGCATGGAAGTCCACCAGTACCTGCAAGCGCTGGACGGCACCCGCGGTCTGGCTGTGGCGCTTACCCTGGCGCTGGATGCCGAAGCACCGGACCAGTTGCTGGGCTTTGCGCTGTCGCTGCCAGCCCAGGACGATGGGCAGGCCTGTGCATTGGCCTTTCTGGCCGTGTGCGCCAGCCATCGCCGCCAGGGCATCGCCCGTGCCCTGCTGGGCGACCTGCGCTCACGCCATGCCTGCGTGGAGCTGAACGCCTTTGCCAACCAGGTGCCGTGGTTCGAGGCGATGGGCATGCAAGTGGTGGCCGCCAATGGACCGCAGGTGCTGATGAGCAGTACCGGCCTGCCCAGTGGTGCGCTGATCGGGCGCCTGGACATTGCGCCGATTTATCAGACCGCTGAAGTGCTGCAGATTCACACCTATCTGCTTAACCAGCAGGGTGAGGATGCAATGATCGAAGCGGAGCAGATGCGCGATGAGCGGCTGGATGAGCTGACCGCTCAAGCCCAGGAATGTGTGCGCCAGCGCAAGAACGTGCATTGATCCGATGGCCTGTTCGCGGGCTTGCCCGCGCCCACAGGAATACCGTAAGGCCCAAGGCCGGTGATGTACCTGTGGGAGCGGGCGAGCCCGCGAAGAAGCCCCATTGGCCTTTCAGCCATGCACCCAGCGCCGATGCAGCCCACGCGCCAGAGCATCCAGCACAAACCCCAGCACGCCAATCAGCAGCACCATCGCCATCAGTTCGGAATACGCCAGCCGGTCGCGGGTATCAAGAATGAAATACCCAAGCCCCGCACTCACCCCAAGCATTTCGCACGGCACCAGCACAATCCACAGAATACCGATGGCCAGGCGCACGCCCGTCAGCACGTGACCGATTACCCCCGGCACGATCACCTTGCACAAGGTTTCCCAGCGCGTTGCACTCAAGCTGCGGCTAAGTTGCAGCCAGCGCGGGTCCAGTTGACGCACCCCTGCCGCCGTATTCAGCAAGATCGGCCACAACGCGGCAAACGCCAGCAGGAAGTAGATCGGCTGGTCACCCACGCCCATCAGCATCACCACCACAGGCATCCACGACAATGGCGATATCATGCGCAGAAACTGAAATGCCGGCGTGGTCACCGCCTCCAGGTGCCGGTAGCTGCCTACCAGCAAGCCCAACGGCACGCCCATCAGCAGCGCCAGCAGCAGCCCAATCAGGATGCGCTTGAGGCTGACCCAGATATGCCCATAGACCTCGCCCTGCCCCAGCAGCTCGACCAGGCTGGCCAGGGTTGCCGCCGGCGAAAAGCGCGCCGACAGGCCGTCGGCCTGGCCGAACAGTGCTACACCGGCCCACCATAACAGCAACAAGGCCAGCAACCCGACCAGCCCAAGGCCGGCATGTACGACATGGGTGCGCATCAGACCGCAAACTCCTCGCTACGCTCGAAGTTGTCGGCAATGCCGAACACCGACGGACCACCTACTGTCGCGATGGCATTACGCACGAAGCGATCGTCGACCAGGTCGCGGGCGGCATACGCCGGATCCAGCCCGGAAAGAAACGCATTGTCGCCTTCGATCAGGGTGGTTTTCAGGCGCTTGACCAGCTCTTCGGTGTAACTCGGGAACGGGTATGGCTGGAAGTCGATGCGTTTTTCGTCCCACTGCTGATGGCGAATGGCGCCACTGGCAATGTAGCCAGCACGGTCTTCGGCGGCGGGCGCCAGGACCTTGGTCAGCACCGCAGGCTCGTGCGGGGTGTACTTGTTGGGGCCCGCCCTGGACAGCAGTGCGGCGGCTTCGGTGCGATGGTCACGGGTCCATTGCTGGGCCTTGACGATGGCGTTGACCACTTTCTGCGACCACTCCGGGCGGTTATTCAGGTCATGCTCGTGCATGAACACCACGCAGCACGCATGGTTGCGCCATACATCGCCGGTAAAGCGCTGCACGCGGCCTACCTTGAGGTTCTCGGCCAGTGCGTTGAACGGCTCGGCAACGATGTAGCCGGCAATGCGCTTGCTGGCCAGAGCGGGTGGCATGTCGGACGGTGGCAGCACCAGCAGGTTGACTTCGTTGGCGGCCAGTTGCGCATTGGCCGGCTTCGACACGGGCGTCAGGCCGTTGTCGTTGAGCAACTGTTGCAGTACCACATTGTGGATCGAGTACCAGAACGGAATGGCCACTGTCTTGCCACCGAGCTGTTTCACGGCGGATATATCCGGCGCAACAGTCAGGCCCGAACCGCCCACGTGGTTCCAGGCCACCACCTTGGCTGGCACCTTGCTGCCATAGCGCGCCCATACCGTCATCGGCGAAAGCAGGTGGATGACATTGACCTGGCCGGAGATGAATGCCTCGATCACCTGCGCCCAGCTGCGCAGCAGCACCGGGCGCTCGGCCTTGATGCCTTCGGCCTCGAACAGGCCGTTGTTATGTGCCACCAGCAGCGGCGTGGCATCGGTGATCGGCAGGTAGCCGATGCGCACCGGCGCGTCCGGCTCGGCAGCGGCACGCGCCTGCAAGCTCGACAGCAACGGCAATGCACCGGCAGCAGTGAGCATGGCGCCGAGCTTGAGAAAGTCACGACGCGAAGAAGAGGAACAGCAGTCATCCATGCACATGGACAGCCTCCGAGGGCAACGAGGTTGGGGTAGGTTCGACTGTGCGGCTTGCCCGCCGAAGGGTTTTGAGGATTTCAATACGCAAGGCGCCCAGTTCTTCGACCCGCTGCGTCCGTGGTTGCGGCAGGTCGATATGCCACTGCCCGAGGATGTGCGCTGGGAGGTTGCCCAGTAGCAGAACCCGGTCTGACAGCAGCAGGGCTTCGTCGATATCGTGAGTGATCAGCACGGCCGCGGTCTTGTGCGTGGCGATCAGTTGCAGCAGCAACTGCTGCATGTCGGCGCGGGTCACCTCATCCAACGCACCGAAGGGTTCATCCAGCAACAAGACTTCGGGCTGGCGTGCCAGGCAGCGGGCCAGCGCGGTGCGCTGGGCCATGCCGCCAGACAACTGCGCCGGGTACTGGCCACGGGCGTGGGCCAGGCCCACAGCCGCAATCGCATGGTCGATGCGTGCACGGCGTTCGGCATCCGCCAGCCTGGGCTGACGGGCGAAGTCCAGGCCGAAGGCGACGTTTTTCTCCAGGCTCAGCCATGGCAGCAGGCTGGGATCCTGAAAAGCCACCGCCAGACGCGGGTGCGGCCCCTGCAGCGGCTGGCCGTGCAAGCTCACGCTGCCGCCGCCAGGCTGCTGCAGCCCTGCCAGCACCCGCAGCAGGCTGGACTTGCCCACACCACTGGGGCCAAGGATGCTCACGACCTCACCTGGTGCCAGCTGCAGGTCGAACTGCGCCAGCACCTGCTGCCAACCACCCTCACGCGGGTAGCCCAAGCGGATGTCACGGGCCTCCAGCAACACCGCGCTCATGCAACGCCTGCCTGGCGTTGCAGTTCGGCGCGCAATTGCACCAGGCTGGGCGTGACGATCGGCACGAAGGCCGACTCCCGCCATCGGCGGGCAAACCCTTCGCCGTATTCGCAGAGGTAAGCCTTGCCGCCACTGGCCTGCAACTCCAGTTGTACCGCGTCGGCAGCACTTTCAGCCAGGATGATGCGCAGCTTGAACAAGGCCGCCGGCTGCTGCTGGAAGCGACCGTCGAGCAAGCCATGCTTGAGTTCGCTGACGGTGTTTTCCAGGCGTTCGCTAAGCACCTGACGGGCTTCGTCGAGGAACGAGGCTCGGCCTTGCAGATGCGCCTGAACCTCTTCCAGCGCTCGTCGCGCCAGGCCAATGGCCATGCCACATTGCAGCGCCAGGAATGCCGGGCGTACCCGTGGCAGGAATTCGCGTGCATTTTCATGCAGCAACCAGTCGCGGGCCAGCGGCACCTGGTGAAAAGCCAGTGCTGCCGTGTTGCTCGACTGCAGGCCCATCAGTTGTAGATCATCAGAGCGCTCCAGGCCTTGAGCGTCGGAAGGAATGGCCAGCACAAAAGGCGCGCCGCCGGCTTCATCCTCGATGGCCGCCGCCACCACGAAGCCGCTTTTACGCAAGTTGGTCACCCAGTGCAGTCGCCCTTCCAGGTGCCAGCCATCGGCTGCCGGGCGGCCACGCACCTGCAGCGCTTCGATACCGGACAGGAACTTCATGGCGTTGGACAGCCCGGTGGCACCGGCCAATTCACCGGTCAACAGCCGCGGCAGCAGGCGCTCACGCAGGGGCTGGTTGGGGCTGTGCAGCAGGTATTCGATGAAGGCACGCTGGCCCCAGCAGACGAAAGCCGCGGCCAATGAGCGGCTGGCAATGGCGGCGATGGCCTCGACCGCGTCGGTCACCTGCCCGCCCGTACCGCCCAGCGCTGGGTCGACCCCCGTGCGCAGCAGCTGCGATTCTGCGATCTGCGCCAGTACCTGCTGCGGCTCGCACAGGCCCCGGTCGATGGCCTCGGCATTGGCATCCAGCCAGTGTCGAAATGCACAATCTTGCATGGTCTTGCTCCTTTGATAACGCCGGGGCCGCTCTGCGGCCCGTTCACGGCACAAGGCCGCTCCTACAACGGCCTGGTAATGGCCATTATCACAGGTGGGCTACGCAGAAGGCTGCCAGCGGTATTTGCCAAGCTCTTCGTTGAGTGGCGTCTGGGCGAAAACATTAGCAAAGTTGCACAGGGTTGCGAGGCTTACGCCCAGAATCACCTCCAAGGCGTTGCCTTCACTGAAGCCGGCCTCACGGAAGGCCTGGTAGGTGGCTTCGCTGACATTGCCACGGGTGGCGATCACTTCGCGGGCAAAGGCGGCCAGGGTTTCGTAGCGGGCGTTCGGGAGTTCGCCACGGGCACGCAGAGCATCGACCACCTCCTGCGGCAGCTTGGCCTTGTTCAGCGCGACGGCCGTATGGCCGGCCACGCAAAAGTCGCAGCCATGCTGGGTGGCCGCGATCAGTTGCACCACTTCACGCTCGGCCAGGCCAAGCTCAGACTTGCCATTGAGTGCCGAAACGGTCACGTAGGTTTCCAGCGCCGCCGGGGCGTTGGCCAGCACGCCGAGCAGGTTGGGGACGAAGCCGGAATTCTTCTGCGCGTTCTCAAGGAACGGCCGTGCCGCTTCCGGGGCGCTCTGCAGCGTGTGTAAAGTAATGCGCGCGGACATGCAGTGATCTCCTTTGATGAGTGTCACTACAGTCTGTTGGTTATAAGAACTACCCTCCATATTCGTTAGTCGCCTTTCCTTGCTCCTGAGTCTTTGCATTAGATGATTTCGTCCAGCCCGCTTGTCGATTGGTTATTAGAAAGCCTGGAGCTCGATGCCAGCCTGTTTCATGTAGGCCGCTATTGCGGCGGCTGGCATGCCAGTACCCAAGGCATGGGCCGGGCCAGCTTTCATCTGGTGGTGCAAGGCCATTGCTGGCTGCACATTGACGGCCAGCCGCAGGCCATTTGCCTGGAGAAAGGTGATGCCGTGTTCCTGCTGCGTGACCTGGCCTATCGCTTGTCCAGCGATCAGGACCCGGTCGACGCCTGTGCCCAGCCGCGCCAGGCCATGCAGGCGCTGGATAGCCAGGCCGCCGACGGCGTTGGCTTGGTCTGCGGCTTCTTCCATTTTCAGTCGGGCCTCTGCTCGCTGATTGTCGAGGGTCTCGCTGACTGGATCTTGTTACGCGCTGAAGATCCCAGCGGCAGCGCAGCGCGGGCGCTGTTCGGGCTGATCCTGGAAGAATGCCGGCGAGATGCTGGGCCATCACAGATGCTACTGGAACGGCTGACGCACTTGTTGTTCCTGTACGTGCTGCGCCAGCAGGTGCACGCAGGGCAATCGCTGGGCGGGCTGGTCGCCCTCGCCCGCCAGCCGGCATTTGCCGGATTGCTTGAGCAATTGATCGAGCATCCGGGGCAAACCTGGACCCTGGAGAACATGGCCGCTTGCACCGGGTTGTCACGGTCGGCTTTTTTCAAGCGTTTCAGCGAGCTGGCCGGGCAGTCACCGGGACAAGTGCTGCTGGCGCTGCGCATGCGCCATGCCAGCCAGTTGCTGCAGGCGGGGCATACCGTTGAGCAGGTAGGCGCGCAGGTGGGGTATCAGTCGGTGGCCGCATTCACCAGGGCGTTCGCCAAGGCAGTGGGGGTGCAGCCGGGGGCGTATCGCAGGCAGCGTGACGGGCGCGGGCATGCCTGACCCAGCAAAGCGCGGAAATCGACCAAGCGGCCATAGTCGGGGCTGCTTTGCAGCCCCATGTTGCAGTTGTCAGTCGTTGACGCTGATAACCCGCGCACTGTTAACCGCCTTCCCGCGTGTGGCCAGGCAGTAATACAGCGGCACCGTCACCAGCAAGCCGAATAGCCACGACAGGTCGGCCCCTTCGACAATGTTCGAGTACGGCCCCACATACAGCGAAGTATTGGCAAACGGCAGCTGCACCAGGATGCCACAGGCATAGGCAATGATCGCGTGGTGGTTGAAGCGGCCATAGATGCCGCCGTCTGCACTGAAGATCGAGGCGATGTCGTACTGGCCCTTCTTGATCAGGTAGAAATCGATCAGGTTGATCGAAGCCCAAGGCACCAGCACCAGCAGCAGCGCCAGGATCAGGCCGATGAACTGGCCGATGAAGTCCGCCGAGGCATTCAGTGCCACCATCCCGCAGCCCACCAGAATGACCGAGGCCAGAATCACCCGTACCTTGACGCTCGGCGTCCACTCGGCCACGAAGGTCTGGATTGCGGTCACGATCGACAGCACCGCGCCATACAGGTTGAGGGCGTTGTGGCTGATGATGTTAAGCAGGAACAGCACCATCAGGATCGGGCCCAGCCAGCCGGTAGCCTGCTTCACCGCGTCCATTGCGTCGGTGCCTTGCGGGACGCACAACACGGCCACTGCACCAAAGCTGAAGCACAGGATGGTGCCCAGGGTGGCGCCCAGGTAGGTAGCCCAGAACGGTTTGGCAATGCCCACTTCACGCGGCAGATAGCGCGAATAGTCTGACGTGTACGGCGAGAAGCTGATCTGCCAGATGGTGCCCAGCGACACGGTGGCGATAAAGCCCGACAGGTTGAATGCGCCGCGGCTGAAGAAGTCTGCCGGCAGGTCCTGGATGAACATCATGATGAAACCGGCCAGCAAAGCCGAACCCATCACCCAGGTACCGATGCGATTGAGAATGTGGATGAAACGATAGCCGATCACGCCGATGGCAGTAGCGCTCAGGGCGCCTATCACGATCGCGCCAGGCATCGGCACGCTCGGGGCGATGCCGTGGATGGTCTTGCCTGCCAGGACAATGTTGGAAATAAAGAAGCCGACATAGATCAGCGCGGTGAAGAACACGATCAGCAAGGCACCGTAGCGGCCAAACTGGCCACGGCTTTGCACCATTTGCGGAATGCCCAGCTGCGGCCCCTGTGCAGAGGCCAGGGCGATGACCACGCCCCCGACCAGATGGCCCAGCACGATGGCGATCAGGCCCCACAACAGGTTCAGGTGGAACACCTGGACCACCATGGCGCCGGTCACGATAGGCAGTGGCGCGATGTTGGTACTGAACCAGAGGGTGAACAGGTCGCGCGCCTTCCCATGGCGCTCGGCAGGTGGAACGTAATCGACCGTGTGATTCTCGACAAACTGGTGTTGCGACGACGGTTGGGACATGGTTTTCAGCTCGAAAGGTCGTTTTTATCTTTGTAAGGAAACCGCATCAAGGCGGCCTCTCAGCTGCGGACCATATTATGGTATTCCAAACTTTTGACAACACTGATCCGCATGAAAAAACGGCCACTGATCCACTTGCAAAACCCCTGCGACAAACCGCCTCACCGCTCAAGGCCACGTTTTTCGCGGCTTTGGGCCGTTCATCGCGAAAACGCAGGGTTGAAAATTCCGCTTGCAAAATAGGTATTACGGTATACCATCAGACACATCTACGATAAAAACCGCGGACCACCGCAGCCCTTCAGAGGTACTCCCGATGATCGACGCAACTGTCTACAAGAACGTTCTGGGCTCCTTCCCGTCCGGCGTTACCGTCATCACCACCCAGGACGACGACGGCTCGGTCGTCGGCCTGACCGCCAGCGCCTTCTCCTCCCTGTCGATGGACCCGCCGCTGGTGCTGTTCTGCCCCAACTACACCTCCGACTCCTACCCGGTACTGATCAAGCAGAAGCGCTTTGCCATTCACCTGCTGTCCGGTGAACAGCAGGCCGAAGCCTACGCGTTCGCCAAGAAGGGCAAGGACAAGGCCAGCGGCATCGAGTGGACCCTGAGCGAACTGGGCAACCCGATCCTGGCCGGTGCCACCGCCGTCATCGAATGCGAACTGTGGCGTGAATATGAAGGTGGCGACCACGCCATCATGGTCGGCAAGGTACACAACCTGATCGTCCCTGCCGAAGCGCCACGGCCGATGGTGTACTGCCGCGGCAAGATGGCCAGCCTGCCGGCCTTTGCCTGAAGCCTGCAGCTGGACGCAGCCTGCTCCCACACTGAAGCCCGATTGACTGACGGGCAATAACAAGCGTTGAGGAAAAACCCATGAAATTTTCGTTGTTCGTACACATGGAACGTTGGGATGAACAGGTCAGCCACCGCCAGCTGTTCGAAGACCTGACCGAACTGACCCTGATGGCCGAAGACGGCGGTTTCAGCACCGTGTGGATCGGCGAACACCACGCCATGGAATACACCATTTCGCCAAGCCCGATGCCACTGCTGGCCTACCTGGCCGCGCGCACCGAGAAGATCCGCCTGGGCGCCGGCACCATCATTGCGCCGTTCTGGAACCCTATCCGCGTCGCTGGCGAATGCGCCCTGCTCGACGTGATCAGCAACGGCCGCATGGAAGTGGGCCTGGCCCGCGGTGCCTACCAGTTCGAGTTCGACCGCATGGCAGGTGGCATGCCGGCCACCGACGGCGGCAAGGCGCTGCGCGAGATGGTGCCGGTGGTGCGCAAGCTGTGGGAAGGCGACTACGCCCACGACGGTGAAGTCTACAAGTTCCCGACCTCCACCAGCGTACCGAAGCCGTTCAACGCCACGCCGCCCATGTGGATCGCCGCCCGCGACCCGGACTCGCACAACTTCGCCGTTGCCAATGGTTGCAATGTCATGGTCACCCCGCTGATGAAGGGTGACGAAGAAGTGCTGGACCTGAAGAAAAAGTTCCAGGCCGCCCTGGACAACAACCCGGACGTGCCGCGCCCGCAACTGATGGTGCTGCGCCACACCCACGTGCACAGCCCGTCCGACCCGGAAGGCTGGAAGGTCGGTGCCCAGGCGATCTCGCGCTTCTACCGCACCTTCGATGCCTGGTTCGGCAACAAGACGACCCCGGTGAATGGCTTCCTGGAGCCGAGCCCGGAGTCGAAGTTCGCCGAAGTGCCGGCGTTCCAGCTGGAGAACATCCGCAAGAACACCATGATCGGCACCCCGGAAGAAATCATCGCGCGCATCAAGTACTACCAGGAACTGGGCGTCGACGAGTTCAGCTTCTGGTGCGACAACAGCTTGCCCCACGCCGAGAAGAAGAAGTCGCTCGAACTGTTCATCAAGGAAGTGGTGCCGGCGTTCGCCTGAATTCCCATTGCCTGAATCATTGCGGGACGCGCCCGCTCCCGTGGGCCCCTTCGGCCTGCGTGAGCGGGCTTTTTTTTGAAACCTGTGCAGTCCCTGTGGGAGCGGCAAGCCCGCGAAGAGGCCAGTACAGACAACAGAGAAATCAAGGCATCAGGCCACCTTTCGTCCCCCGGCAAGAGAAATTTCCTGACACCTCTTGCACAACAAATATTATGGTATACCATCAGACAACAAGAGCTGATAACCCTCACCAGGAGCCATCCATGAGTTTCGAAATCCGCAAGATCGTCACCTACTCCGAAGAGACCCGCATCGAAGGCGGCAAAGCCACCGACAAGCCGGTGACCATGGTCGGCCTGGCCGTCGTGATCAAGAACCCATGGGCCGGTCGCGGTTTCGTTGAAGATCTGAAGCCGGAAATTCGCGCCAACTGCTCGGAGCTGGGTGCCCTGATGGTCGAGCGCCTGACTGCTGCCATTGGCGGCGCCGACAAGATCGAGGCCTACGGTAAGGCCGCCGTCGTCGGCGCCGATGGCGAAATCGAGCACGCCTCGGCCGTGATCCATACCCTGCGCTTCGGCAACCACTACCGCGAGGCGGTACAGGCCAAGAGCTACCTGAGCTTCACCAACAAGCGCGGCGGCCCAGGCACTTCGATCCAGATCCCGATGATGCAGAAGGACGACGAAGGCCTGCGTTCGCACTACATCACCCTGGAAATGCAGATCGAAGACGCCCCGCGTGCCGATGAAATCGTCGTGGTCCTGGGCGCAGCCGATGGCGGCCGCCTGCACCCGCGCATCGGCAACCGTTACATCGACCTGGAAGAACTGGCTGCCGAAAAAGCCAACGCTCAATAACAACAACCAAGACG
The DNA here is from genome assembly GCF_043103905.1 of Pseudomonas sp. yb_2. Taxonomy (NCBI): domain Bacteria; kingdom Pseudomonadati; phylum Pseudomonadota; class Gammaproteobacteria; order Pseudomonadales; family Pseudomonadaceae; genus Pseudomonas; species Pseudomonas sp. yb_2. Next base: position 9,063 of record NZ_JBICKH010000085.1, on the reverse strand, counting down.
GGCCGGGGCGTGGCGTGCTTACCCGCCGCGCCCGACCTTCAAGGAGCGCCCTCCATGATTCAGCCTGTCGCTGAACGCACACCTGCCGGCACCAGCTATCTGGATGTCGGCCAGGGCCAACCCGTGGTACTGATCCACGGCGTGGGCCTGAACAAGGAAATGTGGGGCGGTCAGTTCGTTGGCCTGGCCAACGACTACCGCGTCATCGCCTACGACATGCTCGGCCACGGTCAAAGCCGCGTACCGGCCGCCGACACACCGCTGGAAGGCTATGCCGACCAGCTCGCCGAACTGCTTGACCACTTGCAAATTGCACAAGCCACCGTGATCGGCTTCTCCATGGGCGGCCTGGTTGCCCGTGCATTCGCCCTCAATTACCCGCAGCGCCTGGCTGCACTGGTCGTGCTCAACAGCGTGTTCAACCGCACCCCCGAGCAAAGTGCCGGGGTGATCGCCCGCGCTGCCCAAGCGGCGGAGCTGGGCCCAGACGCCAACGTCGATGCTGCCCTGGACCGCTGGTTCAGCCGTGAATACAAGGCTGCCAACCCCGCGCAGGTCGCCGCCATTCGCCAGGTACTGGCGAGCAACGACCCGCAGGGCTACCACACCACTTATTCGCTGTTCGCTACCCAGGACATGTACCGCGCCGACGACCTGGGCAGTATCCAGGTGCCGACGCTGATCGCCACCGGCGAACTCGACTCGGGCTCCACCCCGGCCATGACCCGCCAGCTCGCCGCCTGCATTCCTGGCGCACGCAGTGTGGTCCTCGCCGAGCAACGGCATATGATGCCGGTGGAAGCACCGCGTGAAGTCAACAAGATGCTGCTGGACTTCCTCACCCAAGCCCGCACCCTCACCGAATCCGCCAAGGGGATTGTTGCATGACCCTCGTTCGTTTCCAGATGTGCATCGACGGCCAATGGCGCGATGCCCAGAGCGGCAAGACCTTCGACAGCCTCAACCCGGCCACCGCCCAGGCCTGGGCGCAACTGCCCGACGCCGATGAAGCCGATGTGGAGCTGGCCGTTCAGGCCGCCCAGCGTGCCTTCGACAGCAAGGCGTGGCGCAGCATTACCGCCACCGCGCGCGGCAAGCTGCTGCGTCGTCTGGGTGACCTGATTGCCGAGAACAAGGAGCACCTGGCCCAGCTGGAAAGCCGTGACAACGGCAAGCTGATCCGCGAAACCCGCGGCCAGGTCGGCTATCTGCCGGAGTTCTTCCATTACACTGCGGGCCTGGCCGACAAGCTCGAAGGCGGTACCCTGCCGCTGGACAAACCCGACCTGTTCGCCTACACCGTGCACGAGCCGATCGGCGTGGTTGCCGGGATCATCCCGTGGAACAGCCCGCTGTACCTCACCGCGATCAAGCTGGCCCCTGCCCTGGCTGCCGGCAACACCATCGTGCTCAAACCGTCCGAGCACGCCTCGGCAACCATCCTCGAGCTGGCCCGACTGGCCCTTGAGGCCGGCTTCCCGGCCGGTGTGGTCAACGTGGTCACCGGCTACGGCCCCAGCACCGGCGCGGCGCTGACCCGCCACCCGCTGGTGCGCAAGATCGCCTTCACCGGCGGTGCCGCCACCGCCCGCCACGTGGTGCGCAGCAGTGCCGAAAACTTCGCCAAGCTGTCGCTGGAACTGGGCGGCAAGTCGCCGAACATCATCTTCGCCGACGCCGACCTGGACAGCGCCATCAATGGCGCCGTGGCCGGCATCTACGCCGCGTCCGGGCAAAGCTGCGTGGCCGGTTCGCGCCTGCTGGTGCAGGATGAAATCTTCGACGTGTTCGTCGAGCGCCTGATTGCCCGCGCCAAGCGCATCCGCATCGGCAACCCGCAGGACGACGCCAGCGAAATGGGCCCGATGGCCACCGCGCAACAGCTGGCAGTCGTCGAAGGCCTGGTGGCAGCAGCCAAGGCAGAAGGCGCAAAACTGCACATGGGCGGAAAGCGTGCCGACGTTGAAGGTGACGGCTGGTTCTACGAGCCGACCCTGTTCGAGTGCGACAGCAACGCGATGACCATCATGCAGGAAGAAGTGTTCGGCCCGGTCGCCGCGGTGATCCGCTTCAAGACCGAAGAAGAAGCCCTGGCCATGGCCAACGACTCGCAATTCGGCCTGGCTGCCGGCATCTGGACGCGCGATCTGGGCCGCGCCCACCGCCTGGCCCGCGACGTGCGTTCGGGGATCATCTGGGTCAACACCTACCGTGCCGTGTCGGCCATGGCACCGATAGGTGGTTTCAAGAACAGCGGCTACGGCCGTGAGAGCGGCATCGATTCGGTGCTGGCCTATACCGAGCTGAAGACCGTGTGGATCAACTTGTCCACCGCGCCGATGCCCGACCCGTTCGTGATGCGCTAGGAGGAACACGAGATGATCGAACCCGGCATCTACAAAGACGTGATGGGCTCCTTCCCATCCGGCGTCACGATAGTGACCACCCTGGACGCCGACGGCGGCATCGTCGGCATCACCGCCAGTGCATTCAGCGCGCTGTCGATCGACCCGGCGCTGGTGCTGTTCTGCCCCAACTACGCCTCCGACACCTACCCGATCCTGCGCGACAGCAAGCAGTTCGCCATCCACCTGCTGTCTGCCGACCAGACCGCCGAGGCGTATGCCTTCGCAGGCAAGGGCAAGGACAAGGCCAAGGGCGTCGAGTGGCACCTGAGCGAGCTGGGCAACCCCCTGCTGGCCAAGGCCACGGCGATCATCGAGTGCGAATTGTGGCGCGAGTACGACGGCGGTGACCACGCGATCATTGTCGGCGCGGTGAAGAACCTGGTGTTGCCTGAGCAGCCGATGACCCCGATGGTGTACCACAAGGGCAAGCTCGGCGCCCTGCCGCCACTTGGCTGATACATCTTGAGTCGGTGATGGCATCTTCGCGGGCTTGCCCGCGAAGAAGCCAACATTGATGCCCCTGTTTTCAGGGGTCGCGCTAATCGTCTCACCCTCGGTTGCGGCCCCTTTTTTATGCCGGAGTACTGCACATGAGCAATGAAAAGTACGAAAAGGGCCTGAAAATCCGCACCCAGGTACTGGGCGAGGACTACGTCAACCGCTCGATCCAGAACGCAGATGAATTCACCAAACCGTTGCAGGAGCTGGTCACCGAGTATTGCTGGGGTCACGTCTGGGGCCGCGAAGGCTTGTCGCTGAAAGAGCGCAGCATGATAAACTTGGCCATGATTTCCGCGCTCAACAGGCCCCACGAGCTCAAGTTGCACATTCGCGGTGCCCTGCGCAATGGGCTGAGCCGTGAACAGATTCGCGAAATCCTGCTCCAGGTCGGCATTTATTGCGGCGTACCCGCGGCGGTGGACAGTTTCCGCCTGGCCCGTGAAGCGTTTGCCGAAGCCGATGCGGAGCCAACCCGTTAACAACGGGCTGTTCGAACCACTGCATGGAAAGCCTCGGTTCGGGGCATTCCGCGATGTTGGCGCAACAGCCTCATAAAGAGCGCACCTGATGAAACGCCAGCCACTCGACGACAGCTTCAAGGTCAACCGCAACCCCGTTACTCTGCGCGAAATCGTGCTCGACAAGCTGCGCACCGCAATCATGAACTTTCACCTGTTGCCCGGCGACCGCCTGGTCGAGCGCGACCTGTGCGACCGCCTCGGCGTCAGCCGCACTTCGGTACGTGAAGCGCTGCGTCACCTGGAGTCCGAAGGCCTGGTCGAGTTCGCCGACGCCAAAGGCCCGCGCGTGGCCATCATCACCCTGGAAGACGCACGTGACATCTATGAGCTGCGCTGTGTGCTCGAAGGCCTGATCGTGCAACTGTTCACCCTCAACGCCAAGGCCAAGGACATCCGTGCGCTGGAACGCGCGCTGGAAGTGAACCGCGAAGCACTGGAAGAAGGCGAGTTGCAACAGGTGCTGGATTCGGTACAAGGTTTCTACGATGTGCTGCTGGAAGGCTCCGGCAACCAGGTGGCGGCCCAGCAGCTGCGCCAGTTGCAAGCACGCATCAGCTACCTGCGCGCCACCTCGGTATCGCAGGAAAACCGCCGCGGCGCCAGCAACCGCGAAATGGAAAAGATCGTCGAGGCCATCAAGGGCGGCGACCCGCTGGTGGCCCATCAGGCCTCGGTCGACCACGTCCGCGCCGCCGCCAAGGTGGCCCTGGACTACCTGCGCCAGAAGCAGGATGACAACGCCAAGGTGCGCGACATTGTCGAACCCTTGGCCCTGAAGGAACCCCGCATAGGTCGCTGATCATGCCCAATGCCCCGCGCTACTGCCCGCATTGCACCAAGGAACTGGCCCGGGGCGTTCCCACAGGCGATACCCACGAACGCCTGCATTGCACCGGCTGCGGCTACATCCATTACATCAACCCCAAGATCATCGCCGGCTGCATCATCGAGCGCGATGGAAAGTACCTGCTGTGCCAGCGCGCCATCCCCCCTCGCCCCGGCACCTGGACCTTGCCTGCCGGGTTCATGGAGGCTGGCGAAACCACCGAACAGGCGGCGCTGCGCGAGGTATGGGAAGAAAGCGGCGTACGTGCAGACATCGTCTCGCCGTATTCGATCTTCAGCGTGCCAAAGATCAGCGAGGTGTACATCATCTTCCGTGCCATCGTCACCGAAGAGACCGGGCAGTATGGGCCGGAGACGCTGGCGTACAAGTTCTTCGAACCGGATGAAATCCCTTGGGATGAAATCTACTACCCGGCCATCCGGCAAATTCTCGAACGCTACATCCTCGAGCGGCAGGCCGGGGTGTATGGCATTTACATGGGCAATGATGACACCGGCAAAGTGCACTTCATGCGCTAGCCTGTCCGGCCTCTTCGCGGGTGAATCTGCACTCCCCCGTATCGCGCAGTGGCAGAGGCTCGTGCAGTGGCACAGCCCCTCACAAAACCCTCGCCAACGGTCTATTCTCGGTGCACCCTAAGGGCCTTGAGAAAGAGGACCGGCAAAGCACATGGCTAGATGGCTAGACGGCGGCGGGCAAATGGCCGAACGCATCCGCAACCACGACTGGGCCAGCACTCCCCTGGGCCCGCTGGAACATTGGCCCGACGCCCTGAAAACCACGATGTCTCTGTGCCTGGCCTCGCGCTTTCCGCAGGCCGTGCTGTGGGGCCCGGACTTGATCACCCTGTACAACGATGCGTTCACGCCGATTCTCGGTCGCAAGCCCCTGGCCTTGGGCATCCCCTTCCGCGACGTGTGGCACGAAGCCTGGGATGAAATCAGCAGCATGGCGGACCGTGCGTTGGCCGGTGAAGCGGTGTACATCGAAGACTTCCCGCTGATGATCGACCGCAACGGAGGTTTGGAGCGGGCCTATTTCACCTTCTGCTACAGCCCGATTCGCGGCCATGATGGCGAGATTCTGGGCATGCTCGACACGGTCACCGAAACCACCGCCAGCGTGGTCACCAACCAGCGCCTGAACTTTCTCGATACCCTCGGGCGAGCCGTGACCGAGGCGACCGACCCGGACCAGATCATGGCCATCACCACCCGCATGCTGGTCGAGCACCTTGGCCTGTCCAGCTGCGCCTATGCGGTGATGGACCCCGACGAGGACGGTTTCACCATTTGCGGCGATGCGGTGACCCCCGGTTCACCACGCCTGGTGGGCCACTATCACCTGCATGACTTCGGCCGCCTGGCTGTCAGCCGCCTGCGCAGCGGCCTGGCCCTGGTGATCAATGACAACCTGCGCGAACTGGCCGCTGACGAGGCGGCGACTTATCAGGCCATCGGCATTACGGCCACCATCTGCATGCCACTGATCAAGGGTGGCAGGCTGACCGCGCTGATGGCGATTCACGACCGCGTACCCCGGGCATGGACCGACTACGAGCAAACACTGATCAGCGAAGTGACCGAGCGATGCTGGGCACACATACAACGGGCCCAGGCCCATGCCGAAGTGCGCGAAGCGATGGCGGCCCTGGAAACGCTCAACACCACCTTGGAACATCGCGTCGAAGAACGCACCACTCAGCTGCTGCACACCGAGGCCGTGCTGCGCCAAGCCCAGAAGCTGGAAGCCATTGGCCAACTGACCGGCGGGGTAGCCCACGACTTCAATAACCTGCTGACCATCATCCGCTCGTCGCTGCACTTCCTGCAGCGCCCCAACCTGGCCGAGGAGCGCCGCGAGCGCTACCTCAAGACCATGTCCGACACGGTCGACCGTGGTGCCAAACTGACCGGTCAGCTACTGGCCTTCGCCCGACGCCAGGCCCTCAGCCCACAGGTGTTTGAGGCCGGGCCTCGGCTGGAGGCCATGGCCGACATGCTCGACACCGTCACTGGCGCGCGCATCCGGGTCGAGCTGCAGTTACCGCAAGCGCCCTGCCACATCCGCGCCGACCTCAGCCAGTTGGAAACCGCGGTAATCAACCTGATGCTCAACGGCCGCGATGCCATGGCTGGCGAAGGTGCCTTGCAGCTGCGCCTGCAGGCCGACCAGTGCCTGCCGGCCTTGCGCGGTCAGCCTTCACAGCCAGGCCCGTTCGCGGCGATATCGGTGAGCGACAACGGAGTCGGTATTGCCACCGAGTTGCTGGAGCGCATCTTCGACCCGTTCTTCACCACCAAGGCCCCAGGTGAAGGTACCGGGCTTGGGTTGTCGCAGGTGTTTGGTTTCGCCAAGCAATCCGGGGGCGATGTACAGGTGAACAGCATCCCCGGCCAGGGCACCACCTTTACCCTGTATCTGCCGCAAGAGGCCCCAGCTGCAGCCGCGCCCGAAGACGCCTCGGCCGGCAGCCAGCCACAGGTAGAGGGCGAGCGGCGACGAATACTGGTGGTAGAAGACAATCCCGACCTGGGCAGTTTCACAGCTCAGCTCCTCGAGGACCACGGCTACCAAATCAGCTATGCACGGTCGGCAGAAGAAGCGCTGGCGCAGTTGACTGGCCCGGCAGGTGATTTTGATGCAGTGTTTTCCGATGTGGTCATGCCCGGCATGGGTGGCTTGGCACTGGCCCGCGAACTTCGCCGCCAGCGCCCGCAGTTGCCGGTGATCCTGACTTCGGGCTATAGCGAGGCGATTGCCGAAGGCGGGCACCAAGGGTTCACCTTCCTGGCCAAACCCTACTCGGCAGAACAGGTGTGCCAGATACTCGGCAAAGTATTCGGCCACTGATACCTTGCATCGCAATAGGCGATCAACGGCGCCCTTCTGCCAGCATGCGCACCGCCAGCCCCGCCAGCACCGTTCCCATCAACCAACGCTGAACCTGTTGCCACAGCGGCCTGCCAGCCAGGAACACGGCGATGGAACCGGCCATGATCGCAATCAGCGCGTTGACCGTAACGCTGATGGCGATCTGCGTCGAACCCAGCACCAGCGACTGCAACAGCACGCTGCCCTGGCCCGGCTCGATGAATTGCGGCATGAGCGACAGGTACATGACGGCAATCTTGGGGTTGAGCAGGCTGGTGGCAAACCCCATGGTGAATAGCCGCCGCGGGCTGTCGGCGGGCAGTTCACGGAGCTGGAACGGCGATTGGCCACCCGGCCGCAGCGCCTGCCAGGCCAGGTACAACAGGTACAGCGCGCCACCGATGCGCAGCGCGTCGTAGGCAAAGGGTACTGCCATCACCAGCGCCGTGATGCCCATTGCCGCGCAGAACATGTAGATGACGAAGCCCAGAGCCACACCGCCAAGCGAAATCAACCCGGCTTGGCGGCCCTGACAGATCGAGCGGGAAATCAGGTAGATCATGTTCGGCCCTGGGGTCAGGACCATGCCGAGGCAAATCAGGGCGAACGTGAGCAGTTGCGTGGCTTCGGGCATGGGGCACTTCCTGGTTGTGCATGAGGGTGCAGCGAGTGTATCTGAAGTCATTCTGAACCGGTAAATTCAGGTCATTTGCCCGGCTATCAAGCCCAGGGCCACGGTAATCATCGCCATCCCCGACACCCGCCCGACCAGCTTTGCCGCCCCCGGCCGGGTGCTCAGCACCGCTTTGGCGCCATAGCCGACCAGCGTGTAGATCACCAGCGAACTGCACAGGTGGACCAGCCCCAGCAACAAGATCTGCAAGGGCACAGGCCAGCTCGACTGCGGGTCGGTGAACTGCGGCAGCAGGGCCAGGAACAGCAGGAATACCTTGGGGTTCAGGCCGCTGACGCAAAACCCCTTCAACGCCCAGCGTGAGCCCGACTCCCCCGCGCCGCCCTGCCCGGCCGCCGGCAATGCCGGGCTGAGCAACAGATTACCGCCCAGCCACAGCAAATAAGTGCACCCCGCCAGGGTCAGCAAAGTCAGCGCCAACGGGTGACCTGCCAGCAAACTGCCGACCCCGGCCGCCACCACCAGCGTGGCCAGGAAATGCCCTGACAACATCCCCGCCACCGCTGGCATCACCCAGCGCCCACGCATGCCGGCCGAGATGGCATAGGCCCAGTCTGCACCGGGGGTAATCACGAACAGCATCGACACAGCCCAGAACGCCGTCAGCACACTGATAGCCACTTGAATCTTCCTTATCTACTGCATTGGGATGTCGAAAGATTACGGATTTCGCTCGGGGATATTCTTTCGTATATTTCCCCATGGCATTCCTGAATTGGAAGATTCTTCCCAATGGATAGAACTGATCGAAAAATCCTTGCCGAGCTGCAAAAAGACGGGCGCCTGTCGGTAACCGAACTGGCCGACCGCGTAGGGCTCAGCCTGTCACCCTGCCATCGGCGCTTGAAGGCACTGGAAGAGTCCGGAGCCATTCTGGGCTATCACGCACGGCTGGCACCGAGCGCCCTTGGGCTGAACTTTGCCGCGCTGGTATTCGTGACGCTACGCGAGGTAACCCGCCAGCCGGTGGCGGACTTTGAAACGGCACTGGCGCAGATCCCGCAGATTGTCGAAGCGCAGCGGCTGTTTGGCGACCCGGATTACCTGCTGCATGTGGTCGCCAAGGACCTGCCGGCGTTTCAGAAGCTGTATGACGAGCATCTGACCAGTATTCCCAATGTGAAACGCTTGAGCTCGACCTTGGTGATGAAGGAAGTGATCCAGGATCGGTTGCTCCCCATGTAGCTGTTTCCTCTTGTGCCGGCCCCTTCGCGGGTA
>NZ_JBICKH010000084.1:0-191734 GCF_043103905.1 Pseudomonas sp. yb_2 | reverse complement strand
ACATGGTTGTCCACTGATATCCAACGGGGAGCCGTTGCCCCGGCACGGCCACCTTTGGTGCCATCCTGAATGTTAATCCTGCCTAGCTCTTTAGCCTCACGGCTCAGCCGTGGCAGGTCAGCTAGGATGGCCTCACGCAAACGCATGCCGGCGGCTCGCGCTAGTAGAACGATCGCGGCGGCGCGTTGCTGATGTTGGCGGCAAAGTGCATCGACGATCTGCGTAACCTGTTCGCGGTCTTGGCCCTGTGGCACAGACTGTCGAACCCCGGTGCGCTGCATACCCAACGCCTTGCTCGGACTGGGCAACTTCACGTACTGATCACCGCGAAGCGCAGCCATGGCCCTGTTAACGCTGGATAGCCGATTTTGTGCTGTGCTGACAGCGAGATCACCGCGCCTAACCATGTCGCGCAGATACGCCGCATAGTCAGCCAACACCTTCCGATCAATCTGCCGGGCATCATTGATACCAGGCCCCTGTTCGGAGCGGCACCACTTTACGAATGCCTGCCACCGATCGCAGTGCGCTCTGACCGTGCCGTAGTGGCCTCCGCCGAACATGTCTTTCAGCGCTTGCGGTCCCGCGTAGCTCAACTGCCTGCCGTAGCCGAAATTGCGGCCATCGCGTTTACCCACCAATGCCATATCGGTCACCTCATTTTCCGTTCTCCGATCCTCGCCCCACGTCATCCCGCCAAGAATGTTGAGTGTTATCAGGGATCAAGGCCCCTGCGACCTGTGGGGAATGTCCACTACGCGGGACTGGCGGCTCCTTACGTCCGGGAGCGAGGGCATCTCATGATCTGGCCTCCTGAACACCGTTACCGGTGGGCGGGTGGAGGCAGCACTGGCTGACGAGACCAGCGCTTGAAGATCCTGAGCCGGGTGAACGCAGCAATGCGATGACCGGGGCATACCTGACTGTCAGTCAGGTGCAGTCCATTCCCTGGTCTGCGGCACCATCATCTACAGCGCTGTTGCTGGTGACATCGGTGTTTGTCACGCCGATTGTCACGAGGGGGAATGCCGCAAAGCCTTGTGCGATCAGGGCTGCAGCAGTGGTAGAAGTGCCCGTCTCTTTCCAGAAGAAAGAGACGGGCACAGGTTGGCGCAAATTTTCGGCCAAGCGGATAGGTTGCTGCAGGGCAGCGAGGTACGGAGTATCTGGCGCACGAGCGCTATATGTGTAAGAGCATTCATCACATGGGTAGTGACCGGGCGAGCTGCCGAATGCGAATCGCCCTTGGGGAGAACCACCGCGAGAGCGGCGTGGCCTTGAAGGTTCGGGCCACCTGGGGTGCTGTCATCGACAGCTCTTGCAACTCCCGGTCTACGCCTGTGGACAATATTCGTCAAGCAAAGCGATTTCAGGTATTTAGCGCCTGTGGATAAAACTATCCCCCGGTGGACATCAGTGGTTTACCACAGACGTACTCTGTGCCAGCAGTTTTTTTCTAAGGTATGGTCCATTCAAACGGGGCGGCTATGCAGCCCCGTTTGAATGGACCCGCGCGGAGGAGCTTCATGCGGTGCTGTGGGTAACTTCACAGCGAGTTGAGCTGGTGGTGCGGCGGGTTACTCGGTCCTCTTGGCACTGCGAAGGCGCGTGACGTTCTCGCCCGTCTGCTTGGCAAACTCATGCGGCGTCACATGGTCCTCGCGGTTCGCCTCTAGAAACCGACTCCACCAGGTCATGATCATCCGGCGCTCTTCGAGGAACTCGGCCTTGTGGGTATAAGCGGCCCGTACGTTGTTGCGTTCCTTGTGGCTCATCTGCCGCTCGATAGCCGTCTCCGACCACAGCCCGGACTCGACCAGCGCACTGCACGCCATGGCTCGGAACCCGTGGCCGCAGATATCCACCTTGGTGTCATAGCCCATCGTCCTTAGCGCGGCGTTCACCGTGTTCTCGGACATCGGCTTCCACGGTTTGGCATCCCCCGCGAACACCAGGTCGAACTTGCCGGTGATCGCGTGGATCTGCTCAAGCAAGGCCACTGCCTGCGGCGATAAGGGTACAACGTGGATATCCCCGGCCATTTTTGTACCCCTTGTGGAAAAGGGTACTCCGTCCAGCGCTGGGCGGGTGTCGGGGATCTCCCAGATGCCACGCTTGAGGTCAAACTCGCTCCAACGGGCGAAGCGCAGTTCACTGGAGCGCACGAACACGTGCAGCGATAGCATCACCGTGAGGCGCGTGAGCGGGCGACCTTTGTAGCCGTCGATACGCGCCTGTAGCTCAGGCAACCGCGATAAGGGTAGTGCGGGTCGATGTGTAACCCGTGGCGTTTTGATCGAGCCATCGAGATCGTGAGCCGGGTTCGCCGTGATCAGTCGCAGCCGTTTGGCTTCGCGCATGATGCTTTGCAGGTAGTTCTTGATCCTGAGCGCCACGTCGATGGTGCCGCGCTTCGTCACAGCCTCCAGTGGCTGCATGAGGTCGTGGGTGTCCAACTCAACGATTGCCCTGGCACCTAACAAAGGGAATACGTGAGTCTTCAACCGGCTGAGCACAGTCTTGGCGTGGCCCGGCGCCCACTTCGGCACCATCCCGGCATACCAATCGAGCGCAACGCTTTCGAAGGTTCGGCCATTGATCACGGCTTGCACCTTGGCCTGCTGCTTGGACTGGATAGGGTCAATGCCGTTGGCGAGCTGCTGTTTGAGCTCGAAGCGCTTGTGGCGAGCGTCAGCCAGCCCGACCACCGGGTAATTGCCGAGTGAGGTCAGGCCCTCGCGACCATCGGGCTTCACGTACCTGAGCCGCCAGCCTTTGCGACCGTTGGGCTTCACGAGCAGGTAAAGGCCATCGCCGTCAAAAAGCTTGTACTCACGTTCGCGAGCCTTTGCAGTGCGGCAGGCGTTGTCGGTAAGAGGAGCCGTTGTGCGAGCCATAAGGGTACTTTCCAATGTCGAATTGGTAGGTATCCTTAAAAGTACCCTTATTAACGCTGGCTACCCTCGGAATCCGACGGAACGCCAAAACGAAAAAACCCGCCAGAAGGCGGGTTTTTCGGGGGTTCCAGAGATTTTGAAAGCTTTCTATGGAACCTTGAATGGTGCCGGCACCAGGAATCGAACCCGGGACCTACTGATTACAAGTCAGTTGCTCTACCATCTGAGCTATACCGGCAATGGGGCGTCATTATAGCGATCGTTTGGCGCCTGTAAACCACTTCCTTGCGAATGTTCGCAAAAGACCTAAGTCACCGGGCTAAAAGAAGAATTTTCCTACCAGCCGCGGTGCATGGTGGTGACGCTAGGCTCGCTTTTACCCGGGTTGAAAAACAGCTTGTCATTGTCGCAGCCGCGCTTGCGGCATGGGGCTTCTGTGCGCAGGGGCAGGCCTTTGTCGCCGCCCAGCTGCATGCCGGGGTGGTTCCAGCCCAGGTTGCTGTTGGGGTGGGGCGAGGTGCCGCCGGCACAGCCGGTCAGGGCCAGGGCGAAGGTCAGCAGGGCGAGGGGGGTGGCTCGGGTCACGATGCTCAGGTCCGGTGGTCCATTGTCGGTTCTGGCGCAACGCCAGAAGGTCGCGGGGCTGGCGGGCAGCGCGCGACGTCACTTTTTAATGATTTGGGGGGCGGATGATACACCGTTGCGGGGGTGGAGCATTAGCCTTGTGTAGTCTGGTATGGCCTCTTCGCGGGTGAACCCGCTCCTACAAGGGGGCGGGTAAGCCGGGTTATCTGTGTAAGGGAATTCTGAACCATGGGGTCAAAAGCTTCAGGGTTTGGATGCTTCGGAAGTATCCTACGCGCGCCGCCGAAGTAACGCTGTTGTCGGGGAAGTGGCTCACGGATACCGTTTTCGGGTCGCTCTGGCGACTGGGTGTGAGAACCCGACTTGAATAAGCGTTACCCGCCATGGTGGTCGTACGTGGGCAGACCTCGGTCTGGCCGGGCTTCCTTATTCACTCGGTTTCTCACCCTGCGTACGGCTGCCGCCCCAAATCCGTGAGAAAGATTTTTGGCAGTCTCCTTCCGTGAATAAGGATTTGCCATGAAAAAAGATGTTTCTGAGCCAATCACAACCGCAGGCGTGGAAACCTTCCTCGCAGCCGGTAACCCATCCCTCAATCTCCTGCGGGTAGAGCCCGGCGTTCCCGTCGACGCGGCCTACGAGCATGTCTCGATCCTGATGGGCTACATCAAGCACCTGGTGCGCGAGGGGGATATGGAGGACGACCATAAATTCCTGGGTGCAGCCGATTACCTGTGCGACATGGCCAAGGCGCTGATGAACGATATCGAGATCGCCAAGGGCAAGGCGCATTAGGCATTGACGCGGTCATTTGTGGGAGCGGCCTTGCGTCGCGAAAGGGCCGCAAAGCGGCCCCCGTTTTCGGCACAATCTCTGAAATCGCCGGGGCTGCTTTGCAGCCCTTTCGCGACGCAAGGCCGCTCCCACTAACCACAAGAAATGTTTATGCACAAGTGGCATCGGCGACCTGAGCGAAAGGCATGCCGGATCGCTACGCCGCTGGTCTTTGCGCAAACGCCTGTTTTTACTGGGCTGCAGCCGCAAGCAGGAATAAGCCAAGTGCTTGAAATAGCGCTTGGATCCAACAGGTAATCACAAGCTTGTTCACAGACTTATCCACAGGTTGTGCTGCGGCTAACCGTCGCGTTCCGCGAGAATGAGCAGGTTGCGCGGGGTCAGTGGGTAATCGCAAAACAGGCCCAGGCGCACGTCATAGCCTTGTTCTTCGAGGAACAGGGCGCGATCGAGTACCAGCCACAGCTCCAGTGGCCGACGGAAAAGGTTGCGTACGCGCTCCAGGTTGCGGACCTCGGCCAGGCGTTGCCAGCCCGCAGCTTCCAACATTGCCCAGTCCGGGTTGCCGCTCACTGGCAATTGCTTCAGTTCAGCCAGGTCACGGCAGTATTGCTCGAAGGGCTTCTCCAGCCAGGCCACCGGCAGGGAAGGTGTCGGCAGGTATTCATCGCTCTGGCGCTGCTGGCGTTGCAGCAGGTCGAAGCCCAGGCGCCGGGCCATCGAGGTGTCGCGCTGGCGCCGCACGCGGGCGCCGGCAGTGACGGTTTCGCTCAAGGGCAGGCCCAGGTCGTCCAGCGACAGCTGCAGGCTCGACGCCTGCGCGGCTGTGGATAACGCCTGGTATTGCTGCGCGGCGATGCGGTTGTAGCAGCAGGGGGCTATGGCCAGTTGCCGGCAACCTTGCTGGCTGGCCAGTTGCATCAGACGTACATGCAGATCGCCACAGGCATGCAGGGCAACCACGCTTTTATCGTCAGCCAGGTGGCGCGCGCTGTCGCTGGCCATCACATCCTGGTGCACATGCTGCGCCGGCAAGTGGTGGTGCGTGCTCAGGACCTGGCCGGCGGCGACCAGTTCGGCATCGTATTCCAGGCAGGTCAGGTGTTGGCCGGGTTGCAGCAGGCGGCGGCCCAGGTGGCCTTTGCCGGAGCACCAGTCCAGCCAGTGACGGGGCTGTTCGCGGAAGGCCAGGTGGCTGGCGAAGGCTTCGATCTGCTGCCATTTGCGGCCGGGGACGGCTACGTCGAGGCGATGCGCGGCGGGGGGCAGGTCGGTTTCCGGGAGGTTGCCGAGTGCCGAAAGCTGTCGGGCTTGCTGGGCCAGTTGCGGGAACGGGGCGGGCAACGAGGCAGCGGTGGTGTCGGTTTCGGCGTCTGCCAGGGAGCATTGGCGCAGGTGGGCGGCAAGCTCGGGGTGGGCGGTTTCCCAGGCCAGCTGCAGGCTGGTGAAGGGGCGCGGTTTCCACAGCTGCTGGTGCTCGATCAGGAACTGGTCGAGGGCCTGGAAGCGGGTGCTTAGGTGGGGGCTGTGGAGGTGGTTGGGCATGGCAAGGATGTGTGGTGGTTTTGAGGGCCTCTTCGCGGGCACGCCCGCTCCCACAGGTATAGCGCCACATTCAAGGTTGGCGCTACACCTGTGGGAGCGGGCGTGCCCGCGAAGCAGTCAGTGAGGTCTCAGCGGCCTTGGCAGGCATCCACGCGCAACCAGCGCTCCAGCAGCTTGAAGCCTTGCACCAGCATGAACGAGATCACCAGGTAGAACACGCCTGCGGCGAAGAAGATTTCCACCGGCAGGTAGGTGCGGGCGATGATGGTACGGGCCATGCCGGTCAGCTCCAGCAGGGTCACGGTACTGGCCAGGGCACTGGCCTTGAGCATCAGGATCACTTCGTTGCTGTACGCCGGCAGGCCGATGCGCGCAGCGCGTGGCAGCATGATGTAGAACAGCGTTTTGCCACGCGACATGCCCAGCGCCCGTGCCGCTTCAATCTCACCTTTAGGGATCGCCTGCAGCGCGCCACGCAGAATCTCGGCGATGTACGCAGCGGTGTGCAGGGTCATGGTCAGCACCGTGCACCAGAACGGATCGCGCAGGTACGGCCACAGCGAACTGGAGCGCACCGCATCGAACTGCGCCAGGCCGTAATAGACCAGGAACAACTGCACCAGCAGCGGCGTGCCACGGAAGAAGAAGATGTAGCTGAACGGCACCGCGCGCACGTACCAGTGGCGCGAGGAACGGGCGATGCCCAGCGGGATGGCCAGGATCAACCCGGCAACCACGGCAATGGCCACCAGCTCCAGGGTCAGGACCGCACCCTCGGCCAGGCGTGGCAGCCATTTGAAGATGACTTCCCAATTCATTATTCAGCCCTCGCAAAGCCGCGAGCGGCGCGTTTTTCCATGAAATGCATACCGGTCATGGCAAGCACGGTCAGGCCCAGGTAGATGCAGGCCGCGACCATGTAGAAGGTGAACGGCTCTTTGGTCACGGTCACGCCAATTTGCGAATGACGCATGATTTCTTCAAGGCCGATTACCGATACCAGGGCGGTGTCCTTCATCAGGATCATGAACAGGTTGCCAAGGCCGGGCAGGGCGATGCGCCACATCTGCGGCAGGATGATCCGCGAGAGGATGCGGCCCTTGGACAAGCCCAGCGCCAGGCCAGCTTCGCGGTGGCCTTTGGGGATCGCCAGGATAGCGCCACGGAACACTTCGGTGGCGTAGGCGCCAAAGCACAGGCCCAGGGCGATCACGCCCGCGGCGAAGGCGCTTAGCTCAAGGCCGGGCATGTTCAGGGCTTCGCCGAGGCTGTTCATGAGCCCGACGGTGCCGAAATAGATAAGCAGTACCCACAGCAGTTCGGGCACGCCGCGAACCAGGGTCGAGTAGAAGCCGCCAAGCCATTGCAGCGGCTTGAACGGGGAGGTCTTGGCCAGGGCGCCGAGCAGGCCCAGGACCAGCCCCAGCAGCAAGGCGCAAAGCGCCAGTTTTACGGTCATCAGGGTGCCGGCCATCATGGCCGGACCGAATCCGTGCAGGTCGATATTCATGGGCAGGTCATATTAGGGACTGGCGCGCCGCCAGGGCGCGCCGGTCAGGGCGGATCATTCGATGCTGAACGGGAAGTACTTGTCGTTGATTTTCTTGTACGTACCGTCGGCTTTGATTTCTGCCAGGGCTTTGTTCAGGTCGTCGCGCAGCTTGGTGTCACCTTTGCGCACGGCAATGCCGATCTTGTCGCTGTCCATCACCGGCTCGCCCTTGAACTCGAAGTTCGAGCCGTCTTTGCTTTTCAGCCACTCGTACTGCACGTACTTGTCGGCCAGGATGCCGTCGATACGACCGGAAACCAGGTCGAGGTAGGCGTTTTCCTGGGTGTCGTACAGCTTGATGTCGACGCCCTTGAAGTTGTCTTCAAGGTAGGTGCCGGCCAAGGTTGCGCGCTGGGTACCGATGACCTTGCCTTTCAGCGACTCTTTGTCAGTCTTGAAGTCGACGTTTTTCGGCGCGATGAACTGCAGCTTGTTGGAGTAGTACGGATCGGTGAAGTCCACAGCCTGCTTGCGTTCGTCGGTGATCGACAGCGACGACACCAGGAAGTCGAACTTCTTGGCGTTCAGGGCCGGGATGATGCCGTCCCAGTCGGAGGTAACGACCGAGCACTCGACTTTCATCTTGGCGCACAGGGCGTCGCCAATGTCTTTGTCGAAGCCGACCACGTTACCGCTGGCATCCTTGTTGTTGAACGGTGGGTAGGCGGCTTCGATGCCCATGCGCAGTTTTTCTGCGGCCATGGCGTTTGCCGACATCACCAGCGTGGCAGCAGCTGCCAGGAGAAACTTCTTGTAGGTGTGCATGTATTGCTCCGTTAGCGGTGGCTGGACATGAATTGCTTGCAACGCGCCGAGGTCGGGTTTTCGAAGACCTGCTGCGGCGATCCCTGCTCTTCGACCAGGCCCTGGTGCAGGAAGACGACTTCACTGGACACATGGCGGGCAAAGCTCATCTCGTGCGTCACCAGCAGCATGGTACGGCCTTCTTCGGCCAATGCGCGGATAACGTTAAGCACTTCCTGGACCATTTCCGGATCGAGCGCCGAAGTGGGCTCGTCGAACAGGATGACCTTGGGCTTCATGGCCAGGGTACGGGCAATGGCGGCGCGCTGTTGCTGGCCACCGGAAAGCTGGGCGGGGTAGCTGTGGCGTTTGTCGTAGATGCCGACCTTGTTCAGCAGCGCTTCGGCGGCTTCGATGGCCTCGGCCTTGCTTTGGCCGAGCACGCGGCGTGGCGCCTCGATGATGTTGTCGAGGATCGACATGTGCGGCCACAGGTTGAAATTCTGGAAGACAAAGCCGATTTCGCTGCGCAGGCGATTGATCTGGCGGTTGTCGGCTGCGATCAGGTCGCCATTCTTGGCGGCCTTGAGCTTGAGGGCTTCGCCGGCGACCAGGATTTCGCCCTGGTGCGGGTTCTCGAGCAGGTTGATGCAGCGCAGCAGGGTGGACTTACCGGAGCCGGACGACCCCAGGATGGAGATCACGTCACCGTCGCGAGCGGTCAGCGAAATGCCCTTTAGAATTTCCTGCTCGCCGTAGCGTTTGTGCAAATTGCGGATTTCCAGCGCGGGCGTGGCCTGAGCCATGTGCGGTCCTCATGTGTTCGGGTGCGTTCCCAGCTGTTGGCGGCCTTCCTGGCGTGCGCCAAGCTAGCATAGCGGCATTATGACGGCCAACAGGGTCGCCGGGGACTGGGGGCGCTGGTGGGGCAGTTTGTCGCATCGCTACAGCGTAACGTCGCGCAGATGTCCGCGAAGGTGTCGCCCAGCACCAGAGCCTTGATGAAAAAAGGCGCGATGGTGCCAGCTTTGGCCGGCTCATGGAAGCTGTTTTGACCCATTGGAGGGGTAAACCCGACCTTTTGGCAGTGCTAACGGGTTCACCCACGAATGCCATGTTGATATCACAAGGTTGTACCCATGGGTTGCACTTTTTGGCATTGCAGTGGTGCGCAGGTGTTACCGAGGAGCACCTTTGGTGCATTTGTAAGTGGGTATTTCAGTAATCCGCTGATTTGAGGTCCTTTCGGTCATGCAATGGCCGAAAGCCCTCCAGGCCGCATCCTAAAAGGCCTGCAGAATTTTCTGACGAGTGCATTCGTCATATGGCGCGCTTATTGCCAGTTGGAAACCGCCGATTGCAGCGACGCCTAGGTCATCCCCTGGCGCGCTCTGTACCCGCAGTCGGCGTGGTCCACTCCTTACAAAGGTAGTTTCAATGAGCGGTAACAATTCCAATGACCTCGCTCAGGGGCTCAAACAACGGCATGTGACCATGCTGTCCATCGCTGGCGTCATCGGTGCCGGCCTGTTCGTAGGCTCCGGCCACGCCATCGCAGCGGCCGGCCCTGCCGTGCTGCTGGCTTACGCTGCCGCCGGTACGCTGGTCGTGCTGGTGATGCGTATGTTGGGTGAAATGGCAGTCGCCTCGCCTGACACCGGTTCGTTCTCTACGTATGCCGACCGCGCCATCGGGCGCTGGGCCGGTTTCACCATTGGCTGGCTGTACTGGTGGTTCTGGGTGCTGGTGATTCCGCTGGAGGCCAACGCCGCCGCAGCCATTCTGCATGCCTGGTTCCCGGCGGTTGACCTGTGGGCGTTCTCCCTCGTCATTACCTTGGCACTGACACTTACCAACCTGTGCAGTGTGAAGAACTACGGTGAGTTCGAGTTCTGGTTTGCCCTGCTCAAAGTGCTGGCGATCATCGGCTTCATCGCCGTGGGCTGTGCTGCTTTGTTCGGCTTTGTACCGAGCAGCCAGGTGAGCGGTGCCAGCCACCTGTTCGATACCCAGGGCTTCATGCCCAACGGCCTGGGCGCGGTGCTGGCAGCCATGCTGACCACCATGTTCTCGTTCATGGGTACCGAAATTGTCACCATCGCCGCTGCCGAGTCGAAGGACCCAGGCAAGCAGATCAGCCGTGCCACCAACTCGGTAATCTGGCGTATCTGCCTGTTCTACCTGGTGTCGATCTTCCTGGTCGTGGCCCTGGTGCCGTGGAACGACCCGGCCCTGGCCGAGACGGGCTCCTACCAGACCGTGCTGAGCCGTATCGGTGTGCCGAATGCCAAGCTGATCGTCGACATTGTCGTGCTGATTGCCGTGACCAGCTGCCTGAACTCGGCGCTGTACACTTCTTCGCGCATGTTGTTCTCGCTGAGCAAGCGTGGCGACGCCCCGGCCATCGCCCAGCGCACCACCAAGGCGGCGACCCCGCACGTGGCGGTACTGCTGTCCACCGCAGCGGCATTCCTTTGCGTGTTCGCCAACTTCGTGGCACCGGCCCAGGTGTTCGAGTTCCTGCTGGCCAGCTCTGGCGCCATCGCGCTGCTGGTGTACCTGGTGATTGCCGTTTCGCAGCTGCGCATGCGCGCCCAGCGTGAAGCCCGCGGCGAGAAGATCACCTTCAAGATGTGGCTGTTCCCGGGCCTGACCTGGGCGACCATTGCCTTCATCGTAGCCATTCTGGTGGTCATGGCGCTGCGTGAGGATCACCGTGCGGAGATCATTGCGACTGCGCTGCTGAGTATTGGTGTGGTGGCGGCTGGCTTGCTGGTGCACCGCAAGCGCGAGGCTGCCGGGCGGGCGGCGCTGGACAGCTGATCGGCGCTGGCTGAAATGAGAAGGCCGCGCCCTGTGAAGGGTGCGGCCTTTTTTTGTGGCCTGTGATGGCCCTTTCGCGGGCAAGCCCGCAGGTTCACCACAGGCCCGTAGGAGCGGGTTATATGGCCCTGTCAGCCGAACTGCTTCTGCTGTTGCTGCTGCTTGGCCACCAGTTCGGAAGCGGCGATATAGGCGTCCTGGAACTCATCACTCTCCAGCCAGGCCATGGTGGTCTCTTCGTCAGCGCCATCCAGCCATTTGCGGTAGGCGTTGAACACCAGCACGATGTAGTCGGTGGCGTGTTCTTCCTTGTGCCCCTTGAGCACCAGGGCGAGCAGCGGGTCCACCAGGAACACCGAGATCATTGGCACCAGGCCGCCTTCCTGGGCTTCCTTCATCTTGTTGAACATCGCGTCGTAGCTGCCCGACTCCATGGCCTTGTTGTACACCTGCTCGACGCTGGCGCTGTCGCCGGCACTGGCCTTGACCGCTTGGCCGCTGCGTACCATGCGGTTCTGCTTGGCCTTGCTGGCGGCGCGCTTGGCGCGTTTCTGTTGCTTGGTAGGGGTGGCCATGGGGAAATCCTTGGGTGAGTCTGAAAGTGCGCGTATTGAAGCGCAATTGCCCGATAAACCCAAGCGGCGCGCCTGGGCGCTGCAGCTTGAGATGTCTGTGGGATACATATCCAGATTATTCGGACCGTGGGCCCTGCGTAGCTTCTCTCCTGCTGCCAGCCATGTTGGCTGGCAGCCTGTCACTGCGCCAATTCGGCGTCCGTGAGTGATGCGCACGTTTGCGCTACAAAGGAGGAGTCATGAAGCACTTTTATCTGGTCACCCTGTACGGCTACACGGACGATGGCAGGGTTTACTATCCAACCGGTTTCGCCGGTTGCGACGAGCAAAGGATTACGAAGGCTGACATCGCCGCCATTATCGAAAAAGGCAAGCAACACGGCCACCTTCAGTTGCACAGCATCTCCTACATGGGGCACATGACCGAGGACGCATTCAATCATCTTCGTTCCATGTCGGACGAGTAAGGTCTGGCCCGCAGTCTGCTTATGGCTGCGGGTTTCTCGATTGCATGGCGAGCCTTCAGGTTGCGTTGTGAGGTCTCGTGTTCTTCGACGCCGCCTGAAGTTAAAAATCACAGGCAACAAAAAACCCGCACTAGGCGGGTTTCTTGTTGTCGCTTCGGGTAACTTTGCAACCACCAGAAGCTTGAAGGTGGTGCCCAGAGACGGAGTCGAACCGCCGACACGAGGATTTTCAATCCTCTGCTCTACCGACTGAGCTATCTGGGCGACGAGGTGAATTAAATAGATTTCCGGACCGCTCGTCAACGACTTTTTGAAAAAATTTTAAATTAATTCCGTCGCTTACGATTTTTGGGGTCATTCGGCCGGTGGAACGTAGCCTTCGGCCTGGGCGTATTCTTCGCCGGCGAAAAACTTGTCCATCTCAGCCTGGAGGAATTTGCGGTCCTCGGCGTTCATCATGTTCAGGCGCTTCTCGTTGATCAGCATGGTCTGGTGCTTCTGCCAGTCGGCCCAGGCTTTCTGCGAGATGTGTTCGAAGATGTCCTGGCCCTTGGCACCGGGATAGGGCGGGCGTTCCAGGCCTGGCAGTTCTTCTTGGTATTTGCGGCACATCACGGTGCGGGTCATCGGGCGTCTCCTGCGATCAGTTCGTCGGCCGCGCGTTCAAGCAGCTTTTTCACCGGGGCGGCGAGGCCCAGGCGCGGCGGGGTGGCGAGGTTATACCAGAGCCAGTCGGCCTCGGCCACGTGCTCGCCGACCGGGTCGACGTGCACGAGCCAGGGCTCGATCGCCAGCTGGAAGTGGCTGAAGGTATGGGTCAGGCCGTCCATGGCGTGGCGGCCAGCCAGGCGCAGGCCGTGCTGGTAGGCCAGGTCGTCGAGTTGGGCGATGTCGTCCAGCTCCGGGAGGCTCCACAAACCACCCCACAGGCCGCTGGAAGGGCGGCGGTAAAGCAGGATGGCGCCTTCGTGGTTGGCCAACAGTGGCATCAATGTGCGCCGTTGCGGCAGCGCCTTGCGCGGTTTGGGCTCGGGGTAGCGGGTTTCTTCTCCGTGCAGGTGCGCTTCGCAGCCGCGCTGCAACGGGCAGATCAGGCAACTGGGCTTGCTGCGCGTACACAGCGTGGCGCCCATGTCCATCATCGCCTGGGTGTAGTGGTTGGCGCGTTGTTGCGGGGTAAAGCGCTCGGCGGTGGCCCATAGCTGGTTGGCAACCTTGGGTTCGCCAGGGTAGCCGGCCTGGGCGGTGTAGCGTGCCAGCACGCGCTTGACGTTGCCGTCGAGGATCGGTGCGCGGATGCCCATGCTGATGCTGGCGATGGCGCCGGCAGTGGAGCGGCCAATGCCGGGCAGCTCGGTAAGCTGCTCGACACTGCGCGGGAATTCGCCGCCATGTTGCTCGACGACGACCTTGGCGGCCTTTTGCAGGTTGCGTGCGCGGGTGTAGTAGCCAAGGCCCGTCCACAGGTGCAGCACTTCGTCCTCCGGTGCCTCGGCCAGGGCTTGCACCGTTGGCAGGGCCTGCATGAAGCGGTCGAAGTAATTGAGCACGGTGCTGACCTGGGTCTGCTGCAACATGATTTCCGACACCCACACCCGGTACGGCGTGATGCCCTGTTGCCAGGGCAGGTCGTGCCGGCCGTGCTCGTCATACCAGTCCAGCACTGCGCTGGAGAACTGCTCGGGGCTCATCGGTTGAACAGCCCCTTGAGCGCGTCTTTCAGTTCCGGGCTCACTTTGTCTCCAAGTTTTTCGTCAAGTTTTTCATCGATCTTGTCTTTCAGGCGGTTGCCGGCCAGCTTGGCGGCAACCTTGCCCAGGCCGTTCTGGTCGAGGCGGCAGGCCTTTGCGCCGAGTTCCAGCGGGCCACGGCAGCGCAGGGGGACTTCAACACCCACATAACGTTCGTTGACCTGGCAGGCCGGGTCCGGCATGGCACGCTGGTCGCCTTCGACGACTATGCCGATGTTGTAGTCCATGCCCAGCACGCGCAGGTCGAGGTCACCATGGCCATTGACGGTCAGGCCCGGGATGCGCGCCTTGAGGTCCGGGTTGCTGGCGACGCCATTGCGTACCACCAGGCTGCCGCGCAGCTCCTGGAAGGGGGTGTCCTTGCCGCGTGGTTCGCTGCTCAGCGTCTTGCGATTGAGCGTGGCGATGGCCTGGCACAGCTGCTGTTCCAGGTTGGCATTGACCAGCACGCCATCGTTGATGGCGAAGTTTGCGCTGCCGTTCAGGGTGTCGACCAGTGCTTTCTGGCTGTTACCGGTGGCTGTCAGATCACTGGTCAGGGTCAGCAGGCCCTTGACCGGCGGCGTCTGTTCCTTGCCTTCGGTCTTGATGAAGTGTTCCACCGGCACCCGCTGGATATTGGTGTTCACACCCAGCTGTGGCACGGCAGGGCGCACGTCGACCGTGCCCTTGGCTTCGAAGGTGCCGTTGTACAGCTCTCCGCGCAGGGTTTGCAGGGTCAGCAGGCCGCCTTGGCCAACGGCCTTGAGCTGGGCGCTCTCGATCGGCAGCTTGTCCAGGGTCAACGAGCCGAAGGCCAGGTCGGCCTGCAGGTCGAGGGCGCGCAGACGGTCGACCGGCAGCAGCTTGTCGTCGCTCCATGCCACTTGTGTTGGGGCGCTGGGCAGTGGTGTGGTGCCGGCACCGGCTACGGCGCTGGCCTCTTGTTGCTTGACCTCGGCCTGGCGCGCAGCGGTGGTGCCCTTGGCTTCTTCGCTCTTGGCCGGCAGGTAGCGGTCGGCGTCGAAGGTGTCGCCCTTAAGCTGCAGGCGCAGGGCTTGTTTGGCGAAATCTTCGACGGCCACGCGGCCGCTGAAGGTGCTGTCGTCCAGCTTCACTGCCAGGTCTTCCAGGGCCAGGCTGCTGGGTGTGCCCAGCAGGCGAGT
Organism: Pseudomonas sp. yb_2; assembly: GCF_043103905.1. Taxonomy (NCBI): domain Bacteria; kingdom Pseudomonadati; phylum Pseudomonadota; class Gammaproteobacteria; order Pseudomonadales; family Pseudomonadaceae; genus Pseudomonas; species Pseudomonas sp. yb_2. Next base: position 176,855 of record NZ_JBICKH010000084.1, on the reverse strand, counting down.
CACCAGCTCCAGCTTGGCGAAGGCGGCCGGGTCGTTGGTGGCCGGCAGCGGGTGGCCAATGCTTTCAAGGAAGGCGCGCAGGTTGAACTGGGCGATGGACAGGCCGCCGCTCAGCTGGGGTGCCTTGTCCAGATCACGCAGGTTCAGCTCACCGAGGGCGCGCAGTTGGTTGGCCGAGACTTTCAGGCCGTTCCATGAGGCGACATTGGCGGCCAGGTCGACCAGCAGTTGGCCTTGGGCGGCGAAGGTCACGGTCTTGCCGCCGGTAGGCTCACCCGAGGTCTCGCCCGACAGGCGCATGTCTTCGAAGTTGTAGCGTTTGAGCTTGCGGTCGAAACGCAATTCGCCGGCCAGCTCGGTACGGGCCTTGATGCTCGGCTGGCTGGCGCTGATGAAGGCGCTGGCCTTGAGCGCAATGTTTGCGCCTTCGTGGATCGGGCCGGTGCTCAGCTGGATGCTTTCGGCGCTGTAGCTGTGGCCGGTCTTGGCATCGGTGTACTGCACGCGGGCGTTGTTCACGGTCAGGCTGTCGATGTCCAGCTTGATGGCGCGGTCGTTGCTGTTGGTGGTCGCAGGCGTCTGCTCGGCAGGTGCCTGTGCGGATGCATCGGTGCTTGCGCCATTCTGCGCGGGCAGCGGTTTGCCGATGTCCTCCCAGTTGCCATGGCCCTGTTCGTCACGCGCCAGGGTCAGGTTCAGGCCCTCGACACGTACGTCGCTCATTTGCACTTCGCGGCGCAGCAGCGGCAGCACACGAACCGAAAGGCCAAGCATCTGCAGGTCGGCGAACGGTTCCTTGGGTTTGTTCAAGGTGGCGATGCTGGCTTCGTGCAGCTCCAGGCCCAGCCACGGGAACAGGCTCCAGCCGATGTCACCGTTGAGGGTCAGTTCGACGTGCGCCTTGTCGCGTGCCAGCTGGCGAATCTCGTCTTTGTAGTCGTTGGGATCAAAGAGGTGGGTCAGGGCGAAGCCCAGCGCCACGATGATCAGCAGTAACCCGAGAAGCCCCAGTCCCAGGATTTTGCCGAACGCTTTCATGGGCGAGTCCTTTTAGTCCGTTAGTGAGTTCAGGCGGCAGAGTATAACGCTGTCGCGGTTACCCCCGCTTGTACGACTAGAGATGTAGGAAATTCCTACGCCTGTATCAGAGAGTATGGCTTTCGACAGCCTAATATTGAGCTTTTGCCGGGAACATGACCGTTTCAGTCAGGCGAAAATGAACGATGGCAGATTGCTTTCATGCTGCTTGATGCTGCTACCCTTGCGCCGCTTTGCGAGCACCCTCCCTATAACAAGGATCAGATTCATGACCAGTACCGTCGCGACGGGAACCTTGGCCAGTGAGCCAGGCTTCCTGTCGAAGGAACGCATAATCGCCCGCCCGGGCTTCAACCGCTGGCTGGTCCCACCAGCTGCCCTGGCCATTCACCTGTGCATCGGTATGGCCTACGGCTTCTCGGTATTCTGGCTGCCTTTGTCGCAAGCCCTGGGGATCACCGCCCCCGTCGCCTGTGCGGCAGACATGGGCTTCATGGCCCGGATGTTCAGCGCCGAATGCGACTGGCCAATCTCGATGCTGAGCTGGATCTATACCCTGTTCTTCGTCTTCCTCGGCTGCTCGGCGGCGGTGCTGGGCGGCTGGCTGGAGCACGCCGGCCCGCGCAAGGCTGGCTTGGTGTCGGCCTTGTGCTGGTGCGGTGGCATGCTGCTTTCGGCGATAGGTGTGAAAACCCATCAGCTGTGGCTGATGTGGCTTGGCTCGGGCGTGATTGGCGGTATCGGTCTGGGCCTGGGCTACATCTCACCCGTGTCGACCTTGATCAAGTGGTTCCCGGACAAACGCGGCATGGCCACCGGTATGGCGATCATGGGCTTCGGCGGCGGGGCCATGGTCGGGGCGCCGCTGGCCACCGCGCTTATGGGGCATTTTGGCAATGAGCACGAGGTTGGCGTATGGCAGAGTTTTGTCGCCATGGCGGCGATCTACTTCGTGTTCATGACCGCTGGCGCCCTGGCGTATCGCGTACCACCGACCGGCTGGAAGCCTGAAGGCTGGGCTGCGCCGTTGAAGAATGCCGGTAACGCCATGGTCACCGACCGTCATGTGCACGTCAGTGTGGCCTGGAAGACCCCGCAGTTCGCGCTTATCTGGCTGGTGCTGTGCCTGAACGTGTCGGCGGGCATCGGCATTTTGGGCATGGCTTCACCGCTGCTGCAGGAAGTGTTCGCCGGTAAATTACTGGGCAACGAACTGACCTTCAGCCAGCTGAGCACTGCGCAGCTGGCGCAGATTGCCGCGATCGCCGCCGGCTTTACCGGCCTGCTGAGCCTGTTCAACATTGGCGGCCGGTTCTTCTGGGCATCGTTCTCCGACTACATCGGCCGCAAGAACACCTACTTTGCCTTCTTCGCCTTGGGCGTGGGCTTGTACAGCCTGGTGCCGAACATGGGGCACCTGGGCAACGTGGCGCTTTTCGTGGCAGCGTTCTGCATCATCCTATCGATGTATGGCGGTGGTTTTGCAACGGTGCCGGCCTACCTGGCCGACCTGTTCGGCACGCAGATGGTGGGTGCCATCCATGGCCGCCTGCTGACCGCCTGGGCGGCAGCGGGGGTGCTGGGGCCGGTGCTGATCACCTACCTGCGCGAGTATCAACTGGCAGCGGGCGTGGAGCGGGCGGCGGCTTATGACATGACCTTGTACATCCTCGCGGGTCTGCTGGTGCTGGGCTTTATCTGCAACATGCTGGTGCGCCCAGTGGCCGACAAGCACTTCATGAGTGATGCCGAACTGGCGGCCGAGCGGGCGTTGAGCCATGACAAGGGCGCCGATGGGGCGCGGTCGCTGGAGTGGAAAGCGGCGCCAGGCAGCCTGCCACTGGTGCTGCTGGCCTGGGCGGTGGTGGTCGTGCCGATGGCCTGGGGTGTGTGGGTGACACTGCAGAAGACTGCTGTCCTGTTCCATTGATGTAACTGCATGGGTGCGCTTTGCGCCCCTTTCGCGACGCAAGGCCGCTCCCACAGGGACCGCGTACGCTTCAGGGTTGCGCGGTCCCTTTGGGAGCGGCCTTGTGTCGCGATGGGCTGCAAAGCAGCCCCCATTACGCAGTTGTATAGACCTGTAGCAGCATCCAGCCCGCGTAAAACCTGGCTTTGCCATATGTCATCCGCGTTTCAAGCTGGCGCGTTCTGGGCCTATAATGAAACCCTTTTCGCCCAATGATTTTGCGGAGCTGGTGATGGTTGAACGTAAGGCTTCCGTCGAGCGCAATACCCTGGAAACCCAGGTCAAGTGCTCGATCAACCTCGATGGCAGCGGCAAGGCCCGATTCGATATCGGTGTGCCCTTCCTTGAACACATGCTGGACCAGATCGCCCGCCATGGGTTGATCGATCTGGATATCGAGTGCAAGGGTGATACGCATATCGACGATCACCATACCGTCGAAGACGTCGGCATCACCCTGGGCATGGCATTCGCCCAGGCCATCGGTGACAAGAAAGGTATCTTCCGCTACGGCCACGCCTACGTGCCGCTGGACGAAGCGCTGTCACGCGTGGTCATCGACTTCTCTGGCCGCCCAGGCCTGCAGATGCACGTACCGTATACCCGTGCCAGCGTTGGCGGCTTCGATGTCGACCTGTTCCAGGAGTTTTTCCAGGGCTTCGTCAACCACGCCCTGGTAACCCTGCATATCGACAACCTGCGTGGCCACAACACCCACCACCAGATCGAAACCGTATTCAAGGCTTTCGGCCGCGCTCTGCGCATGGCCATCACCCTCGACGAGCGTATGGCCGGGCAGATGCCTTCCACCAAAGGGTGCCTGTAAATGCAAACGGTAGCCGTAATCGACTATGGCATGGGTAACCTGCACTCGGTGGCCAAGGCGCTTGAGCACGTAGGTGCCGGTAAAGTGCTGGTTACCAGCGATGCCTCAGTGATCCGCGAGGCCGACCGTGTGGTGTTCCCGGGCGTGGGCGCGATTCGCGACTGCATGGCCGAGATCCGCCGCCTGGGCTTCGACAGCCTGGTGCGCGAAGTCAGCCAGGACCGCCCGTTCCTCGGCATCTGCGTCGGTATGCAGGCGCTGCTCGAGCACAGTGAGGAAAACGCCGGCGTCGACTGCATTGGCCTGTTCCCTGGCCAGGTGCGCTTTTTCGGCAAAGACCTGCAAGAAGAGGGCGAGCACCTGAAGGTGCCGCACATGGGCTGGAACGAAGTCAGCCAGACCATCGACCACCCGCTGTGGCACGACATCCCTGATCGCGCACGTTTCTACTTCGTGCACAGCTACTACATCAATGCCGGCAAGCCGGGCCAGGTGGTGGGTCGCGGTCACTATGGCGTCGATTTCGCCGCAGCGCTGGCCGACGGTTCGCGTTTTGCCGTGCAGTTCCACCCGGAGAAGAGCCATACCCATGGCCTGCAGCTGCTGCAGAACTTCATCGCCTGGGACGGGCGCTGGTAAATGAGCAGGTCGAAGACCAAGGCCCCGACCATCACCCTGGCCCCCGAGCAGGAGCGCGATGCGCTCGACACCTTGAAGCGTTTTCTCGAAGACCGCTTCGAGCTGCAGTTGGGGTCGTTCGAGGTGGCCGAGGTCCTCGAGCTGTTCAGCAAAGAGATTGCACCCCATTACTACAACAGGGCGATTGCCGATGTTCAGCTGCACCTCAAGGAGCGGTTCGAGAGCATCGAAAGCGACCTGTGGGCACTCGAGAAGCCCTGAAACCCAACAAATAGACAGGTTCCCAAGATGCTGATTATCCCCGCTATCGATCTGAAGGACGGTGCTTGCGTGCGCCTGCGCCAGGGCCGCATGGAAGACTCTACGGTATTTTCCGACGACCCGGTGAGCATGGCCGCCAAGTGGGTCGAGGGTGGCTGCCGCCGCCTGCACCTGGTCGACCTCAACGGCGCCTTCGAAGGCCAGCCGGTCAATGGTGAAGTGGTTACCGCCATCGCCAAGCGCTACCCGAACCTGCCGATCCAGATCGGCGGCGGTATCCGTTCGCTGGAAACCATCGAACACTACGTCAAGGCTGGCGTCAGCTACGTGATCATCGGCACCAAGGCCGTCAAGCAGCCCGAGTTCGTCGCTGAAGCGTGCAAAGCCTTCCCGGGCAAGGTCATCGTCGGCCTGGACGCCAAGGACGGTTTCGTCGCCACCGACGGTTGGGCCGAAGTGAGCTCGGTGCAGGTCATCGACCTGGCCAAGCGTTTCGAGGCCGATGGCGTCTCGGCGATCGTCTACACCGACATTGCCAAGGACGGCATGATGCAGGGCTGCAACGTGCCCTTCACCAAGGCACTGGCTGAAGCCACCCGTATCCCGGTGATCGCCTCGGGCGGCATTCACAACCTGGGTGACATCAAGGCCCTGCTGGACGCCAAGGCCCCGGGCATCATCGGCGCCATCACCGGCCGTGCCATCTACGAAGGCACCCTGGATGTCGCTGAGGCCCAGGCCTTCTGTGACAACTACCAAGGCTGAGGACTGAACCATGGCACTGGCCAAGCGCATTATCCCTTGCCTGGACGTGGACAACGGCCGGGTGGTCAAGGGCGTCAAGTTCGAGAACATCCGTGATGCCGGCGACCCGGTGGAAATCGCCCGTCGCTACGACGAGCAAGGTGCCGACGAAATCACCTTTCTCGACATCACCGCCAGCGTCGATGGGCGCGACACCACGCTGCATACCGTCGAGCGCATGGCCAGCCAGGTGTTCATCCCGCTGACGGTTGGTGGTGGCGTGCGGACCGTGCAGGACATCCGCAACCTGCTCAACGCCGGTGCCGACAAGGTCTCGATCAACACCGCCGCGGTGTTCAACCCAGAGTTTGTCGGTGAGGCGGCGGACCGTTTCGGTTCGCAGTGCATCGTTGTCGCCATCGATGCCAAGAAAGTGTCCGGGCCAGGTGAAGCGCCGCGCTGGGAGATTTTCACTCACGGCGGGCGCAAGCCGACCGGGCTGGATGCAGTCGAGTGGGCGAAGAAGATGGAAGGCCTGGGCGCTGGCGAGATCCTGCTGACCAGCATGGACCAGGACGGCATGAAGAACGGCTTCGACCTGGGCGTTACCCGGGCTATCAGTGATGCGCTGGGGATTCCGGTGATTGCCTCGGGGGGGGTGGGTAACCTGCAGCACCTGGCAGACGGCATTCTGGAAGGGCATGCCAGCGCGGTGCTGGCGGCCAGCATCTTCCACTTTGGCGAGTACACAGTGCCGGAGGCCAAGGCCTACATGGCTTCGCGCGGGATCGTCGTTCGCTGATCCATTGACCGGGGCTGCTTTGCAGCCCTTCGCGGGCACGCCCGCTCCCACAGGTTTGCTGAGATCTCTGTGGGAGCGGGCGTGCCCGCGAAGGGCCGCGAAGCGGCCCCAATTGCTTCAACCGTGGTTCTTGCCGAGCAGCGCGTGGTAAAGCTCGGTATCCCCGAGTATCCCCACCACCCTGTCGTTATCCTGCAGCACCAGCTTGTTGCCGGTTTGATAACGAATCTGCAGTGCCTCACGCATGCCGATGTCGGCGTGCACCACGGTCGGCCTGCGCTCCAGCAGCTCCACATCTTGCCCCGGTGCCCATTTCTGCATGTCCAGCCCGTTCTGGCCTTGGCGTGCACGCTTGAGCGCGCCGCCTTCGCCAAGGTCCAGCCACGAATCGATACCTGGGTCCAGGCACACCGAGCCATTGACCCGCTTGCAGTTGTCCAGGCTGCGCATCAGGCTGCGCCCGCACAGCACGTTCAGCGGGTTGGTATGGGCGACGAAGGTGCGCACGTATTCGTCGGCCGGGTTCAGCACGATCTCCTCCGGCTTGCTGTACTGGATGATCCGACCGTCCTTCATGATCGCGATTCGGGTACCCAGTTTCAGCGCCTCGTCCAGGTCGTGGCTGACGAACACGATGGTTTTGCTCAACTTAGCCTGCAGGCCAAGCAGCTCATCTTGCAGGCCCTGGCGGATCAGTGGATCCAGGGCCGAGAACGGTTCGTCCATCAGCAGGATGTCGGCATCCATCGCCAGCGCCCGGGCCAGGCCCACGCGCTGCTGCATGCCGCCAGACAGCTCATCCGGCTTCTTGTTGCGCCACTGGGTCAGGCCCACCAGCTCAAGCTTCTCGTCGACCAGCTTGCGCCGTTCCTTTTCCGGGCGACCCTGCATTTCCAGGCCGAAGCTGATGTTCTCGCGCACCGTCAGCCAAGGCATCAGGGCAAACTTCTGGAACACCATGGCAATGCGCTTGGTGCGCATCATCTTCAGCTCGGCCGCGGAGCAGTTGGCAATGTCGATGTGCTTGCCTTCGTGTTCGACGAACAACTTGCCACGGCTGACGGTGTTGAGGCCGTTGATACAGCGCAGCAGGCTCGACTTGCCCGAGCCGGACAAGCCCATCAGCACGCAGATCTCGCCTTTGTTGATATCGAGGTTGGCCTTTTCGACACCCACCACCAGGCCGGTCTGCTTGAGGATCTGCTCGCGGGTCTGGCCTTGGTCCAGCAGCGCCAGTGCCTCGCGCGGCTTGTTGGAGAAGATAACGTCGACGTCTTCGAAACGAATGATGCTCATGCCTCACCCCTTACCGGCAGTTCCGGTTGCTTGCAGATACGGTCGAGCATGATTGCCAGCAGCACGATCGCCAGGCCCGCTTCGAAGCCCAGGGAGATATCGGCGGTGTTCAGTGCGTTGACCACAGGTTTGCCCAGGCCATCAGCGCCAACCAGGGCGGCAATGACCACCATCGACAGCGACAGCATGATGCATTGAGTGACACCGGCGGCGATGCTTGGCATCGCGTGCGGCAGTTCGATACGGGTAAGCAGCTGACGACGCGAGCAGCCAAAGGCCTTGCCGGCGTCCATCAACTCTTGCGGCACGTCGCAGATGCCCAGGTAGGTCAGGCGAATGGGCGCGGCAATGGCGAACACCACGGTGGAGATCAGCCCCGGCACCACGCCCAGGCCGAACAGGGTCAGGGTAGGGATCAGGTAGACGAAGGTGGGCACCGTCTGCATCAGGTCGAGCACCGGGCGCATGGCGGTATAGAACATCGGCTTGTGCGCGGCGAGGATGCCCAGTGGCACGCCGATCACCACACATACCACCGTGGCGAAGGTGACCTGCGCCAGGGTCTCCATGGTTTCCTGCCAGTAACCCAGGTTGAGGATCAGCAGGAACGACAGGGCGACAAATGCGGTCAGTGCCCACTTGCGCTGGATGAAATGCGCCAGGGCGGCGAATAGGGCGATAAGGACGAACGGGTTGAAGAAAGTCAGGGCGCTGGTGACGCCATGGATCATGAACTCCAGGCCTTGCGCGATGGCGTCGAAGTAATTCGCGCCGTTCTGGGTCAGCCATTCGACGAACGACGCGATGTACTGGCCCAGGGGTATTTTCTGATCGATAAGCATGATAGCGAGCTTCCACCTGCATAGATTGAAATCAACCCGGGGCAGGCACGGTCCTGCCCCGAGGTAGCGCTACTGCGTAGTTCGTTATTGCGTAAGCTTGGCCTTGACCGCCTCCAGGCCAGGCTTGCCATCAACGGTGGTAACGCCGGCCAGCCAGGCATCCAGCTTGCCTGGGTTGTCCTTGATCCATTTCTTGGCGGCGGCTTCGGGTTTCATCTTGTCGTCCAGGACATAGCCCATCATGGTGCTTTCATCCTTGAGCTCGAACGACAGGTTCTTAAGCAGTTGGCCAACGTTGCTGCATTCCTGCGTGTATCCTTTGCGGGTGTTTGTCAGCACGGTCGCCTTGCCGAAGTCGGGGCCGAAGAAGTCGTCCCCGCCGGTCAGGTACTGCATCTTGAAGCGGGTGTTCATCGGGTGTGGCTCCCAGCCCAGGAACACCAATGCCTCGCCGCGTTTCTGCGCGCGGTCAACTTGCGACAGCATGCCCGCCTCGCTGGACTGCACGATCTTGAAACCGGCGTCCTTCAAGCCAAAGGCGTTCTTGTCGATCATGCTCTGGATGGTGCGGTTACCGTCGTTACCCGGTTCGATGCCGTAGATCTTGCCGTCCAGTTCCTTCTTGAACTTGGGTATGTCGCTGAAATCCTTCAGGCCCTTGTCGTACAGCGCCTGGGGGACTGCCAGGGTGTACTTGGCGTTCTCCAGGTTGGCGCGCACGGTTTCTACCGTGCCGGCGTCGCGGTACTGCTTGATGTCGTTCTCCATGGTCGGCATCCAGTTGCCGAGAAACACGTCCAGGTCCTTGCCGGTGGCCAGCGACTTGTAGGTCACCGGTACCGAGATCATGGTGGTGTGGGTCTTGTAACCCAGTGCTTCGAGCACAACGCTGGTGGTCGCGGTCGTGACTGTGATGTCGGTCCAGCCGACATCGGAGAAGCGTACAGTCTGACATTGCTCGGGTTCGGCTGCTTGGGCCAGCAATGGCGCGGACAGCAACGCAACCAGTAACAGCGAGGGTGAACCTTTCATGGATGGACTCCTGAGATATTGTCTTCGGGTTCGCGTGGGTCGCCGGGCTTTCTGAGGGTCCGGTCGACCAGGCCTGCAGAGGGCAGGATGCGTGGCCGTGCTTTACGAGTCGCTTTCGATAATCCTCCAGCTCCGGGCAATCGCCTACTGGTTGGGTCGTATCCAGTACGGAACGGGTCGTATCCAGTATGGGCGATGTCGCTTATGGATTTTTCCACCCCCTCGCGCGCATTTTTGCGTCACCAGGCCGCTGGAAAACGGCGCGGTGGGCGCAGTTTCTGGTTGAGAACAGCGCGGCGCTGCTGGACAAAAGTACGTCGGTTGCAGACGGCGAGGTGGGCGGTAAAAGCCCGATGATGCTGGCATTCAAGGCGGCCCGCTGTTTGAGCCTAGCAGCTACCCCGCCCTGCGCATGGCGCGCAGAGACAAGCCCAGCAAGAGGTGATTCGACAATGGCCATCAGCGTGTTCGACCTGTTCAAGATCGGTGTCGGGCCCTCCAGCTCCCACACCGTCGGCCCCATGCGTGCTGGCGCCCTGTTCGTTCAGGGCCTGCGCGAACGCGGTGAGCTGGAGCGTGTAAAACGGATCGAAGTGCGCCTGTATGGCTCGCTGTCAGCCACCGGTATCGGCCATGGCACCGACAACGCCACCATCATGGGCCTGATGGGCGAGTGGCCTGACGCCATTGACCCGACCCAGATCGTGCCGCGTATCGCCGACCTGCGCGAAACCAACACCCTGCAGCTGGATAGCCGCTTGCCCATCGAGTTTGTCTGGGCCCGCGACATGCTGCTGCTGGACGAGAACCTGCCCTATCACCCCAACGCCATGACCCTGATTGCCGAAGGCGAGCAGGGCGAGTTGCACCGCGACACCTATTACTCGGTGGGCGGCGGCTTTGTGGTCGATGCAGCCCAAGCCGCCAGCGGTGTGCTGGATGCTGACCAGACAGTGCTGCCGTACGACTTCAACAGCGCCGCCGAACTGCTGCGCCTGTGCAAGCAAAACGACCTCAGCGTGTCGCAATTGATGATGGCCAACGAGAAGGTCTGGCGCAGCGAGGAAGACATCCGCGCTGGCCTGCACAAGCTCTGGGAAGCCATGCAGGAATGCGTCAACAACGGCCTCAAGTACGAGGGCACGCTACCCGGCGGGCTGAACGTGCGCCGCCGTGCCGCCAAGCTGCACCGCAGCCTGCAGGAAATCGGCAAGCCCAACGTGATCGGCTCGACCATGAGTGCCATGGAATGGGTCAACCTGTTCGCCTTGGCGGTCAATGAAGAAAACGCCGCCGGTGGGCGCATGGTGACCGCGCCTACCAACGGCGCGGCGGGCATCATCCCGGCAGTGCTGCATTACTACATGCGCTTCAGCGATGCGGTGGATGAATCCAGCGTTGTCGATTACTTCCTGGCTGCCGCCGCTGTGGGCATCCTGTGCAAGAAGAACGCTTCGATCTCTGGTGCCGAAGTGGGCTGCCAGGGGGAAGTCGGCTCGGCCTGCGCGATGGCCGCAGCGGGGCTTGCCGAAGTGCTCGGCGCCACCCCGCCACAGGTTGAGAACGCCGCTGAAATTGCCCTGGAACACAACCTTGGCCTGACCTGCGACCCGGTGGGTGGGTTGGTGCAAGTGCCCTGCATCGAGCGCAACGCGATTGCTGCGGTGAAGGCCATCAACGCGGTGCAGATGGCCTTGCGCGGCGATGGTGAGCACTTCATTTCCCTCGACCAGGTAATCCGCACCATGCGCGATACCGGCGCCGATATGCACGACAAGTACAAAGAGACCTCGCGCGGCGGCCTGGCGGTCAGCGCTATCGAGTGCTGATTTTCTGAGCTGACCTTCTGGGCCTCTTCGCGGGCAAGCCCGCTCCTACAGGAACTGTGCAATCCCTGTAGGAGCGGGCTTGCCCGCGAAGAGGCCCTTGAGGCTGATGCAGGTGCAACACAACCGCCTATGCCTCTTTATGGTGCGGTGATGGGCGCCCCGCCTACCGATCGTCGGATGTCGCGATCAGTGTGGGCGTTGTCGGTGACACTTAAAGGTGTCGCTTCTGGGAAACCCATGCGGCGCGTGTCACTAAACTGCTCAACCGTTACAGGCAACGCGCTAGTTCGCCTGTTCTGGACGACTGGCCAACACGATGCAAGCACTTGAAATGCCCAATAAAGGCGTCGTTTTCAGGTTTTTTTGGATGGCCGTTCAAGTTTAGGCACGACGTTTGCGTTGAGATTGGCAAGCCTACCCCCGGAAAATGACCGAGGGGTCATAACAAGAAGTAAGTGCCCGCCTGAGGCACACCCTGCATTTGTGTGAGGAGAAATCGCGATGACGTCGTACACCTCCGGGAATCCAACCCAGAACCGCACAACACCCCAGTCCATCGGGTTTCTTCTATTGGACAATTTCACCCTGATTTCCCTGGCATCGGCGGTCGAGCCGCTGCGCATGGCAAACCAGCTGTCTGGCCGTGAGCTGTATCGCTGGCACACGCTGACGATCGATGGCGGCCAGGTGTGGGCCAGCGATGGCCTGCAAATCACACCGGATGCCGCAATCAGCAATGCTCCGCCCATCGACACCGTGATTGTCTGTGGTGGTGTTGGCATCCAGCGTTCCGTCACCCGTGAACACGTCACCTGGTTGCAAGCCCAGGCCCGTCAGTCGCGCAGGTTGGGTGCCGTGTGCACCGGCAGTTGGGCACTGGCCTGCGCTGGCCTGCTCGACGGCTTCGATTGCAGCGTGCACTGGGAATGCCTGGCCGCAATGCAGGAAGCCTTCCCGCGGGTGAACATGAGCACCCGCCTGTTCACCCTTGACCGCAACCGCTTCACCAGCTCCGGTGGCACCGCGCCGCTGGACATGATGCTGCACCTGATCAGCCGTGATCATGGCCGCGAGCTGTCGGCGGCGATCTCCGAGATGTTCGTCTACGAGCGTATTCGCAACGAGCAGGACCACCAGCGTGTACCGCTCAAGCACATGCTTGGCACCAACCAGCCGAAGTTGCAGGAAATCGTTGCGCTGATGGAGGCCAATCTTGAGGAACCGATCGACCTGGACGAACTGGCGGTGTACGTGTCGGTTTCGCGACGCCAGCTGGAGCGCCTGTTCCAGAAGTACCTGCACTGCTCGCCGTCGCGCTATTACCTGAAGTTGCGCCTGATCCGTGCGCGGCAGCTGCTGAAGCAGACGCCGATGTCGATCATCGAAGTGGCATCGGTGTGCGGCTTCGTGTCGACCCCGCACTTCTCCAAGTGCTATCGCGAGTACTTCGGTATTCCGCCGCGTGACGAGCGGGTAGGCTCCAACACCGCGCAGCAGGTAGCCATGATGCCGATTCCGCAGGCCATGACCCTGTCGCCGCACAGCGGGCCGATGGCGGCCCTGAGCCAGGCGCGCAATGAGTCGACATTTGCCAGTGTAAGGCTCTGACACCGCGCCGGCCTCTTCGCGGGCACGCCCGCTCCCACAGGTCACCCGCTGAGCTTGAGCCAGCGGTGATCTGTGGGGGCGGGCTTGTTCCGCGAAGGGGCCGGTCCTGGGTAAATGGATTACGCGCGTTTGTTGAACTGCGCCAACGCTGGCAACAGTTGCTTGTCGATGGCCTGGCGTACTGCCGGCAGGATCGTCGCACTGCCGGTGTACATCTGCTCCACCATCCCCTTCAGCGCCCGCGCATTGGGCTCGGTCAGGCCACGAACCACCGCTTCACACGCCTGTTCGGCACTGGCCCCGGCAGGAATATCGAAACCGCGCGCGCGCAGGTGGCCGGCGAGGTCGTCCTGATCAATCAAATCCGCATGCATCATGGCTGTTGTCCCTTTTATCGCTAAGAGAGTGCTGCTGTGATTTACGACCGATTCTGTGACGTGCGCGACAGCCTCGCAAGGACAGAATGTCGCCATGGCTGCTTTGGCTAAGAACAGGTCGTTTACGACTAAATCCCCTGCCAGGCAAGCACGCACACTGAAGCCATTCACGGTACAGAGGGTTTGGTCACCCTCGCTCACACGCAGTGGATGTTGCTCGCTCTTGGCCCCGGTAGCTCACGGCTTCCCGGGGTTATTTTTTTGCAACTGTTATTTATGTCAGTTGTTGGGAATCGATGCGCATGGTCCAGTAAGGCTCCGATATCTGGAGCATGAACATGAACCGGGAACAATTGAAATTCTGCTTGCTAGGTGCTGTGTTTCTTTTTGGAGGATGCTCGGCTTCGGACCCTAGAACCCATCTCGACAGTTCGGCGGATACGCTGTTTCAGATCACGCCAGACCAGAACCACGCCGCCCTTGAGAGGCAATCGGGTACTGACCAGTATTTGAAGCTTTTGTTGAATGTGGCAGAAGACGCTGAAGTTAAAGAAGTACAGGTCAAGCCTGGGCTTGTATCGAAAGATACGGCGACGCTATCAATGCCTCTGACTGACGGCCGAACGGTGAGTTTCAGGTTGTCAAGAAGCGATAGTGTTGCTTCGGGAATGGTAGGGTGGGTTGGCGATATGCCTTCCAACCGTAGACAACTCTACCCCTCACCTGCGGAAATCGATATGGATCCGCTCAACTGGGTTTCGTTGGTGAGTGACGGTAACCTGGTCGTTGGGGATATCCGGGTGGATGGGCAGCTCTACCGGTTAACGGCGGTTGGCAAAGGCCAGCAAGTCTTGGTCAAGGTTGATGAATCAAAATTACCACCAGAAGCAGCGCCGATCCCTGTTCCTGTACAAGCGCAGGAAAAAACCAGATCACTCAGCACGTCTCAGTCGCGAAAAAGTACTATTAGGGTGCTATTCGTTACAACCCACCAGTCGAGGGCCATGTTTCCGAATTACAAGATCGAATTGGCGCAGGCGTTACAGAACGCCAACCAATATTTGATCAATAGCAAAGTCGATGCTGTGTACGAGCTGTCTGATATTTACGATTCTGACTACGACGAGACAGGCAAGTCTCCACAGACTCAGCTCAGCGATATGAAAGCTGATAAACCATTCGGGGCGAAAATTCATATCGAACGTGAAAAGGGGCGCGCCGATCTGGTATCAATGCTTTCGACGTTTAGCATTTACTGTGGTATAGCGAACCTCACAGCTTCCGTGGAGAGGGCTTTTTCGGCAATTAGTTGCTTTGGTTCGTTAGGCCACGAATTAGGGCATAACATGGGGGCCGATCATAAGGACGAGGCTCCAGTTGCGTCCCTACCCCCTTACGCTTATGGCTACCAGCATACAGCGCCAAATTTCCATACGCAGATGCGAACGTCGCATGGTGCCATTCCCTATCATTCAAACCCGCGGTTGCAGTATCAAGGGGTTCCTATGGGTACGGTAGATAAAAATGATGTGGCGCGGACTTTCAATGAAAATCGGGACACTGTTGCCAATTTTTATCCGGACCCTGCTCATCGCGTTCGTTTGTGGTTGTACGGGGCGAACCGGGGTTGCTTCATTGATTTGAAGCCGGGTGAACAAGCCCTGCTCTCATGGTTTACGGAATGCAAGGATAATGATGTCAATCCCGTAAGGGTAGAGGTAAAGGACTTCTACAGTGGTTCGACCCCGAGAAAATTATGCTTCGCCAATATTTTTTACACGGTAAATAGCTGCTATACGGGAAGTAACTTTTCTGGGGATTTCGTCATAACGAGTGTACATACTGGCGGTGGTAAACCAGAAGGGTTCAAATTTACAAGAAGACTGATAGGGCCAGTCTATAGGGTGTCATACGAGTGATCGTTATGATTGTCCGCTTCTACGCTGTCTGATTGTTGCGAGTGAGGGCGCCAAGGTGCTTCGTATCTATGGAGACCTTGGCGCCGGTTCTCTGGTTATTCAAGCAGGAAGTTTTATCGTACGCCCCATATATTGCGGCGCCTGCGCACCCTCCTGTTGCTCTACCAAGTGATTCAACCGGCAAACAGTCGTGTGCCCAAAAGGTGCTGACTGCGGCCCCGCCAGGTCCACGTGCAGTAACATCTGCTCGCTTGCCGCCAGCACCTCGTCGAACCCTGCCCGGTGCAGGCTGTGATACACGTGAAGACGCTTGCGATCAAAGCCGAGGATCTGTGTCTGCACCCACACCTCGGTGCCCAGCTTCACCTCGTGCAAATAATTGATATGCGCCTCCAGCGTGAACAGCGAGTTACCGCTTTGCCCGCGGCTATCGGCGTCCAGGCCGATGCGGTCCATCAGAGCATCGGTGGCGTAGCTGAAGATCAGCAGGTAGAAGGCATCCCGCAGGTGCCCGTTGTAATCGACCCAGTCCTCCTGGACCGTGGTGCGGTAAGTGATCAGAGCGGGCATCTTGGTCTCCTTAATCGCTGAACGACAGGCCGTGACTGGCCTTGCTGGACTTCACCGCTTCCAGTACCGCCAGCAGGGTGTCGTCACGGTAGCGCTCCAGTGCAGCGATGCTGCGCTCGCCCTGTTGCTCGGAAGTGCCGCTCACCACATCGTCGATCAGCTTGTCGGTCAGTTCCGGTGCTGGCAGGTACGTCCAGGGCAGCTTCAGGGCTGGGCCGAACTGTGACATGAAGTGGCGCATGCCGGCATCGCCACCGGCCAGGGTATAGGTAAGGAATGTGCCCATGAACGACCAGCGCAAGCCTGCGCCAAAGCGAATCGCGTCGTCGATTTCGCCCGTGGTGGCAACGCCGTCGTTGACCAGGTGCAAGGCCTCGCGCCAGAGCGCTTCGAGCAGGCGGTCGGCGATGAAGCCTGGCACTTCCTTGCGCACATGCAGCGGGCGCATGCCGAGTGCGGTGTAGATGGTTTTGGCAGCTTCAATAGCCTCGGGTGAGGTGCGGCTACCGCCGACGATCTCCACCAGCGGCAGCAGGTAAACTGGGTTGAACGGGTGGCCGACGACGCAGCGTTCAGGGTGAGTCGACGACTCGTAGAACTCGCTGGGCAACAGGCCCGAAGTGCTTGAGCCGATGATTGCGTCAGGCTTGGCTGCGGCGCTGATTTTGGCGTGCAGGTCGAGCTTGAGGTCCAGGCGCTCTGGTGCGCTTTCCTGGATGAAATCGGCGTTGCGCACGCATTCCTCGATGGTTGCCACGAACTTCAGGCGGTCTTGCGATGCGCCAGGGGCCAGGCCTTGTTTTTCCAGTGCCGGCCAGGCGTTGGCGACACGTTTGCGCAGTGCCTGTTCGGCGCCGGGCGCCGGGTCCCAGGCCACCACATCCAGGCCATGGGCCAGGGCGCGGGCGACCCAGCCGCTGCCGATCACGCCGCTACCCAGGGCGGCGAAGGTTTTGATTTCAGTGATAAAGGGCATAGCTGGTCCTCAGGGTAAAACACAGTAATCAGGGTTCATGGCTAACCCTGTGGGAGCGGGCATGCCCGCGAACACCGGCACGGCCGGTGCCATCCATCGCGTTGCCTGCTTCACGGGCACGCCCGCTCCCACAGGGTCTTCGGCGCATTTGCGATCGTTGAAAGGATCAGCGGCGCTTGAGGTTCATTTTTTCCCGGCCTTCTGCCGGGCTGAGCACGCGGCCACCCATGCGGGTGATGATCTCGCTGGCGCGTTCCACCAGTTGGCCATTGCTGGCCAGCACGCCACGGTCCAGATACAAGTTGTCTTCCAGGCCCACCCGCACATTGCCGCCGAGCAACACGGCCTGCGCGGCCATGGGCATCTGCATGCGGCCGATGCCGAAGCCGGCCCAGGTGACGTTGGCAGGCAGGTTGTCGACCATGGCCTTCATGGTGGTGGTGTCAGCCGGTGCGCCCCACGGGATGCCCAGGCACAGCTGGAACAACGGGTCTTCGAGCAGGCCTTCCTTCATCATTTGCTTGGCGAACCACAGGTGGCCGGTATCGAAGATTTCCAGCTCGGCCTTCACCCCCAGTTCGGTAATGCGCTTGGCGCCGGCGCGCAGTTGGGCCGGGGTGGACACGTAGATCGAGTTGCCGTCACCGAAGTTGAGGGTGCCGCAATCGAGGGTGCAGATTTCCGGCAACAGTGCTTCGACATGGGCCAGGCGCTCCAGCGGGCCGATCAGGTCGGTGCCAGGGCCGAACGCCAGCGGCGTTTCACCCGGGCCGATTTCCAGGTCGCCGCCCATGCCGGCGGTGAGGTTGACGATGATGTCCACGTCGGCTTCGCGGATACGCTCCATGACTTCGCGGTACAGCGCCACATCGCGGCTGAAGCGGCCGGTCTGCGGGTCGCGGACGTGGCAGTGGACCACGGTGGCGCCGGCCTTGGCGGCCTCTACGGCGGATTCGGCGATCTGTTTGGGGGTGACCGGGACCAGGTGGCTTTTCGAGGCGGTGTCGCCGGCGCCGGTGAGGGCGCAGGTGATGATGACGTCGTGGTTCATGGTGCAGTTCCTTGTGATGTCGGTGTTGGCTTTTTCGCGGGCATGCCCGCTCCCACAGGATCAATGTGATCCCGAGTGTGGCGCTGTACCCGTGGGAGCGGGCTTGCCCGCGAAAGGGCCCTGTCAGTTGGCGGTAAGCTTGAGGTTGTCCGCAGCCGGCTTGCCATCGAAGGTGGTCACACCCTCAAGCCAGCGGGCCTTGTCCTCGGGGTGGTCCTTGAGCCACTGGCGGGCTGATTCCAGCGCGTCCTTGTGGTCGAGCAGTGGCTGCATCATGCGGCTCTCGTCCTCGGCGCTGAACTTCAGGTTGGCCAGCAGGCGGTGGGCATTGGGGCAGCGTTCGGCATAGTCCGGAGCCGTCACCGTCCACACCGTCGCGCGGCCTTCGTCAGGGCCGAGTGCATCCTGGCTGTCACCCAGGTAGGCCATGTCGATGTTCACGTTCATGGGGTGTGGCGCCCAGCCGAAGAACACCACGGCCTCCTTGCGCCGCACGGCGCGGTCGACGGCGGCGAGCATGCCGGCCTCGCTGGACTCGACCAGCTGGAACTTGCCCAGGTCGAACTGGTTCTTGGTGATCATTGCCTTGATCTGGGTGTTGGCGCCGGAACCCGGTTCGATGCCATAGATCTTGCCGCCCAGCTCTTTCTCGAACTTGTGGATGTCGGCGAAAGTCTTCAGGCCCTTGTCGTAGAGGTATTTCGGCACGGCCAAGGTGGCGCGCGCGTCCTCCAGGCTTGGCTTGTCCAGCACCTTGACCTGGTTGGCATCGACGAACGGGGTAATGGTCTGGGTCATGATCGGGTTCCAGTAACCCAGGAACATGTCCAGGCGTTTGTCGCGGATGCCGGCGAAGATGATCTGTTGCGAGGCACTGGTCTGTTTGGTCTGGTACCCCAGGCCGTCGAGCAGTACCTGGGCCATGGCGCTGGTGGCAATGACGTCGGTCCAGTTGACCACGCCCAGGCGCACGTTTTTGCAGGCGGCGGGCTCGGCGGCGAAAAGCGGGGTGGCGACGATGCTGCTCAGGGCAAGGGGCAACAGGCTGCGGCGGATCAAGCTGTGCATGGTGGCTCTCCATCGGCAGTGCATATTGTTATTGAGGGCGGCCTCTGCGGACCGTGTGAATACGCTACGCTGGCGTTACCTTGCCCAAGCGCACGCTAGCGACAGGAATTAGCACCGGGGCGACCAGTTTCTGTGGAGGAGGGGATGATGGAGACGATTGCCTTTCTGTTGGTGCCCGGCTTTTCTGCCATGGGGTTCATTTCGGCAGTGGAGCCACTGCGGGTGGCCAATCGTTTTGGTGGGCAGTTGTACCGGTGGCAGGTGCTTAGCCTGGACGGTGAGGCGGTGCTGGCGAGCAATGGCATGTCGATCAATGCCGATGCCGCCCTGGGGGAGGGCGAGCCGGCCAACATCCTGCTGGTGGTCGCGGGCTTCGAACCACTGGCCAATGTCGCACCCAAACTGCTGCATGCGTTGCGCCGGCTCAACCACGAAGCTGTCATGCTCGGTGGCATCGATACGGGCGCGATGGTGCTGGCCGAGGCAGGGCTGCTCGAGGGCTACCGGGCGACATTGCATTGGGAGGCGCTGGAGGCATTCAAGGAACGCTATCCAGGCCTTCAAGCCACCCAGGAGCTGTTCGAGATCGACCGCAGCCGCATCACCTGTGCCGGCGGAACGGCCTCGATCGACTTGATGCTGCACCTGATTGCCCAGTCTCACGGCAGCGAACTGGCGGTCAAGGTGTCCGAGCAGTTCGTGCTGGGTCGCATCCGTCAGCGCCAGGACCACCAGCGCATGCAGATCGGTGCGCGTTATGGCATCAGCAACAAGAAGCTGGTCCATGCCATTGGCGAAATGGAAAAACACATCGAGCCACCGCTGAGTACGCTGGAACTGGCTGCCGCGATCAAGGTGACAAGGCGTCAACTGGAACGTTTGTTTCGCATGCACCTGGATGCAACACCGAGTGGTTTCTATCTCGGGTTACGGCTGGACAAGGCGCGCCAGCTGTTGGCCCAGACCGACATGTCGGTGACTGAAGTCAGCCTTGCGTGCGGGTTTGAACTGCCATCCTATTTCACGCGGCGCTACAAGCTGAGGTTTGGACGGTGCCCGCGGGAAGAGCGACGGCCCAGCGGTACAAAGTGAGCTTCAATCCAGTTCACGCTCGAGAATGGCCCTTAGCTTTTCGCGATTCCTTGCTTGCAGATCCTCGCGAAGCGGGGCGAACCCCGCTGCATTGAAGCGTGCACCGAGGTGATCGAATATCAGGTTCAACTTTCTGGTGGGCTCGACCGGGTCGGTAATGCAGTAGGCGTAAAACAGGATCGCAACCGGGACCTGGTCCCCCTCATGGTCCATTTCGATACTGAGATGTGAAGAGGCGTTCATGACGGTGAAGGTACGCGTACCTGCCGACTGCAGAGCGGCTTGAACATTTTCGTCGAGGCTCTTGAACCAAGGCCCTTTTTCGCGAGGCGGGGGTAGAAAGCCACTGTACACATCGCTTAATGCAAGCAAGTGCGGCTCATACACAATGGTTTTATGTGTATGTTCGAGCAGGGTGAATTTCAATGATTGCAAGGTGGCGATAGCGACAGTGAACCATTGCTGAGGCTGGGTTTCCATCGAGTATTTTTCATTGGCTACTGCTTGCGAATAACGCAGGCATAGCTGCAAATCTTCCCATGTATCGAGTGTCAGCCAGGGCGCAGGCTTGATGCTTAGCCGCTCCTCGAATATTCGGGTGTCCAGGCTCGTATCGTCCATGTGGCATTGCTCCTTGATGGATGCAGATGACCAGAACCGGGTACCAGCGCGCGCTGGTACCCGGCCTCGCTAATCAGATAGCGAGAAACGCGCCGAGGTCGCCTTTGATCTTCTCATTCACAAGGTCACGCGCAGCGTCGAAGTGACGAACGCTGAATGTGCCCTGTTGCGAAGCGCGATAGACGCGGGTAGAGGTTTTGTCGACCTTGCGGGTCAGGGCGCCTTCACGCTCGACTTTCGAGTCGTAGCTGGCCTGGAAGCTGGTCATGTGCATCGCAGGCAGGCCTTGTGGCGTCATTTCGCACTGGGCGACCACGAAGTTGCTCGATTTGCCGGTTTCGCTATGGCTGTGCTTTTCCAGGTGCGCCTTAACTTCCGGTTTCTGCACGACAATTTGCAGAACACGGCGGGCGCAGGCGGCGCGACGAGGGTCCGCGGAGACGCTGATGGTGACGGACTTGGTGATCAGCTCTGCCAGGGTCAGGTTGTCCTCATCAATGGCATCTTCGGCATGTGCTGCGCCCGTCATGGTCCAGCCAAACTTGATCAGGCCATCGTTGTAGAAGTTGTACCACTCGCGCTGCTGGGTCTCCTTGTCGAACTTCTTGTTGGCCAGTTCGGTCATCAAGCGCATGCCGGCCAGGATGTCTTCTGCAATGTTGGCAGGCACATTGTCAGCGAAGATGCAGATGGTCTGGCCGGTAGCGGCTACGCGCTCTTGACCCTCTTTGCGGATTTTTTCCATTTCAACTTTGATGTCAGCCACTTTGTAATTCCTTGATAGTTGTGAGTTCCAAGACACACATGGTGAGCACGTGGTCTGGGGGCACTATCGAGCAATTACGCAGGGGGCATCAGCGGCATGTTGTTCCTCTGGAGTTGATCCTTCACTCGCGCGTGCTGATCAATCTTCGGGTGCCGGCTCGTCACTGTTTTGCGAGCCCAGGCTGCGCAAATACTCCGCCCGCTCATCGCTGCGCTGTGCAATGCAGCTGTTCCAGGCGATCTGGTAGGCGTTGCTGTCGGGTTGTTCAGCATGGGTTTCGACCTTGCAGTCTGCATCGCGCAGTTGGCTCCAGACTTTCTCGGCTGCCTCTATTCGCGACATCAGGCCAGCCTCGTCGCCAAACTGATCACGCATGCGCTCGATCAGTTCGTCGTAGGCCGACTGCAGCTCACGCTCGGCGACCTGCTTGTTGAATGCTGCACAGGCGAACGTTTGCTGGTCGGTCTCCACATTGTCGCAAGGTGTGCTTTCTTCCTCACCGGCCTGGGCCCCGCTCACGATGGCCAGCAGCACCAGCCATGCCATTGATTTCATCCGTTTTCTCCTCAACAGGCTGTCGAATCGCAGGGATTCTCGCTCAGCCAGAGGTCAGGTGGTAGCTCCCTGACCAAATGTTCATGTACCGGTCGCAAATGTCGTTATCGAGACTGTCTCTCATCCCCGGAACACGCGCCAGACGCGCTCTTGTCGCGCATTGACGCTTTCGGCAAACCCCCTGTCGTTTTTGCACCGGGGCGCCTCGGGGCACAGGCATATGCTGGCCTCAAAGCGCCGGCAGAAGGTTTGGCGCGACCCAACTCTATAAAAGGGGACAGCCTGATGAGCCCAGCCGAACTACACGCCGACAGCATCGTCATCGATGGCCTGATCATCGCCAAATGGAACCGCGAGCTGTTCGAAGACATGCGCAAAGGCGGCCTCACTGCGGCCAACTGCACGGTGTCGGTCTGGGAAGGGTTCAAGGCTACCGTCGACAACATCGCGTCCAGCCAGAAGCTGATCCGCGACAACAGCGACCTGGTGATGCCGGTGCGCACCACCGCCGACATCCGCAAGGCCAAGGAGCTGGGCAAGACCGGCATCCTCTTCGGCTTCCAGAACGCCCATGCGTTCGAGGACCAGATCGCTTATGTGGACGTGTTCAAGCAGCTGGGCGTGGGCATCGTGCAGATGTGCTACAACACCCAGAACCTGGTGGGCACCGGCTGCTACGAGCGTGACGGCGGGCTGTCCGGCTTCGGTCGCGAGATCGTTGCCGAGATGAACCGTGTCGGCATCATGTGCGACCTGTCCCACGTCGGCTCCAAGACTTCCGAAGAAGTCATCCTCGAATCGAAAAAGCCGGTGTGCTACTCGCACTGCCTGCCCTCGGGCCTGAAAGAGCACCCGCGCAACAAGTCGGACGAAGAGCTGAAGTTCATCGCCGATCACGGCGGTTTCGTCGGCGTCACCATGTTCGCGCCGTTCCTGGCCAAAGGCATTGACTCGACCATCGATGACTACGCCGAGGCCATCGAGTACACCATGAACATCGTCGGTGAAGACGCCATCGGTATCGGTACCGACTTCACCCAGGGTCACGGCCAGGACTTCTTCGAATACCTGACCCATGACAAGGGCTACGCCCGCCGTCTGACCAACTTCGGCAAGATCATCAACCCGCTGGGCATTCGCACCGTCGGCGAATTCCCCAACCTCACCGAGACCTTGCTCAAACGCGGCCATTCCGAGCGCGTGGTGCGCAAGATCATGGGCGAGAACTGGGTAAACGTCCTCAAGGATGTCTGGGGCGAGTAAGCCGCTCTCCAAGCCTGATAGCCCCTGCCAGCAACGCCGGGGCACCCACAAAAAATTTTATGGAGTTGAGTTTCCATGGCCAAAATCGCCCCGCAATTGCCAATCGAAGTCGACAGCGAGACCGGTGTCTGGACCAGCGACGCCTTGCCGATGCTGTATGTGCCTCGGCATTTCTTCGTCAATAACCATATGGGTATCGAGGAAGTGCTGGGCGCCGACGCCTATGCCGAGATCCTCTACAAGGCTGGCTACAAGTCCGCCTGGCACTGGTGTGAAAAAGAGGCCGAGTGCCATGGCCTGGAAGGCGTGGCGGTGTTCGAGCACTACATGAAGCGCCTGAGCCAGCGTGGCTGGGGCCTGTTCGAGATCCAGGATATCGACCTGGATAAAGGTACCTGCAGCGTCAAGCTCAAGCACTCTGCGTTCGTGTACGTCTATGGCAAGTGCGGCCGCAAGGTCGACTACATGTTCACCGGCTGGTTCGCTGGCGCGATGGACCAGATTCTCGCTGCCCGCGGCAGCAAGATCCGCACCGTGGCCGAACAGGTCTATGGCGGGTCGGAAGAAGGCCACGAAGATGGCCTGTTCGTTACAAAGCCGTTGTAAGCCGGAGATAGCGTCATGGCATTCGAAGCAATGTTCCAGCCGATTCAGATCGGCAAACTGACCATCCGCAACCGTGTGCTCAGCACCGCGCACGCCGAGGTCTACGCCACTGACGGCGGCATGACGACCGACCGCTATGTGAAGTACTACGAAGAGAAGGCCAAGGGCGGCATCGGCCTGGCCATCTGTGGCGGCTCGTCGGTGGTGGCCATCGACAGCCCGCAGGAATGGTGGGCATCGGTCAACCTGTCGACCGACCGCATCATCCCGCACTTCCAGAACCTTGCCGACGCCATGCACAAGCATGGCGCCAAGATCATGATCCAGATTACCCACATGGGCCGTCGCTCGCGTTGGGACGGCTTCAACTGGCCGACGCTGATGTCGCCATCGGGCATTCGCGAACCTGTGCACCGCGCCACCTGCAAAACCATCGAGGTGGAAGAGATCTGGCGGGTAATCGGCAACTACGCGCAGGCTGCGCGTCGCGCCAAAGAGGGCGGCCTGGACGGCGTGGAATTGTCGGCGGTGCACCAGCACATGATCGACCAGTTCTGGAGCCCGCGGGTCAACAAGCGTACCGACGAATGGGGCGGCACCTTTGAAGGCCGCATGAAATTCGGCCTGGAAGTACTGAAAGCCGTGCGCGCCGAAGTGGGTGACGACTTCTGTGTGGGCATGCGTATCTGTGGTGACGAGTTCCACCCCGATGGCCTCAGCCACGAGGACATGAAGCAGATCGCCGCCTACTACGACGCCACCGGCATGCTCGACTTCATCGGTGTGGTCGGCTCGGGTTGCGATACTCACAACACCCTGGCCAACGTCATCCCCAACATGAGCTACCCGCCGGAGCCGTTCCTGCACCTGGCGGCCGGTATCAAGGAAGTGGTCAAGGTCCCGGTGCTGCACGCGCAGAACATCAAAGACCCGAACCAGGCCACGCGCATCCTTGAAGGCGGCTACGTGGACATGGTCGGCATGACCCGTGCGCACATGGCAGACCCGCACCTGATCGCCAAGATCAAGATGGGCCAGATCGACCAGATCAAGCAGTGCGTCGGTGCCAACTACTGCATCGACCGCCAGTACCAGGGCCTCGATGTGCTGTGCATCCAGAACGCCGCGACCTCCCGTGAATACATGGGTGTGCCGCACATCATCGAGAAGACCACCGGCGTCAAGCGCAAGGTGGTGGTGGTTGGCGCAGGCCCTGCGGGCATGGAAGCGGCCCGTGTGGCTGCTGAACGCGGCCACGATGTGACCCTGTTCGAGAAGAGGGACCAGATCGGCGGGCAGATCACCATTGCCGCCAAGGCCCCGCAGCGTGACCAGATTGCCGGTATCACCCGCTGGTACCAGCTTGAGCTGGCTCGCCTGAAAGTCGACTTGCGCCTGGGCACTGCCGCTGATGTGGCTGCCATCCAGGACCTGCGCCCGGACGTCATCGTGCTGGCGGTAGGTGGGCACTCGTTCCTGGAGCAGAACGAGCACTGGGGTGCCGCTGAAGGGCTGGTAGTCAGCAGCTGGGATGTGCTCGATGGCAAGGTAGCGCCGGGCAAGAACGTGCTGGTGTACGACACCATCTGCGAATTCACCGGTATGTCGGTCGCCGACTTCATCGCTGACAAGGGCAGCCAGGTCGAGATCGTCACCGACGACATCAAGCCAGGTGTGGCCATGGGCGGTACCACCTTCCCCACCTACTACCGCAGCATGTACCCCAAAGAAGTGATCATGACCGGCGACATGATGCTGGAAAAGGTCTACCGCGAAGGCGACAAGCTGGTTGCGGTACTGGAGAACGAATATACCGGCGCCAAGGAAGAGCGCGTGGTCGATCAAGTCGTTGTTGAAAACGGCGTGCGCCCTGACGAAGAGCTGTACTACGCGCTCAAGGAAGGTTCGCGCAACAAGGGCCAGATCGACGTGGAGGCGCTGTTCGCCATCAAGCCACAGCCGATCCTCAGCCAGCCGGGCGAAGGCTACCTGCTGTACCGCATCGGCGACTGCGTGGCCCAGCGCAACGTGCATGCGGCGATCTACGACGCCTTGCGCCTGTGCAAGGACTTCTGATCGTTAACAGTCGCCGCCATCGGGCGCGATCCCTGTAGGAGCGGGTTTACCCGCGAATGCGTCAGCACTGACAACACTGTTGCCTGACCGGACGCATTCGCGGGTGAACCCGCTCTTACATGGGGCCAGTCTCGCCCTCTGGTCGGCGCAAGAATCCAGCTGTTTGTGGGAGCCTCCCATGTTGAACACCCTTCTACCCATCCTGCTGTTCGCTGCCCTTGGCCTGGCAGTGCTCGGTGCCTTGCGCCGGGTGCGCATGTGGCGCCGTGGCCGGCCGTCCAAGGTCAACCTGATCGGCGGCCTGCTGGCCATGCCGCGCCGCTACCTGGTGGACCTGCACCACGTGGTTGAGCGCGACAAATACATGTCCAAGACCCACGTGGCCACTGCGGGCGGCTTTGTGCTGTCTGCTGTCCTGGCCATTCTGGTGCATGGTTTTGGCCTGCAGAGCAAGATCCTCGGCTACGCACTGCTGATCGCCACGGTGATCATGTTCACCGGTGCCATCTTTGTCTTCAAACGCCGCCTCAACCCGCCCTCTCGCCTGTCCAAGGGCCCGTGGATGCGCCTGCCGAAGAGTTTGCTGGCGTTCGCCGTGAGCTTCTTCATTGCCACCCTGCCGGTCGCCGGAATCCTGCCGGCCAACACCGGTGGTTGGGTGATGGTCGCCATTCTGGGCCTGGGCGTGCTGTGGGGTGTGTCGGAGCTGTTCTTTGGCATGACCTGGGGCGGCCCGATGAAGCACGCCTTCGCCGGTGCCTTGCACCTGGCCTGGCACTGCCGTGCCGAACGCTTCGGCGGCGGCCGCTCCACCGGCCTCAAGCCGCTGGACCTGGAAGACCCGAACGCGCCCCTTGGCGTGGAAAAGCCGGTGGACTTCACCTGGAACCAGCTGCTGGGCTTCGATGCCTGCGTGCAGTGCGGTAAATGTGAAGCCATGTGCCCGGCCTTTGCCGCTGGCCAGCCGTTGAACCCGAAAAAACTCATCCAGGACATGGTCATCGGCCTTGCCGGTGGCACTGACGCGCAATTCGCCGGTAGCCCATACCCTGGCAAACCAATCGGCGAACACGGTGGCAATCCACACCAGCCGATCGTCAATGGCCTGGTCGAAGCCGAGACGCTGTGGTCCTGCACTACCTGCCGTGCCTGCGTCGAGGAGTGCCCGATGATGATCGAGCACGTCGATGCCATCGTCGACATGCGCCGCCACCTCACCCTGGAAAAGGGCGCCACCCCGAACAAGGGCGCCGAGGTGCTGGACAACCTGATCGCCACCGACAACCCTGGCGGCTTCGCCCCCGGCGGGCGCATGAACTGGGCTGCCGACCTTAACCTGCGGCTGCTGTCTGAAGTGAAAGTGACCGAAGTGTTGTTCTGGGTCGGTGATGGTGCCTTCGACATGCGTAACCAGCGTACTTTGCGTTCGTTTGTCAAAGTATTGAAAGCCTCGGGTGTGGACTTCGCCGTACTCGGCCTGGAAGAGCGCGACAGCGGCGACGTGGCGCGCCGCCTGGGCGATGAGGCAACCTTCCAGCAACTGGCCAAGCGCAACATCCAGACCCTGGCCAAGTACAAGTTCCAGCGCATCGTCACCTGCGATCCGCACAGCTTCCATGTGCTGAAGAACGAATACGGCGCCCTGGGCGGTGACTACCAGGTGCAGCACCACAGCACCTACATCGCCGAACTGATCGCGGCCAAGAAGCTCAACCTTGGCCAGCACAAGGGCGGCAGTGTCACCTACCACGATCCGTGCTACCTGGGCCGCTACAACGGCGAGTACGAAGCCCCGCGCGAAGTGCTCAAGGCGCTGGGTATCGAGGTGCGCGAGATGCAACGCTCGGGCTTCCGTTCCCGTTGCTGCGGTGGTGGTGGCGGTGCGCCGATCACTGACATCCCTGGCAAGCAGCGTATTCCCGATATGCGCATGGACGACATTCGTGAGACCGAGGCCGAGCTGGTAGCCGTGGGTTGCCCGCAGTGCACCGCCATGCTTGAAGGCGTGGTCGAACCGCGCCCACAGATCAAGGACTTGGCCGAACTGGTGGCCGACGTGCTGATCGAGGAGGACGCATCCACTGTCCCAAAGCCGCAAACGGCTAAACGTGAACCTGCGGAGGTGCACTGATGAGCGACATTATCCGCCGCGATCCACGCGCCGAGTGGATCGCCCGTAACCGTCTGCACCCGCTGCATGCCGCGATGCAGACGCAACAGACCAGCTGGATGGGGCCCAACGGCATCATCCGCAAGAACCCACATGCGATTGCCGCAGGCTTTGTCGGCCCGGCCGGCATCAAGCGCATCGACCGCAGCGGCGCCCAGCAGGGCACCGGCGCGGGCGGGCGGCGCACGGCAGCAGCCGAGGTCAAGTTGCCACTGCACCAGGTGGCGACGCCGGCGTTCTACATTGCCGTCGTGCCTGACATGGTTGGCGGCCGCCTGAGCAGCCACGACCGCGACCTGCTTGGCCTGGCCCACAGCCTGGCCGGCAGCGACGGCGCGGTGCTGGCCGTGGTGTTCAACGAGCACAAGGAAAGCAACTTTTCCACAGCCGGTGTCGATCGGCTGCTGGTTATCGAAGGCGAGGCCTTTGAAGGTTATGCACCGGAGCAACTGGTGCAAGGCCTGCGGGCTGTGGATAACCAGTTCGCGCCGCGCCACTGGCTGCTGCCCGACAGCCGCACCGGTGGCGGCGAACTGGGTCGGCGCCTGGGCGCCGCGCTGGGCGAGCGCCCGGCAACCCGGGTATGGCAGGTCAAGGACGGCCAGTGTATCGGCCGCGCCGGCGCCGGCCAGCAAGACCTGCAACGCACTGTGCCGCGCCTGATCCTGGCGGCTGCCGAGTGCGCCGAGCCGGTCAGCGAAACCCTTCACGAAGCGCTGCCGGTGGAGTTGTCAACAAGCGTGGTGCGCAGCCTGCCGCGCATCGAAGACCTTGGCTCGGTGGCCGTCGACCCGGCCACCATTGCCATGGCCGAAGCGGAGTTCATCGTCTCGGGCGGCAACGGTGTCAAGGACTGGGACCTGTACCACAAGGCCACCGCAGCCCTCGGCGCTACCGAAGGTGCCTCGCGGGTGGCAGTGGACGATGGCTTCATGCCGCGCAACCGCCAGGTGGGGGCTACCGGTACCTGGGTTACCGCGCGTGTCTATGTGGCTGTGGGTATCTCGGGTGCGATCCAGCACCTGCAGGGTATCGGTGCCTGCGACAAGGTGGTGGCGATCAACATGGATCCGGGCTGCGACATGATCAAACGGGCTGACCTGTCGGTGATTGGCGACAGCTCGGCGATTCTCAAGGCGCTGATCGAGGCTGTGGACAACTACCGCAGCGGCGGCCAGCGCGACGCGGCATAAGGGCACGAGCATGAGTACGAAAGTGATCAGCCTGGTTTCCATTGGTGCCCACCCAAGCTCCGGCCGCGCCCGCCGCGCCGAGCAGGATGCCCGTGCCGTGGAGCTGGGTTTGCAGCTGGCTGGGGATAACTTGCAGGTGGTGCATGCGGGCAATCCACAGGAAGAGGCCTTGCGCGCTTACCTGGGCATGGGCCTGGACCACCTCGACGTGCTGGAGCAACCGGCCGGGGCCGATGTGCTGGGCGTGCTGGGCGATTATCTGCGCGACGCCGGGGCCC
Organism: Pseudomonas sp. yb_2; assembly: GCF_043103905.1. Taxonomy (NCBI): domain Bacteria; kingdom Pseudomonadati; phylum Pseudomonadota; class Gammaproteobacteria; order Pseudomonadales; family Pseudomonadaceae; genus Pseudomonas; species Pseudomonas sp. yb_2. The sequence goes on along the minus strand of NZ_JBICKH010000084.1, from coordinate 147,388 downwards.
AACTGGTGCTGACCGGCAGCCAGGCCGAGACTGGCGAGGGGTCGGGCATGTTGCCGTTCCTGCTGGCCGAAAAGCTCGGCTGGCCGCTGATTGTCGGGTTGGCCGAAGTGGAGTCGATCGACAACGGTACCGCCCAGGTGTTGCAGGCTCTGCCGCGTGGCCAGCGGCGTCGCTTGAAGGTGCGTCTGCCATTGCTGGCGACTGTGGATAACGCGGCGCCCAAACCGCGCCAGAGCGCTTTTGGGCCTGCGCGCCGGGGGGTATTGGCGGCGCGTAACGTGGCCATTGTCGAAGATGAGCTGTTGGCTGAAGCCGAGCTGCAACCGGCCCGTCCACGGCCCAAGCGCTTGAAGGTGATCAAGGCCAAGAGTGGCGCCGACCGCATGAAGGCCGCGACGGCCAAGGCCAGTGGCGGTGGTGGCAAGGTGCTGAAGGACGTTTCGCCGCAGGAAGGCGCTGAGGCGATCCTCAAGCTGCTGGTGGAAGAGGGTGTCCTGCGCTGAAGCAGGAGGGCTAGAGGTCTCTTTTTGGGAGCGTCCCGGCAAGGGCGCTCCCCTCATTCAGTACTCAGCATCGAGCGAGCACTTTTGCCCACCAAATCTGTTCGCCAAGGTGTGGATAAAGTGTTTGTGCCTGTCTACAGGCCTTTTGTGACAGGCTCTCCAAGGTTTTGATCAAAAAACGATCATGCACGCTTCCAGTCTTCGTCTGTGCGTATGTCAGCATTTTGCTGATTTTGCCCACAATCGCTGTTAGCCGGTCTGTGGATAATCTGTTCGGTTACGGCTGCAGGCTGCGTCGTTGAAGGTGTGGAGGAGTTTGTTCAAAAAATGATCAGTTTCGCTCAGATCCTACTCGATTCTTGAAAATCAGGGCCTTGAGCCGTTTATCCACAGCCCGATTGCAAAAAATTGCTTGGTTGCTCACAAAGTCTGTTGGTGTCTCTGTGGACAAGGTGTATGAACTCCGCTGTAGCCCAGTGATAATGCGGGCTCGGCCAATATGATCAAATAATGATCAGTATGCGGCCTGGCATTTTTGCCAGTACGCAAGCACACGATCGCTCATTACCCTATCCACATCGTGCAAGTAGTGTGGATAACCATGACGACATGCCTGCTTGACATCGACCAGCAGCAATCGGTATTGGGTGCGGGATATCACGAGCCTCGCGCCTACTCGCCGTACGGTGGCATGCGTGTAGTCCCGGTATCAGCGCTGGCTTTCTGTGGCCAGCACCTGGATCCGTTGACAGGTAGCTATCCATTGGGCAATGGCCATCGCTTCTACCGCCCGAGCCTCAGGCGCTTCATAAGCCCTGACGTGCTAAGCCCGTTCGGAAAGGGGGGGCTCAATGCTTACGCCTACTGCCAAGGTGACCCTGTCAACTTTGCTGACCCTAGTGGTCGTTTCCCCGCAATCATCGCGCCAGTCCGAAACCTTGTCACGGGAGTGATCAATCTAGGTATAAGTGCCGTGAAAATGTACCGGAACTACCGTACAGGGCGAGACTTCGCCCTCAATAGTGGTTACCCGGCGAGCCGCTCAGGGGTTTTCACATACGGCACGTCCGAGCATGCGGTCGCACGATGGTCTGTAGCGGATAAGGTGGTGTCGGCCGCTGGAGGCATCAGCGCTTCATTGAGTATTGGTACGGCTACCGCGCGGTTGATTACACCGGAATCCGAGGTGTTGGCCTGGGTTGATTTTGGGGTGGCCTCATTCGCCACAGTTTTGTCAGCTTATGAGCTTTACGGATTGGCAACGTCGTCTGCCGAGCGGCGCTATCCCATACAGCCGGTGGCTTATGAGATACGTACGGGAGTACAGTCTTGAGATGCAGTGGTGTGAAAGCGCCATGCTTCGGTCTGCTGCCGAAGCATGGCGGGTGCATCAGTTACTACTGCGCCTGCACTTCTTTCAGGTATGGCGCCGGCTCTGCCCCCAGGTTGTTCAGCACGCGCCCGCTGTACCAGTCAATGAAGTTCACCACACCAAACTCGTAAGTCTTCGAATACGGGCCCGGCTGGTACGCCGTGGAGTTGATCCCACGCTGGTTCTCTTCGGCCAGACGGCGGTCCTGGTCGTTGGTGGCGTCCCACACCTTGCGCATGTTCTCGGGGTTGTAGTCCACGCCTTCCACGGCATCCTTGTGCACCAGCCACTTGGTGGTGACCATGGTCTCCTGGGCGCTGATCGGCCACACGGTGAACACGATCATGTGGTCGCCCATGCAGTGGTTCCACGAGTGCGGCAGGTGCAGGATGCGCATCGAGCCAAGGTCTGGGTTCTTGATGCGACCCATCAGCTTCTGGCAGGCCTGCTTGCCGTCCATGGTCATCGACACGGTGCCCTTGAGCAGCGGCATGCGCACGATGCGGTTACGCAGGCCGTGGCTCTTGTGCAGGTACGGGATCTTCTCGGCTTCCCAGGCAGCGGCGGAGGCGGCCACATGGTCCTTGAATTCCTGGCTGGCGCGCGGGTCGTTGGTGTCGTCCCACTCCAGCAGGGTTTGCAGCAGTTCCGGGTGCGAACCGTTGCAGTGGTAGCACTCGCGGTTGTTTTCCAGCACCAGTTTCCAGTTGGCCTTTTCCATCAAGGTAGTTTGCACCGCCACCTTGGTGTTCTCCATGTCGTACGGTTCCATGTAATGGTCCAGGGTGGCCAGGAACTCGTCGATGGCAGGCGGGTTTTCCGCCAGGCTGATGAAGATGTAGCCGCCGGCCACCTTCACGTTCACGGGCTTGAGGCCGTACTGGTTCATATCGAAGTCAGCACCCATCTCGGTGCCGGCGAACAGCAGGCGGCCGTCCAGCTCGTAAGTCCACTGGTGATATGGGCACACCAGTTTGGCCACCTTGCCTTTCTCGCTGACGCACAGGCGCGAACCGCGGTGGCGGCAGACGTTGTGGAAGGCATGCACCTTGCCTTCGGCACCGCGCACCACAATGATCGGATTCTTGCCGATCTGCAGGGTGATGTAGTTGCCCTTGGCCGGGATCTCGCAGGTCATGCCGGCGATCAACCATTCTTTATGGAAGATCTCCTGCATGTCGATCTGGAACAGACGCTCGTCGGTGTAGAAAGGCTGGGGCAGCGAGTAGGTGCGCTCGCGGGTCTGCAACATCTCGGCGGTAGCCTTGCGTGCGGGTTCAAGTGGATCGCCCAGGCTCAGGGTTGCGGTGACGTCCATCGTGTATTCCTCGGGGCCGTATGCGGCCGGCAAAAGGTGGCTAATCGTTGTTGTGGTGCCGCAAGGCTGCTTCAGATAAAACAGCTAGTTCTTTTGCCGTGGAGTGTGCGTCCGAAGACGCCGCGAACCGTATCCATGGGCGACATGGCCGATTTGAATAACGACGCGCCAGCCCTTGTGCCACGGGGCTGGTCGCGATAAGCACGTCGATGTCGCAGGCAGGAATGTGCGTCGTCTTCAGCTTGCGCATTATCGATGCCATGAAAAGGGCCATAGTCGGCCGCTGGAGATGAACATGTCCGATACCTTCCTCAATCCGGTCACTACCCAGACCTGGGCCAATGGCCGCCACATTGTGCGCTGCGTCAAGGTCATCCAGGAGACCTGGGACGTGCGCACCTTCTGCTTCATGGCCGACCAGCCGATCATGTTCTTCTTCAAGCCAGGGCAGTTCGTTACCCTGGAGCTGGAGATCGAAGGCAAGCCCGTGATGCGGTCCTACACCATCTCCAGTTCGCCGTCAGTGCCCTACAGCTTCTCGATCACCGTCAAGCGCGTGCCGGGTGGCCTGGTGTCGAACTTCCTGCATGACACCATGCACGAAGGCGCCGAGCTGCCGGTGCACGGCCCGGTGGGGCTGTTCAACGCCATCGACTTCCCTGCTGGCAAGGTGCTGTACCTGTCGGGCGGCGTCGGTATTACCCCAGTGATGTCGATGGCGCGCTGGTTCTACGACACCAATGCCAACGTCGACATGGTGTTCGTCCACAGCGCCCGTTCGCCGAAAGACATCATCTACCACCGCGAGCTGGAACAGATGGCGTCGCGCATCCCCAACTTCAGCCTGCACATCATTTGCGAGAAGCACGGGCTGGGTGAGCCGTGGGCGGGTTACCGCGGTTACCTGAACCAGCGGCTAATGGAGTTGATTGCGCCCGACTACATGGAGCGCGTTGTGTTCTGCTGCGGCCCGACGCCATACATGACGGCGGTCAAGCGCATGCTTGAAGCGGTCGGCTTCGACATGAAGAATTATCACGAAGAGTCGTTCGGTGCCACGCCGCCAGAAGCCAAGGCTGATGCGGTGGAGCACGCCGAGCAGGCAGCCGATGCGCCTGAGCTGGATGTTTCCGACCTCAACCTGGTGGAGTTCATCGGCAGCGAGAAGAGCATCCGCATCGCCCCGGGCGAGACCGTGCATGCGGCGGCAGCCAAGGTTGGCCTGATGATCCCGAAAGCCTGCGGCATGGGTATCTGCGGCACCTGCAAGGTGCTCAAACTGGGCGGCGAGGTGGAAATGGAGCACAACGGCGGGATTACCGAAGAGGACGAAGCCGAGGGCTACATCCTGTCGTGCTGCAGCGTGCCGAAAGGGGATGTGCGGATCGATTACTGATCCAGTGGTCAGTCTGGCTTCTTCGCGGGCACGCCCGCTCCCACAGGGTCATCGCTATCTTCAGGACTGCGGTGAACCTTGTGGGAGCGGGCGTGCCCGCGACTGCTTCTAGGTGCGGAACCGGGCTACCAGGCCATTGAGGTCTACCGCCAGGCGCGACAGCTCGGCACTCGCCGCGCTGGTCTGATGCGCCCCGGTAGCACTCTGCACCGACAGGTCGTTGATGTTCACCAGGTTGCGGTCCACTTCCCGCGCTACCTGGGCCTGCTCTTCCGCCGCACTGGCAATCACCAGGTTGCGCTCGTTGATCTGCGCCACCGCGCCGGCGATGGTGTCCAGTGCCATGCCCGCGCCACGGGCGATGTTCAGTGTCGACTCCGCACGCTCGGTGCTGGTGCGCATCGATTCTACCGCCTCTTCCGTACCGCCCTGGATGCTGCCGATCATGCGCTCGATTTCGCTGGTCGACTGTTGTGTACGATGGGCAAGTGCCCGCACTTCATCGGCGACCACGGCAAAACCACGGCCCGCTTCACCGGCCCGCGCGGCTTCGATGGCTGCGTTGAGCGCCAGCAGGTTGGTCTGGTCGGCCAGGCCACGGATCACGTCAAGCACCTTGCCAATGTCGCGCGACTGTTCTGCCAGGTGGGTAATCAGCTTGGCGGTGGCCTGCACATCACCACTCATGCGCTCGATCGCACCCACGGTTTCCATCACCAGGTCACGACCATCACCGGTGGAGCGGCTGGCTTCACTGGAGGCTTCTGAAGTGCTCACGGCATTGCGCGCCACTTCTTCCACCGCACTGGTCATTTCAGTGACTGCAGTGGCGGCCTGTTCAATCTCATTGTTCTGCTGCTGCAGGCCACGGGCACTTTCGTCGGTGACGGCATTCAACTCTTCTGCCGCCGAGGCCAGCTGGGTGGCGGAGCCGGCGATCTGCTGCAAGGTATCGCGCAGCTTGTCCTGCATGCGCGCCATGGCGCGCAACAGCCGGGCGGCTTCGTCGGTGCCCTCTGCGCGGATGACGTGGGTCAGGTCGCCGTCGGCGACTTGCTCGGCGCATTTGAGTGCTTCTTCGATCGGCTTGACGATACTGCGGGTCAGCAGGAAGGCACAGGCGAAGGTCAGTACGGTGGCGGCAACCAGCAGGCCGATCACCAGGGCGAAAGCGCCGGCATACTGGTTGGCGGCTTTTTCGTTGGTGGCGCGAGTCTGGTCAGTGTTGATGCGTACCAAGGTGTCCATGACCTTGTTGATCTGCTCGGAGTTGGCCAGCAGGTCGCGGTTGAGCAGGTCACGCAATTCATCCAGGCGATCGGCCTGGCTCAGTGTGCGCATGCGCGATTCCAGCTGGCGGTACTGGTTGAGCAACTGACCGTACTGGTCGAATGCTGCCTGTTCGTCGGCGGCGACGATCATTGGCAGGTAGGCCTGGCGTGCACGGTCGATCTGGCTGTTGCGCTGGTCCAGCATATCGAGGGTATCGCGTTGGGTTGCCGGCTCGCGGTTGAGCAGCAGGCGGTAGGAAAGCGTGCGCATGCGTAGGTTCAGCGCGGTGAGTTCGTCGAGGATCTTGATGCTGGGCACGCTGACTTGCTCGATGGCAACGCCCGCCTGGCGGATGTTACCCATCTGCACCAGAGAGAAGATACCAAGGCCGAGCATCAGCAGGCCGATGAGCGCGAAGCCGAGAAGCGCGCGGGGGGCGATATTCATGTTGCGTAGGGACATGGAGAGGAGGATCCAGGCAAGTGGGAAAAGAGCGACAAAATATGACTTGCCGGGCTATCGGTCGTGACTGGCCAGTCTTGAATGCGTCCGGGGAAAATGGTGCGACCGCGAACCTTTTCCTGACCGGCGGTTGATCCAGGTCGGAACAAGGGGTCGATTACCCTGTCAATCTGCGGGTTCGACACCTTATGAATCCGATATTTAATGGCGATAGGGCGCACTTTTCTTTATCGTGTGTGCCCCTCGCAACAACCTGAGATAGACCCATGCTGGAAGCTTCCCTGAATCAAATCGAGCAACTGGTCAGCGACCTGATGCAGAAAAACGCTCAACTCATCGAGCAGAACACCGCCCTTGGCCAGGAACTGGCCCAGGCCAAGGAAGAGAACGAAACCCTGCAGCTGTCGCTGATGGAGCAGGAAGAGAAGAACGGCGCTACCGCAGCACGCATCCAGGCCTTGGTCGAGCGCGCCAGCGCGGGCGTTGTTGGCGCATGAGACTGCAGGAGCAGCCGATCAATGTCGTGTCGATCCTCGGCATCGACTATTCGATCAAGGCGCCCGAAGGCCAGGAAGAAACCCTGGCCCAGGCGGTACGGATGCTCAACAAAGCCCTTAACGAGACCAAGCGTCAGTACCCGACCTTGATCGGTGACAAACTGCTGGTGCTGGCTGCCCTTAACCTGTGCTCCAAGCAGGTTGAGCTGCAGAAGGAGCATCAGCAGACCCTTGCGCGAACTCAAGCGCAGATCGACGCCACGGTGGATGCCATCGTGCGGACCATCGCTGAGCAATAAGGCCTTACACCGTCCCCCCGTAGGAGCGGGTTCACCCGCGAATGCGTCAGTGGCTTCAACACCGCATTCGCGGGTAAACCCGCTCCTACAGGGGGCATCTGATTGCTTCAGATCACTGGATTAACTGGATACGCAAGTGTATACACTTTCCGCAAAACAATAATGTGCGGGGAGTAGGGGCATGCGTATCTGGCGTAAGAGCATCCAGTTGCAATTGATCACCAGCATGGGCGCTGCCCTGCTGGCGAGCATCCTGGTGGTGGTCATTATCTTCACTGTGGCGCTGAACCGCCTCACCGACCGCTACCTGGTCGACACTGCCCTGCCAGCCAGCATCGAGGCTATCCGCAACGACATCGAGCGCATGCTGGGCCAACCGTTGGTTGCTGCCGCGGACATTGCCGGTAACACCCTGCTGCGCGACTGGCTTGCTGCCGGTGAAGATCCCGCGCAGGCACCCCAATTCATCGAATACCTGACCGCCGCCAAACAGCGCAACCACGCCTTTACTACGCTGTTCGCCTCGACCGAAACCGGCCACTACTACAACGAGAACGGCCTGGACCGCACCCTCAGCCGCAGCAACCCCAAGGACAAGTGGTTTTACGGTTACATCGACAGCGGCGCCGAACGGTTCATCAACATCGACATCGATGGTGCCACCGGCGAACTGGCTCTGTTCATCGACTATCGCGTGGAAAAGGAAGGCAAGCTGGTGGGTGTGGCCGGCATGGGCCTGCGCATGACCGAATTATCGAAGCTGATCCACGACTTCAGCTTTGGCGAGCACGGCAAGGTGTTCCTGGTGCGCAACGATGGCCTGATCCAGGTGCATCCCGATGCTGCCTTCAGTGGCAAGCGCCAGCTTGCCGAGCAGCTTGGCGCGGACGCAGCCAAAGGCGTCATGACCGGAGGCGAGAGCCTGCGTAGCAGCCGCTTCAGCCGTGACGGTGAGCGCTACCTGGCGCTGGGCCTGCCGCTGCGCGACCTCAACTGGACCCTTGTGGCCGAAGTGCCAGAGTCGGAAATTTACGCGCAAATGCATCAGGCCGTCTGGCTGACCAGCCTGATCGGTGGCGCCGTCGCGTTGGTGTCGCTGCTGTTGGTGGTACTGCTGGCGCGTGGCCTGGTGCGGCCGATCCGCCGCGTTACCGCCGCATTGGTTCAGATTGGCAGTGGAGCGGGTGATCTCAGCCACCGCCTGGACGATTCGCGTCAGGATGAGCTGGGTGACCTGGCCCGTGGTTTCAACCGCTTCCTGGACAGCCAACGCAGCCTGATCGGCGAGGTGTTGAGTACCTCCGAGCGGCTGCGACGGGCCGTGGAGCAGGTAACCCAGGTGGTGGACAACACCGCCGAGCGCTCCGGGCGCCAGCAGGAGATGACCGAAATGGTCGCCACTGCTGTACACGAGATGGGCCTGACCGTGCAGGACATCGCCCGCAATGCCGGCGATGCGGCCCAGGCGTCGCAGTCGGCACGAGACGAGGCGTTGCAGGCCCGCGAGGTGGTGCAACGATCCATTCGTGGCATCGAGGGCATGTCGGGCGACATCGGCAAGGCGGCCGATGCGGTCAGCCAGCTGGCCGACGAAGTCGCCTCGGTCGATGAAGTGCTCGCGGTAATCCGCAGCATTTCCGAGCAAACCAACCTGCTCGCGTTGAACGCTGCCATCGAGGCCGCGCGGGCAGGGGAGATGGGGCGCGGGTTCGCTGTGGTGGCCGATGAAGTACGTACGTTGGCCCGGCGCACACAGCTGTCCACCGACGAAGTGCAGCAGATGATCCAGCGCCTGAAGCTAGGTGCAGGTTCGGCGGTGAGTTCAATGCAGGCAGGGCAGCAGGCGACTGGCAGTGGCGTGGAATCGAGCCAGCGCACCGGGGCATCGCTGAGCGCGATTACCGACCAGGTAGAGCACATCAGCGACATGAACCATCAGGTGGCCACGGCTACCGAGGAGCAGTCGGCTGTGACCGAGGAAATAAACCGGACGGTGCAGGGGATTTCCGATTTGGCGCGTGAGACGGCGGCGGAGGTGCGAGGGTGCCGCGAGGAGTGCCAGGCGTTGCGTGGGTTGGCTGATGACCTGGCGCGGCAGATGGGTGGGTTCAGGCTCTAGATCGCAGGGGCCGCACGGCGGCCCCGGCTCTCGCTCAGCCACCAATGATCGTGCGGATGTCCGCCGCCAGCTCACGCACCCGCGCTTCTTCGGTATCCCACGAGCACATGAAGCGCGCGCCACCGCTGCCGATAAAGGTATAGAAGCGCCAGCCCTTGCCCCGCAGCGCCTCGATGGCGTGCTCTGGCATCTGCAGGAACACCCCGTTGGCCTCCACCGGGAACATCAGCTCTACCCCCGGCAGGTCACTGACCAGCGATGCCAGCAGTTGCGCGCAATGATTGGCGTGGTTGCCATGGCGTAACCATGCGCCATCTTCCAGCAGCCCGACCCAGGGCGCCGACAAGAAGCGCATCTTCGACGCCAGTTGCCCGGCCTGCTTGCAGCGATAATCGAAGTCTTCGGCCAGCTGGCGGTTGAAGAACAGAATCGCTTCGCCCACCGCCATGCCGTTCTTGGTGCCGCCAAAGCACAGCACATCCACACCGGCCTTCCAGGTCAGTTCGGCCGGGCTGCAGCCCAGGAACGCACAGGCATTGGTAAAGCGTGCGCCGTCCATGTGCAGGTTCAGGCCCAGCTCCTTGCAGGTGGCGCTGATCGCCTTCAGCTCGTCGGGGCGGTACACCGTGCCCACTTCGGTGGCCTGGGTAATGGTCACCACGCGCGGCTTGGGGTAGTGGATATCCTGGCGTTTGAGCGCCACTTCGCGGATCGACTGTGGCGTCAGCTTGCCGTTGACGCTGGCCGCCGTCAGCAGCTTGGAGCCGTTGGAGAAAAACTCCGGTGCACCGCATTCGTCGGTTTCGACGTGGGCGGTCTCGGAGCAGATCACGCTGTGATAGCTCTGGCACAGGGATGCCAGGGCCAGGGAGTTGGCCGCGGTGCCGTTGAAGGCGAAGAACACCTCGCAGTCGGTTTCGAACAGATTGCGGAAGTACTCCGATGCACGCTCGGTCCACTGGTCGTCGCCGTAGGCGCGGTCGTGGCCGCGGTTGGCTTTCTCCATCGCCGCCCAGGCTTCGGGGCAGATACCGGAATAGTTGTCGCTGGCGAATTGTTGGCTCTTGTCTGTCATGGCACGGTCCTGTGAACGACGCAGATCAGCACTCTAAACCATCGATTCAGCACTTGCCTATACAACCCGTGCAGCGATTTCTGTTCATTACTGTGCCGGCCTCTTCGCGGGCGCGCCCGCTCCCACAATGGTCCTGCAAACGCCAATCACTGTAGGAGCGGGTTCACCCGCGAAAGGGCCAGCGCAAACAGCACAACAGCGAATGTCGTAAACGCGCCATTGCAAGGCGTGCGCAGGCATCTGACCCGGCCCCACCAGTCATAACATCGCCACAAAGGGCCACAGTGCCCCACGACAAAAAACGATCGCTGCCGGGAGATACACAATGTTCAGCAAGCAAGACCAGATCCAGGGTTACGACGATGCACTGCTGGCGGCGATGAATGCCGAAGAACAGCGCCAGGAAGATCACATCGAGCTGATCGCCTCGGAGAACTACACCAGCAAGCGCGTCATGCAGGCCCAAGGCAGCGGCCTGACCAACAAGTACGCCGAAGGCTACCCTGGCAAGCGTTACTACGGTGGCTGCGAGCACGTAGACAAGGTAGAAGCCCTGGCCATCGAGCGCGCCAAGCAGCTGTTCGGTGCCGACTACGCAAACGTCCAGCCGCACTCCGGCTCGTCGGCCAACGGCGCGGTCTACCTGGCCCTGCTGCAAGCCGGTGACACCATCCTGGGCATGAGCCTGGCCCACGGCGGTCACCTGACCCACGGCGCCAAGGTGTCGTCCTCGGGCAAACTGTACAACGCAGTCCAGTACGGCATCGACACCAACACCGGCCTGATCGACTACGACGAAGTCGAGCGCCTGGCGGTCGAGCACAAGCCGAAAATGATCGTTGCCGGTTTCTCGGCCTACTCCAAGACCCTCGACTTCCCACGTTTCCGCGCCATCGCCGACAAGGTGGGCGCACTGCTGTTCGTCGACATGGCCCACGTTGCCGGCCTGGTTGCCGCTGGCCTGTACCCGAACCCGATCCCGTTCGCCGACGTGGTCACCACCACTACCCACAAGACCCTGCGCGGTCCGCGTGGCGGCCTGATCCTGGCCAAGTCGAACGAAGAGATCGAGAAAAAGCTGAACGCCGCTGTATTCCCGGGTGCCCAGGGTGGCCCGCTGATGCACGTGATCGCTGCCAAGGCAGTGTGCTTCAAGGAAGCGCTGGAGCCTGGATTCAAGGCCTACCAGCAGCAAGTGATCGAAAACGCCCAGGCCATGGCCCAGGTGTTCATCGACCGTGGCTACGATGTGGTTTCCGGTGGCACCGACAACCACCTGTTCCTGGTCAGCCTGATCCGTCAGGGCCTGACTGGCAAAGACGCCGACGCCGCCCTGGGTCGTGCGCATATCACCGTCAACAAGAACGCCGTGCCGAACGACCCGCAGTCGCCGTTCGTCACTTCGGGCCTGCGTATCGGCACCCCGGCCGTCACCACCCGCGGCTTCAAGGTCGCCCAGTGCGTGGCCCTGGCTGGCTGGATTTGCGACATCCTCGACAACCTCGGTGACGCAGACGTCGAAGCCGATGTGGCGAAGAACGTCGCGGCCCTGTGCGCAGATTTCCCTGTCTACCGCTGAGTGGAGTCACACACCATGCAACGTTACTCGGGCTTCGGCCTTTTCAAGCACTCCCTCAGCCACCACGAAAACTGGCAGCGCATGTGGCGCACGCCAACCCCTAAAAAGGTTTACGACGTGGTCATTGTCGGCGGTGGCGGCCATGGCCTGGCCACGGCCTACTACCTGGCCAAAGAGCACGGCATCACCAACGTCGCCGTGATCGAGAAGGGCTACCTGGGCGGCGGCAACACCGCCCGTAACACCACCATCGTGCGTTCCAACTACCTGTGGGACGAGTCGGCGCACCTGTACGAGCACGCCATGAAGCTGTGGGAGGGCCTGTCCCAGGACCTCAACTACAACGTGATGTTCTCCCAGCGCGGTGTTTACAACCTCTGCCACACCCTGCAGGACATGCGTGACTCCGAGCGTCGGGTCAGCGCCAACCGCCTCAACGGCGTGGATGGCGAGCTGCTGAACACTGCCCAGGTTGCGGCCGAAATCCCGTACCTGGACTGCTCGAAGAACACCCGCTACCCGATCCTCGGCGCCACCGTACAGCGCCGTGGTGGCGTTGCCCGTCACGATGCCGTGGCCTGGGGCTTCGCCCGCGCTGCCGACGCCCTGGGCGTCGACCTGATCCAGCAAACCGAAGTGATCGGCTTCCGCAAGGAAAACGGCGCGGTCATCGGTGTGGAAACCAACAAAGGCTTCATCGGCGCCAAGCGCGTCGGCGTGGTCACCGCCGGTAACTCCGGGCACATGGCCAAGCTGGCCGGCTTCCGCCTGCCGCTGGAATCGCACCCGCTGCAAGCGCTGGTATCCGAGCCGATCAAGCCGATCATCGACAGCGTGATCATGTCCAACGCCGTACACGGCTACATCAGCCAGTCCGACAAAGGCGACCTGGTGATCGGTGCCGGTATCGACGGCTGGGTCGGCTACGGCCAGCGCGGTTCGTACCCGGTGATCGAGCACACCCTGCAGGCCATCGTCGAGATGTTCCCCAACCTGTCGCGTGTTCGCATGAACCGCCAGTGGGGCGGCATCGTAGACACCTCGCCGGACGCTTGCCCGATCATCACCAAAACCCCGGTCAAGAACATGTTCTTCAATTGCGGTTGGGGTACTGGCGGCTTCAAGGCGACCCCGGGTTCGGGCAACGTCTTCGCCGCGAGCCTGGCCAAGGGCGAAATGCATCCACTGGCCGCGCCGTTCTCCATGGACCGTTTCTACAACGGCGCACTGATCGACGAACACGGCGCCGCCGCCGTCGCCCACTAACCGGAGACACCGTCATGTTGCATATTTTCTGTCCCCACTGCGGCGAGCTGCGCTCCGAAGAAGAGTTCCACGCCTCTGGCCAGGCGCACATTGCCCGCCCGCTGGACCCTAACGCCTGCTCCGACGAGGAGTGGGGTACCTACATGTTCTACCGTGACAACCCGCGCGGTATTCACCATGAACTGTGGGACCACGTTGCCGGCTGCCGCCAGTACTTCAACGTCACCCGTGACACCGTGACCTACGAAATTCTGGAAACCTACAAGATTGGCGAGAAGCCGCAAGTGACCGCCAGCGGCAAAGCCACCAGCGCCGCGTCGACCGTCAAAGGCCAAGGGGAAAAAGTATGAGCCAGACCTATCGCCTCGCCAGCGGCGGCCGTATCGACCGCAGCAAGGTCCTGAACTTCACCTTCAACGGCAAGACCTACCAGGGTTATGCCGGTGACAGCCTGGCCGCCGCGTTGCTGGCCAACGGCGTCGACATTGTCGGCCGTAGCTTCAAGTACTCGCGCCCGCGCGGCATCATCGCCGCCGGTACCGAAGAGCCGAACGCCATCCTGCAGATCGGCTCCAGCGAAGCTACCCAGATCCCCAACGTGCGCGCCACCCAACAGGCACTGTACGCGGGCCTTGTCGCCACCAGCACCAACGGTTGGCCGAACGTCAACAACGACGTCATGGGCATCCTCGGCAAGGTTGGCGGCAGCATGATGCCGCCGGGCTTCTACTACAAAACCTTCATGTACCCCAAATCGTTCTGGATGACTTACGAGAAGTACATCCGTAAAGCCGCCGGCCTGGGCCGTGCGCCGCTGCAGAACGATCCTGACAGCTACGACTACATGAACCGGCACTGCGACGTGCTGATCGTCGGTGCCGGCCCTGCTGGCCTGGCTGCCGCACTGGCCGCTGCGCGCAGCGGTGCCCGCGTGATCCTGGCTGACGAGCAGGAAGAGTTCGGCGGCAGCCTGCTCGACACCCGCGAAACCCTCGACGGCAAGCCTGCTGCCGAGTGGGTCAACGCCGTGGTCAAAGAGCTGGAAGGCCTGCCGGAAGTGACCCTGCTGCCACGTGCCACAGTCAACGGCTACCACGACCATAACTTCCTGACCATTCACGAGCGCCTCACCGACCACCTCGGCGACCGCGCCCCGATCGGCCAGGTTCGCCACCGCGTGCACCGCGTCCGTGCCAAGCGCGTGGTACTGGCTGCCGGCGCCCACGAGCGCCCGCTGGTGTACGGCAACAACGACGTGCCGGGCAACATGCTGGCCGGTGCTGTTTCCACCTATGTTCGCCGCTATGGCGTGGCGCCGGGTCGCAAGCTGGTACTGTCGACCAACAACGACCACGCTTATCGCGCCGCGCTGGACTGGCACGACGCAGGCCTGCAAGTGGTCGCCATCGCCGACGCCCGTCACAACCCACGTGGCTCGCTGGTTGAAGAAGCGCGTGCCAAAGGCATTCGCATACTCACCTCCAGCGCCGTGATCGAGGCCAAAGGCAGCAAGCACGTCACCGGCGCCCGTGTGGCGGCGATCGATGTGCAGGCGCACAAAGTCACCAGCCCAGGCGAAGTCCTCGAGTGCGACCTGATCGCCTCCTCGGGCGGTTACAGCCCGATCGTGCACCTGGCTTCGCACCTGGGCGGTCGCCCGGTATGGCGTGACGACATCCTTGGCTTCGTGCCGGGCGATGCGCCGCAGAAGCGTGAGTGCGTCGGTGGTATCAACGGCGTGTATGCCTTGGGCGATGTCATTGCCGATGGCTTTGAAGGCGGCGTCCGCGCAGCCACCGAGGCCGGTTTCAAGGCCACTGTCGGCACCCTGCCAAAAACAGTGGCGCGCAAGGAAGAGGCCACTGTGGCACTGTTCCTGGTGCCGCACGACAAAGGCACCAAGGGGCCGAAGCAGTTCGTCGACCAGCAGAACGACGTGACCGCCGCCGGCATCGAGCTGGCCACCCGTGAAGGCTTCGAGTCGGTCGAGCACGTCAAGCGCTACACCGCGCTGGGCTTCGGTACCGACCAGGGCAAACTGGGC
This sequence comes from Pseudomonas sp. yb_2, assembly GCF_043103905.1. NCBI lineage: Bacteria > Pseudomonadati > Pseudomonadota > Gammaproteobacteria > Pseudomonadales > Pseudomonadaceae > Pseudomonas > Pseudomonas sp. yb_2. The sequence continues at coordinate 132,186 of NZ_JBICKH010000084.1, read as the reverse complement.
AACATCAACGGCCTGGCCATCGCCGCCCGTTCGATCGGCATCACCATCCCGGAAATGGGTACCACCATGTTCCGCCCCAACTACACGCCGGTTACTTTCGGCGCGGTAGCGGGCCGTCACTGTGGTCACCTGTTCGAACCCGTGCGCTTCACTGCCCTGCATGCCTGGCACGTGAAGAACGGCGCCGAGTTCGAAGACGTCGGCCAGTGGAAGCGCCCGTGGTACTTCCCGAAAGCCGGTGAAGACATCCATGCTGCCGTGACTCGCGAATGCAAGGCCGTGCGCGACAGCGTGGGCCTGCTGGACGCCTCGACCCTGGGCAAGATCGACATCCAGGGCCCGGACGCGCGCGAGTTCCTCAACCGCATCTACACCAACGCCTGGACCAAGCTCGACGTGGGCAAGGCCCGCTACGGCCTGATGTGCAAGGAAGACGGCATGGTCTTCGACGACGGCGTAACCGCCTGCGTCGGCGACAACCACTTCATCATGACCACCACCACCGGCGGCGCTGCCCGCGTATTGCAGTGGATGGAGCTGTATCACCAGACCGAATGGCCAGAGCTGAAGGTGTACTTCACTTCGGTCACCGACCACTGGGCCACCATGACCCTGTCCGGCCCTAACAGCCGCAAGCTGCTGAGCGAGCTGACCGACATCGACATGGACAAGGAAGCCTTCCCGTTCATGACCTGGAAGGAAGGCAACGTCGGTGGCGTGCCGGCCCGCGTGTTCCGTATCTCGTTCACCGGCGAGCTGTCGTACGAAGTGAACGTGCAGGCCAACTACGCGATGGGCGTGCTGGAACAGATCATCGAGGCCGGCAAGAAGTACAACCTGACCCCGTACGGCACCGAGACCATGCACGTACTGCGTGCAGAGAAGGGCTTCATCATCGTGGGCCAGGACACCGATGGTTCGATGAACCCGGACGACCTGAACATGAGCTGGTGCGTTGGCCGCAACAAGCCGTTCTCGTGGATCGGCCTGCGTGGCATGAACCGCGAAGACTGCGTACGTGAGAACCGCAAGCAGCTGGTGGGCCTGAAACCGGTCGACCCGACCAAGTGGCTGCCGGAAGGCGCCCAACTGGTATTCGACCCGAAACAGCCGATCCCGATGGACATGGTCGGCCACGTCACCTCCAGCTACGCGTCCAACTCCCTGGGCTACTCGTTCGCCATGGGTGTGGTCAAAGGCGGCCTTAAGCGCATGGGCGAGCGTGTCTACTCGCCGCAGGCGGATGGCAGCGTGATCGAGGCGGAAATCGTGTCTTCGGTGTTCTTCGATCCGAAGGGTGAGCGGCAGAACGTCTAAGGCCCCGGATGGCGGCGCAGCCTGATTGCACGGCTGCGCTGCCCTGACGAACAAGAATTCAAGGCAGGTAAGAAATGAGCGCTATCAACGTCTTCCAGCAAAACCCCGGCGCCGAGGCCAAAGCCCAGTCGCCACTGCACCATGCCGACCTGGCCAGCCTGGTAGGCAAAGGCCGCAAGAACGCAGGCGTGACCCTGCGTGAACGCAAGTTCCTCGGTCACCTCACCCTGCGTGGTGATGGCCACAACCCGGAATTTGCCGCCGGCGTGCACAAGGCCCTTGGCCTGGAGCTGCCCGTGGCGCTGACCGTGGTCGCCAACAAGGACATGTCGCTGCAATGGGTCGGCCCAGATGAGTGGCTGCTGATCGTACCCGGCGGCCAGGAGCTGGCAGCGGAGCAAAAGCTGCGCGCGGCCCTTGAAGGCCAGCACATTCAGGTCGTCAATGTCAGTGGCGGGCAAAGCCTGCTGGAACTGCGCGGCCCGAACGTGCGCGACGTGCTGATGAAGTCCACCAGCTATGATGTTCACCCGAACAACTTCCCGGTGGGCAAGGCCGTGGGCACCGTGTTCGCCAAGTCGCAACTGGTGATCCGCCGCACTGCAGAAGACACCTGGGAGCTGGTAATTCGCCGCAGCTTCGCCGATTACTGGTGGCTGTGGCTGCAGGACGCTTCTGCCGAATACGGCCTGAGCATAGAAGCCTAAGGAGCAAGAACATGAGTCGGGCACCGGATACCTGGATTCTCACCGCCGACTGCCCGAGCATGCTCGGCACCGTCGACGTGGTGACGCGTTACCTCTTCGAGCAGCGCTGCTACGTGACGGAGCACCACTCCTTCGATGACCGGCAGTCGGGACGCTTCTTCATTCGCGTCGAGTTCCGCCAGCCGGACGATTTTGACGAGGCGGGCTTCCGGGCCGGCCTCGCAGAGCGCAGCGAAGCGTTCGGCATGGCTTTCGAGCTGACCGCACCCAACCACCGCCCCAAGGTGGTGATCATGGTGTCCAAGGCCGACCATTGCCTGAATGACCTGCTGTATCGCCAGCGCATTGGCCAACTGGGTATGGATGTGGTGGCCGTGGTGTCGAACCACCCGGACCTCGAACCCTTGGCGCATTGGCACAAGATTCCTTATTACCACTTCGCCCTCGACCCCAAGGACAAACCTGGGCAAGAGCGCAAGGTGCTGCAGGTGATCGAGGAGACTGGTGCTGAGCTGGTGATTCTTGCCCGCTATATGCAGGTACTGTCGCCCGAACTTTGCCGCCGTCTGGATGGTTGGGCGATCAATATTCACCACTCGCTGTTGCCGGGTTTCAAAGGCGCCAAGCCTTATCACCAGGCCTACAACAAGGGTGTGAAAATGGTCGGTGCCACGGCGCACTACATCAACAACGACCTGGATGAAGGGCCGATCATTGCCCAGGGTGTCGAGGTGGTGGACCACAGTCACTATCCCGAAGACCTGATTGCCAAAGGGCGGGATATCGAATGCCTGACATTGGCGCGGGCGGTGGGGTATCACATCGAGCGACGGGTGTTCCTGAACGCCAACCGGACTGTCGTTCTGTAATAACCGGTACCGGCCTCTTCGCGGCTAAAGCCGCTCCTACAGGTACAGCACAGCCCTCGGGTTGGTGCGGTCCCCCGTAAGAGCGGCTTTAGCCGCGAAGAGGCCCGCACAGGCCGCCTCTCTGTTTGCCCATACTCCCCAGCGACACCCCTGCCGTTAAAAGGCATCTCTCTGTCGCTCCCAGTCAGTGCAGATCTCCCCATCCGGCCCACAATTCCCTCATTCCAGAAACACATGCCGCCCACGGATGGCGGCGCGTTCAACCACCGCTGCATAAATAAAAATCAAGCGAGGTAAGAGCATGTCTGGCAATCGTGGAGTGGTGTATCTCGGCGCTGGCAAGGTCGAAGTACAGAAGATCGACTACCCGAAAATGCAGGACCCGCGCGGCAAGAAAATCGAACACGGCGTCATCCTGAAGGTGGTCTCCACCAACATCTGCGGTTCTGACCAGCACATGGTCCGTGGCCGCACTACTGCCCAGGTCGGCCTGGTCCTGGGCCACGAAATCACCGGTGAAATCGTCGAGAAGGGCCGCGACGTCGAGCGCATGCAGATCGGCGACCTGGTATCGGTCCCGTTCAACGTCGCCTGCGGCCGCTGCCGCTCCTGCAAAGAGATGCACACCGGTGTCTGCCTCACCGTCAACCCGGCCCGCGCCGGCGGTGCCTACGGCTACGTCGACATGGGCGACTGGACCGGTGGCCAGGCCGAATACGTGCTGGTGCCATACGCCGACTTCAACCTGCTGAAGCTGCCTGAGCGCGACAAGGCCATGGAAAAGATCCGTGACCTGACCTGCCTGTCCGACATCCTGCCCACCGGCTATCACGGTGCCGTGACTGCTGGCGTTGGTCCAGGCAGCACTGTCTACGTTGCCGGTGCTGGCCCGGTCGGCCTGGCCGCCGCTGCCTCGGCGCGCCTGCTGGGCGCCGCCTGTGTAATCGTCGGTGACCTGAACCCGGCCCGCCTGGCCCACGCCAAGTCGCAAGGCTTCGAAGTGGTCGACCTGTCCAAGGACACCCCGCTGCACGAGCAGATCGTCGACATTCTCGGCGAGCCGGAAGTGGACTGCGCTGTCGACGCCGTCGGCTTCGAGGCCCGTGGCCATGGCCACGAAGGTGCCAAGCACGAGGCCCCGGCCACCGTGCTGAACTCGCTGATGCAAGTGACCCGCGTGGCCGGCAACATCGGTATCCCGGGCCTGTACGTGACCGAAGACCCGGGCGCGGTGGATGCCGCTGCCAAGATCGGCGCGCTGAGCATCCGCTTCGGCCTGGGCTGGGCGAAATCGCACAGCTTCCACACCGGCCAGACCCCGACCATGAAATACAACCGCCAGCTGATGCAGGCGATCATGTGGGACCGCATCAACATTGCTGAAGTGGTAGGTGTGCAGGTGATCAACCTGGATCAGGCGCCGGAAGGGTATGGCGAGTTTGATGCAGGTGTGCCGAAGAAATTCGTTATCGACCCGCACAAAATGTGGGGTGCGGCGTAATCAGCGTCGAGTAAAAAGAGCCCCTCGCATCGAGGGGCTTTTTGTCCATTCTGATAAGACATCTCGGCCGGAGGTGCTTGTCATAAGCCTTTCATCGCTTTTGAAGTCGAGCGCCGCCCGCACATACCTCATCAGTTCCGAAGCCTGGTGAGTGGCCCTGGAGCGAAGGGCCACTGCGCAGTCATTTTCATGCAGACAGTTAATTACTCCGATTGTGGCCGGCGCGTCTCATTGTTTGCGTCGGTTGCCCCGAATTGGTAGTTCCTGTCGTCATGAGGATCGTCACGTTTTTTGGGAGCGTAGAACATGTTTTCAGTATCGGTGTTCCCGCTCGTTGGGTGGTAAGTATTAGGTTTTGAATTTTTTATAGCTTTTTTGGCGTAGTAATGTTCGGAGTAAATGTATGCGTGATCTTTACTTTCTACGTATTTATTTATGCCGCGTTCCTTTCTCAAACCCCTGTCAAGCGTTTTTTGGAGGGTTTTTCTAGCGGCGTCAATTCTTGGTGCGAATGTTTTTCCTCTGTATTTTCTTTGCGCGACTAAATTATTGAGGTTGTCGGTTTGCTCTTTCATTGTTTCATTAATAATCTTTATGCTTGCCAGGCGCTGATCCATTTTTGCTTGGTTACTGCGAAACCACGTTCTAGGCTTGAAAATACCCCACATCCCCGTTTCGTCTTTCCGATTGACTGGGTCGTTCACACAGTACGCGAAAGCATTGACCCCGCCTCGGGCGAATGGGCTTTCAGCATTGTCCGGTCCGATGAACCGTCTCATCTCGGTGCTAAAGCCACGGTGTCCTTGGCCTAGGAGATAAAGGTGCATGTTGTCCAATATGAACTCGCCGTTGAATCCTATCGCTGGGGATCCTGATGGCAGTTTGTCGTTGTATCCAAAGGGGGTGTAGGTGTGATTTTTTTGCTTTCCGTCAGGCGTGCTCACGACAAGCACTGAGTCCATCTCATCTGTTGCGAAAAGCTGGGAACTTCCTGCTTCTTTGCCAGCGGACTCAGCAAGAGGGAGCGTTCCAATCCGCAGGATTGAACGCTTCTGATCGTTTCCAATGACAGTGGTCAGTTTGCTGGTCTGGTAGAAATATTTGGGGGTATCAGGACTGTTTTTCACCGACGTGCTCCCGTTGTCTGCAGTTGGCCCCGGAAATAGATGGCCTGGGCACTACGATTATCTGGAGTGTCTTGAGCAATTGACTACTGGCAGAAATATCAGGTATGCACCTGTTGGGGCCCGGAACAATCCCTCAGATTTCCAGTCAAATCCTTCGTTTTCCAGGCCATCCCGGCCGACGAGGTCCCTTCCGATGAAAGCACTCACCTTGGCAACCCTGATGACCCTGGCCGCCAGCCCGGTGTTCGCCTTCAACCTCAGTGACGCCGCCAATGCCGTGTCCGCCATGCAGAACCCGCAACAGCAAGGCCAGGTGCAGGCTCCCGAGGCCCAGGCCAATCTGCTCAACACCTTGGGCAGCGAATTGAAGATCACCCCCGAACAGGCCGTGGGCGGCGCAGGGGCGATGTTGGGGTTGGCGCGCAACAACCTTAGCAGTGAGGACTATGGCCAATTGACCAAGGCCGTGCCGGGTCTGGACCTGTTGTCCGGTGCCAATATGCTCGGTAGTTTGAGCGGGTTGGGCGATTTGCTAGGCAAGAACAGCGAAAGTCAGTCGGCGTTGAGCAACGCGTTGGGCAACGACGTGGAGAACCGTAATGACCTGGACAATGCGTTCAAGGCACTGGGCATGGACACTGGAATGATCGGCCAGTTCGCCCCGCTGATCCTGCAGTACCTCGGCCAGCAGGGCATCGCCGGGTCGTTGCTGCAGAACTTGGGTAGCCTGTGGACCACGCCGGCACCAGTGAGCACGCCATCGGTTTGAGATTATCACAAGGCCAGACGTCATACATCGAAGGTCTTGAGCGTCACTTCCAGGGCTCTGATTCGATATTGTGCTTCAGTCAGCCAGACTTCGCGTAATTCCATTTCTGTACGATATTGTTGGTCACTGATCCCTTGGATTTTGGCGAAGGCTTTCGAAGATGGTTTCAAAAGCTCGGTGTATTCTTGCTGTTTTTGCGCTGCGCGTTTAGTGAGATTTTTTATATAGATGGCTAATGATCGTCTTTCTTTGAGAAGGTGGTTTTTGTGGGCAGTCTGTTCCCTCAGGTACGTCTTGATCGTTATGTCTTTGTTAAAGGCAACAGTCTTTTTTTTCGCCAAATGGTGTGAAGCGGAGTGCCTGGCGTTCAACAGAGGAGGCTCTATTACCTGCGCCGCAGGCTTTTTTGTCAGCGGTACTGTTCGGTGAGGTTTCGGGTTAGACTTTTGCTCCCAAAACTTTTGTAAATTGGCGAATTCCCGCTGTTGCCCTGTATCATCACGGTAATTGATGGGGTCACAGGCACAGTATGCGTAGGCGTTATAGCCACCGTCACTGAACGGGCTGAGATCATCGGGCTTGAGGAAGCGCATCAAGGCTGGACTATAGCTTCGGTATCCTCGCCCCAATGCATAGGTGCCAAGGAGCGGATCAAATCGTTCATCCTTGAAGCCTATTATCGTGGCTCTACCTGCTTGGCTGCCGATGTGCCCGTAAGGGCTGTAGACCAGGGCGGTGACTTTCACTTGAGAGCGCCTCGCAAGAGACATGCTGCTTAAGTCTTCGTCTTTGGGAGGCCGCGCACAACTAGCAGAATTATCAGGGGGCGCAACGTAACTGTGCTGATGTCAACCGGCTGCCTGCTTCGGCCTCTTCGCGGGTAAACCCGCCCCTACGCAGGTAGAGCCTATCCTTGGGGATGTGGTAATCCGCGTAGGAGCGGGTTCACCCGCGAATGGGCCAGTTCAGGCGGCAGAGGTGTTAGCCCATCTCCGCCCGCAGCTGCTCGATCCGCTGGTCCTTCGCCACCCACAGCTGGTTCACCCAAGCCTGAACCGTCTGCCGAAACTCGGGATCATTTTCGTAATCCCCCGCCCACAACGCCGGGTCCAGTTCCCGCACCTGAATGTCGATAATCACCCGGCTAATGCTGCCATTGAGCAAGTCCCAGAACCCCGGCGCCTTATTACCGGGGTACACGATGGTCACATCCAGCAGGGCATCCAGCTGTTCGCCCAATGCCGCGAGCACAAACGCCACACCACCTGCCTTGGGCTTGAGCAGGTAGCGATACGGCGACTGCTGCTCCTGGCGCTTGGCTTCGGTAAACCGGGTGCCCTCCAGGTAATTGACCACGGTCACCGGCTGGCGCTTGAACAGCTCGCAGGCCGCCTTGGTGATTTCCAGGTCCTTGCCCCTGAGCTCCGGGTGCTTTTCCAGAAACGCCTTGCTGTAGCGCTTCATGAACGGGTAATCCAGCCCCCACCAGGCCAGGCCCAGCAACGGCACCCAGATCAGCTCTTTTTTCAGGAAGAACTTGAAGAACGGTGTACGGCGGTTGAGGCTTTCGATCAGCGCCGGGATGTCGACCCAAGTCTGGTGGTTGCTCACGGCCAGGTACGAGGTGTCCCTGCGCAGGTTTTCCACACCGCGGATGTCCCACTGGGTAGGGATGCACAGGGCGAAGATGGCTTTGTCGATTTCCGACCAGGTTTCGGCCACCCACATCACCGCCCACGACGCGTAGTCGCGGCCACGGCCTGGCAACACCAGCTTGAGCAGGGCGAAGACCAGCAGCGGGCAGATCAATACCACGGTATTGAGCAGCAGCAGGGTGGTAGTGAGAATGCCGGTCAGCAGGCGACGCATAAAGAGACTCTTGTTGTGGGAGATAAACGGTTGGCAATGATAAGCAGGGCGGTGGCCTACGCCAAATGTCCAATGCCCGACGGCGGGGACAAATGTTTCACATTATGTTGGTTAGGCTCGTGACAGCGAACCTATCTGCCCAGTGCAGTCTAAGCATTGACCCTCTCAAGGAAGCCTGCTTGTGAAATCTCTTTTAGCCATGTTGTCGCTGTTGGCGCTGCCGGTGATGGCCGCCGAACCCACTATCTACGGCCGTTACGAGAATATTGCCCTGCCTGAACTGGGCGAAACCCTGAAAGCCAAGATGGACACTGGCGCCTTCACCGCGTCGCTGTCGGCCAAGGATATCGAGCTGTTCACCCGCGATGGGGACGAGTGGGTGCGCTTCCGCCTGGCGACCAAGGAATCGGACGGCAAAGTGTACGAGCACAAGGTCTCGCGCATCAGCAAGATCAAGGGCCGTGCTGATGAAGAGGACGAAGGGGATGCGCCAGAGGTCTCCAAGCGCCCGGTGGTCGACCTGGAGTTGTGCCTGGGGGATGTGAAGCGCACCGTCGAGGTGAATCTGGTGGACCGCAGCAACTTCAACTACCCGCTGCTGGTGGGTTCCAAGGCGCTGCGCGAGTTCAAGGCGGCGGTCAACCCGGCGAAGAAGTTCACTGCTGGCAAGCCAGGGTGCTGATCTGAAGCGTGCGCCATACAATGTAGGAGCGGGCTTGCCCGCGAACACACATAATGGGGTGTCAGGCACCGGCTTCGCCGGTGTTCGCGGGCACGCCCGCTCCCAAAAGCCCACCACAGATAGCGAACACTGTGGAAAACCTTGTAGGAGCGGGTTTACCCGCGAAGGGGCCCTCAGGCCACTGGCGCTGTAGCGACCATCGATGGCCGCTTGACCACCTCGGCATACCACGCCGCCAACCCAGGCTGGCGCTCACGCCAGCCAAACCCGGGCTGACGCAAATCCAGATAGCCCAGCGCACAGGCCACGCCAATCGCCGCCAGGTCGAAGCCGGAGATCAGCTCCGGCAAGTGCTCCTGCTCCAGGTTGTCCAGGCTACGGCGGATCTTGTCACCCTGCGCTTGCAGCCAGCCATCCCAGCGCTTGTCCTCTGGCCGCAGGAAGCTCTCATACCGGCTCGACACTGCCGCATCCATGATCGCATCGGCCTGTGATACCAAGGTCATGCGCCGCCAGCGCGCCGAACCTTCACGCGGCAGCAGCGGCAGGCCAACGTGCTGCTGGTCGAGGTACTCGCAGATCACCCGACTGTCGTGCAGCACGGTGCCGTCTTCCAGGCGCAGGGCCGGGATTTTGCCGATCGGGTTGTCCAGGTTGAGCTGCGGGTCGCCGCTCACCGGGCTTATGTTCACCGGCTGCAGCTGCACACGCTCAAGCTGGCCGGTTTCGTGCAACACCACCATGACCTTGCGCACGAAAGGCGACAACGGCGAGTGGAACAGGGTCATCGTGCTCATGCTTCAGTTACCTTGCAGGCTGGGTGGCAGGCACACGCCGGTGCCGCCGATGCCGCAGTAGCCGTCCGGGTTCTTGGCCAGGTACTGCTGGTGGTAGGCCTCGGCGAAATAGACGGTCGGTGCCTGGTCGATTTCGGTGGTGATCTCACCGAAGCCGGCCTTGCTCAGCTCGGCCTGGTAGGCGTCGCGGCTGGCCTTGGCCTGTTCCAGCTGTTCCGGGCTGGTGCAGTAGATGGCCGAACGGTACTGGGTGCCGATGTCGTTGCCCTGGCGCATGCCTTGGGTGGGGTTGTGCAGCTCCCAGAACATTGCCAGCAGTTCGCGGTAGCTGACCTTGTCCTTGTCGAACACCACCAGCACCACTTCGGTGTGGCCGGTCAGGCCCGAGCAGACTTCTTCGTAGGTAGGGTGCGGGGTGAAGCCGCCGGCGTAGCCGACCACGGTGCTGACCACACCTTCACGCTGCCAGAAGCGGCGCTCTGCGCCCCAGAAGCAGCCCAGGCCGAAGATGGCGAAGTCGATGGCGCCTTCGAAGAACGGGCCGAGCAGTGGGGTGTCTTTGAAGACGTAGTGGAACTCGGGCAGGCTCATTGGCGTGTCGCGGCCAGGCAGGGCCTGTTCCGCAGTGGGCATGACGTTTTTGTTCACCAGGATTTCCGAACGCAGGACCATGGCCGTTCCTCTGTGTTTATTCAGTGGGGTAGGGGTTTGGGCCTTCGCGGGCATGCCCGCTCCCACAGGTACAGCACAGGTTTCAAAGGTTGTGGTGTTCCTGTGGGAGCGGGCGTGCCCGCGAAAGGGCCCGAATGGCTTCTATAGTGCCCGAGGATTACGCAGCTGTCAGGCCACCGGGCCACGCGGATAGCGCTTCAGCCGCTCGGCCAGTTCGCGCCCGGGAATCGGCCGGTCGAACAGGTAGCCCTGGCCCACGTCGCAGCGGTGACGGCGCAGGAACGCCAGCTGCTCCGGCGTCTCGATCCCTTCGGCCACCACCTTCAGCTTCAGGTTGTGGGCCATGGCCACCACCGCCGAGGTGATTTCCATGTCGTCCTGGTTGTCGGGGATTTCGTTGATGAAGCTGCGATCGATCTTGAGGATGTCGATCGGAAACTTCTTCAGGTAGCTCAGCGACGAATAACCGGTGCCGAAGTCGTCCATGGCCAAGGTCAGGCCCAGGGCCTTCAGTTCGTCCAGCTGGCGGTGGGTGTCTTCGCTGGCTTCCAGCAGCAGGCCTTCGGTCAGCTCCAGCTCCAGCAGGTGTGGGGGCAGGGCTTCTTCCTTGAGGATGGTGCTGATCGACGCCACCAGGTCCGGGTCGGAGAACTGTTTGGGCGACAGGTTGATGGCTACATGCAGGTTGCCCAGACCGGCCTTGCGCAGTTGCTGGCTCATGCAGCACGCCTGGCGCACCACCCATTTGCCGATAGGGATGATCAGGCCGGTTTCCTCGGCCACGCTGATGAACTGGTCCGGGCGGATCATGCCGCGTTCGGGGTGGTTCCAGCGCAGCAGCGCTTCCAGGCCCAGCAGGCGACCGCTGCGCAGGCACAGCTTGGGCTGGTAGAACACGTCCAGCTCGTTCTGGGTCAGGGCACGGCGCAGGTTGTTCTCGACGAACAGCTTGTAGCTGGCTTCGGCGTTGAGCACTTCGGTAAACACCTGTACCTGGTGTTTACCGTTGGCCTTGGCCTTGTGCAATGCAAGGCCGGCATTCTTCATCAGGCTGGCCGGGTCGACGCCGTGCAACGGTGCACAGGCCAGGCCTACCGAGGCGGTGACGTTGATCAGCTGGTTGTCGACGAACATCGGCTTGTCGAGGGTGCACAACAACTGTTGAGCAACGCCTTGGCCATCTTCAAGGCTGGTGTCGTCGAGCAGCACGGCGAACTCGTTACTGGCAAAGCGCGCCAGGATGCCACCGCTGTGCAGGCTGTTGCGCAAACGCCTGGCCAGGCTGATCAGCAGCTTGTCGCCGGTCTGGTGGCCAAGGCTGTCGTTGATGCGCTTGAAGTTGTCGATGTCCACCAGCAGCAGGCACATCGAGCTTTCGCCATCGCGGGCGAAGCGTTCGTCCAGGCTGCGGATGAACGCCGGGCGGTTGCCCAGGTTGGTGAGGTTGTCGGTGTAAGCCAGGCGTTCGATGCGTTGCTGGGCCAGCTTGGTCTGGGTGACGTCTTCGTAGATGCCGATGTAGTGGGTCAGCTCACGGTTGTCACCGTACACCTTGGAAATCGACAACTGGCCCCAGTACGGCTCCAGGTTTTTGCGTCGGCTCTTGAACTCGCCCTGCCAACTGTTGCCCATGGCCAGGCTCGACGGCGAGTCGAACAGCAGTTCGCTGAGGTTCTCCAGTGCCGGTAGCTCACCCAGCTGGCGGCCCTGCACTTCGTCGGTACTGTACTGGGTGATGGCGGTGAAGCTGGGGTTGACGTACTCCACCCGGCCGTCGCGGTTCACCAGCAGGAAGGCACTGGCGCTCTGCTCGACCGCACGCTGGAACAGGTGCAGGGCGCTGGCCGCGGCCCGTCGTTTGTGGTTTGTGATCACTTGGGCGAACTGGTCGGCCAGCTCACCGGCAAAGGCAATCTCGTCCGACTGCCAGGCCCTTGGCTGGCCGCTTTGCTCCAGGCACAACACGCCGATCACCTGGCCATCGACACGGATGCTGGCGTCGAGCATGGCCTTGTTTTCCGGGCGCATGCTTTGCGCCAGGGCGCGGGTGCGCGGGTCGTGGCCGGCGTTGTGAGCGTCGATGGCGCGGCTTGCGTGCAGTGCATCCAGGTAGTCGGGGAAGCGGCTGGCATCGATGGCTTCGGGCTGGCGGTGCTCCTGTGCGTCGCGGTACCAGGCGATGATCGGTTCCAGGCGTTGGTCTTCCAGGTGCCAGATGCTGGCGCAGTCGACCTTGTAGATTTCGCAGGCGCTCTGGGTGATCAGCTGGGCCGCTTCGAGCAGCGAGTTGCCCGCGCTGTAGCGATGGCGGGCGAGGCGCAGGATAAGGTCCTGCTGGCCGCGCACCCGCTCCAGGTGCTCCAGTTGTTCTTGCTGCGTGCGCTGGTTCAGCTGCAGGGCCAGTTGCAGGCGGTTGTTGCGTGACTCCAGGTCGCTGGCGCCGGGTTCGCCGGTCTCTTCCTGCTGGTCATCGAGCACGCTCAGGTAGCCGCGCAACAGCTGGCGGTTGTGTTGCTTGTAGGCTTCACCCGCTTCCAGCAGGCGCAGCGAGGTGCTCGGCGTGTGCAGGGTGTAGCGCACGCGATAGTAACCGCGCTGGGCCAGTTGCAACTGGATGTCGTCGTGCAGCCGGTAGCGTGCTTCGGGTTCCATCAGGCTGGCGTAGGGCGCGTCAATCAGGGCACACAGCTCGCCGGTTTTCAGGCCGAACTGGCGCTCACAGGCTGGGTCAAGGTAGAGCATGGCCCAGGTGGCTTCGTTGAGCCTTTCGAAACGCAGCATGCCGAGCCGCGAGGGCACGGGTAACTGTGTCACGACCTCGGCCGCCACACGGCTGGCGGCATCGGGTTGGCTTTTCATCGAAGACTCGCTTGAAGAGGGAACGCGGCCTTGTGGCTGCGGCGGATTTGGCAAGGTTGCATGATGTCCCGAGGGCTGGCAAGCGGCCATGCTTGATGCTGTGGACAGGTTATCGGCTGACGTGGCCGATTCTGCAGTTTGGCTGGAGATTTTGGGGCCGCTTTGCGGCCTTGTGTCGCGAAAGGAGGGCGAAGCCCTCCCAGCTTTTTCCAGGCAAAAAAAAGCCCCGCCAATCGACGGGGTTGAGGTACGAGCGTGGCAGCTCGAAAAAGGTACTGCCCCTCGCAAGGAGGGGCAGTGTGCTGGCTTACAGCAGCATGGTGCGGATATCGCCCAGCACGTCGCCCAGGCGCTTGGTGAAGCGCGCGGCGGCAGCGCCGTTGATCACACGGTGATCGTAGGACAGCGACAGCGGCAACATCAGCTTTGGCTGGAAGGCCTTGCCATCCCAGACTGGCTGCATGGTCGCCTTGGAGACGCCCAGGATAGCCACCTCCGGCGCATTGACGATCGGCGTGAAGCCGGTGCCGCCAATGTGGCCGAGGCTGGAGATGGTGAAGCAGGCGCCTTGCATCTCGTCAGCCGACAGCTTCTTGGTGCGCGCCTTCTCGGCCAGTGCAGCGGCTTCGGCAGCCAGTTGCAGCAGGCTCTTCTGGTCGACGTTCTTGATCACAGGGACCAGCAGGCCGTCCGGGGTGTCCACGGCGAAGCCGATGTGCACGTACTTCTTGCGGATGATGGCCTTGCCGCTTGGCGCCAGCGAGCTGTTGAAGTCCGGCAGTTCCTTGAGCAGGAAGGCGCAGGCCTTGAGCAGCAGTGGCAGCACGGTCAGCTTCACCCCAGCCTTCTCGGCCACGGCCTTCTGCGCAACGCGGAAGGCTTCCAGCTCGGTGATGTCGGCAGAGTCGAACTGGGTCACGTGCGGCACGTTGAGCCAGCTGCGGTGCAGGTTGGCAGCACCGACCTGCATCAGGCGGGTCAGGGCCACTTCTTCCACTTCACCGAACTTGCTGAAGTCCACGGCAGGGATCGGCGGGATGCCAGCACCACCGGTCGCACCGGCGGCTGCCGGCGCTTCCTTGGCCTTCTGCATCATGGCCTTGACGTAGACCTGCACGTCTTCTTTCAGGATGCGACCGTGCGGGCCGGTGGCAGCAACTGCACCCAGCTCGACACCGAATTCACGGGCCAGCTGACGAACAGCGGGGCCTGCGTGAACCTTGGCATTGCTGCCAGTGGCCGGTGCGGTAGCAGCCGGTGCAGGGGCAGCAGCCGGGGCGGCAGCGGCAGGTGCGGCAGCCGGAGCAGCCTCAGCCTTGGCTGGTGCAGGAGCAGCAGCCGGTGCCGGCGCGGCAGCCGGGGCGGCACCCGGGGCGGCACCCGCCACTTTCAGCTTGAAGATCAGGTCGCCAGTGCCGACTTCGTCTTCCAGCTTGCACAGCACTTCTTCGACCACGCCGGCAGCCGGCGACGGGATTTCCATGGAGGCCTTGTCGGACTCCAGGGTAATCAGCGACTGGTCGGCTTCGACGGTGTCGCCGACTTTGACCAGCACTTCGATGATCTTGGCCTTGCCCGACGAACCGATGTCCGGCACGTGGATGTCCTGCACGCTGGCAGCAGCCGGGGCTGCGGCCGGAGCAGCAGGAGCGGCTTCAGCGGCTGGCGCTGGCGCCGCAGCCGGAGCAGCGGCAGCAGCCGGTGCCTCAGGGGCCGCAGCAGCGGCGCCCTCGGCTTCCAGGACCAGCAGTTCGTCGCCTTCTTTCAGGCGGTCGCCCAGCTTGACCTTCAGTTCCTTGATCACGCCAGCCTTGGGCGCCGGAATTTCCATGGAGGCCTTGTCGGACTCCAGGGTCAGCAGGCTCTGGTCAGCCTCGATACGGTCACCGACCTTGACGAACAGCTCGATGATTTCACCTTCACCGCTGCCGATGTCAGGTACGCGAATGAGTTCGCTCACTTAAAAATACTCCTCAGCAGTCCAGTGGGTTGCGCTTGTCCGGGTCGATACCGAACTTGACGATAGCGTCTGCAACAACCTTGGGTTCGATCTCGCCACGGTCAGCCAGGGCTTCCAGGGCAGCCAGCACCACGAAGTGGCGGTCGACTTCGAAGAAGTGACGCAGCTTCTTGCGGCTGTCGCTGCGACCGTAACCGTCGGTACCCAGGACTTTGAACTCTTTGCTCGGTACCCACTGACGAATCTGCTCGGCGAACAGCTTCATGTAGTCGGTAGAGGCGATGACCGGGCCTTTGCGACCGTTCAGGCACTGCTCGACGTAGGTCTGCTGTGGCTTCTGGCCAGGCTTCAGGCGGTTGGCGCGTTCCACGGCCAGGCCGTCGCGACGCAGTTCGTTGAAGCTGGTGACGCTCCACACGTCGGCACCGACGTTGAACTCTTCACGCAGGATCTTCGCGGCTTCGCGGACTTCGCGCAGGATGGTGCCGGAGCCCATCAGCTGTACGTGGTGTGCGGCTTCGCGGGTGTCCTCTTCCAGCAGGTACATGCCCTTGATGATGCCTTCCTCGACACCGGCCGGCATGGCTGGCTGCTGGTAGGATTCGTTCATCACGGTGATGTAGTAGAAGATGTCCTGTTGCTCTTCGGTCATCTTCTTCATGCCGTCCTGAATGATCACCGCCAGCTCGTAGCCGTAGGTCGGATCGTAGGTGCGGCAGTTCGGGATGGTGCCCGCCATCATGTGGCTGTGACCGTCTTCGTGCTGCAGGCCTTCACCGTTGAGGGTGGTACGGCCGGCGGTACCGCCGATCAGGAAACCACGGGTGCGGCTGTCGCCAGCGGCCCAGGCCAGGTCGCCAATACGCTGGAAACCGAACATCGAGTAGAAGATGTAGAACGGCAGCATCGGCTGGTTGTGGCAGCTGTACGAGGTACCGGCAGCGATGAACGACGACATGGCGCCGGCTTCGTTGATGCCTTCCTCGAGGATCTGGCCCTTCTTGTCTTCGCGGTAGAACATCACCTGGTCTTTATCGACTGGCTCGTAGAGCTGGCCGACCGACGAGTAGATGCCCAACTGGCGGAACATGCCTTCCATACCGAAGGTACGGGCTTCGTCCGGGATGATCGGGACGATGCGCTGGCCAATGTCCTTGTCCTTGACCAGCTGCGCCAGAATACGCACGAAGGCCATGGTGGTGGAGATTTCGCGGTCGCCCGAGCCGTCCAGGATCGCTTTCAGCGTTTCCAGTGGCGGGGTCGGCACGCTGAAGCTCTTGGCACGGCGCTGCGGTACGAAGCCACCCAGGGCTGCGCGGCGCTCGGCCAGGTACTTGGCTTCGGCAGAACCTTCTTCCGGCCTGAAGAACGGCAGGTTCTCCAAGTCGGCATCCTTGACCGGGATGTCGAAGCGGTCACGGAAGTGACGCAGGCTGTCGACGTCGACCTTCTTGGTGTTGTGCGCGGTGTTCTTGGCTTCGCCAGCACCGGTGCCGTAACCCTTGATGGTCTTGGCCAGGATGACGGTCGGCTGCTCTTTGTGGTTCACAGCCTGGTGATAGGCCGCGTAAACCTTGTACGGGTCGTGACCGCCACGGTTGAGCTTCCAGATCTCTTCGTCGGACAGGTCTTCGACCATGGCCTTGAGTTCCGGGGTGTTGAAGAAGTGCTCGCGAACGTACGCGCCGTCTTTGGCTTTGTAGTTCTGGTATTCGCCGTCGATGACTTCGTCCATGCGGCGCTGCAGGGCACCGTTGGTGTCCTTGGCCAGCAGTGGGTCCCAGAAACGGCCCCAGACGACTTTGTTGACGTTCCAGCCACCGCCACGGAACACGCCTTCGAGTTCCTGGATGATCTTGCCGTTGCCGCGAACCGGGCCGTCGAGGCGCTGCAGGTTGCAGTTGATGACGAAGATCAGGTTGTCCAGCTTCTCGCGGCCGGCCAGGGCGATTGCACCCAGGGATTCCGGCTCGTCGCACTCACCGTCGCCCATGAAGCACCAGACCTTCTGCTTGCCGGCCGGGATGAAGCCACGGGCTTCCAGGTACTTCATGAAGCGTGCCTGGTAGATCGCCTGGATCGGGCCCAGACCCATCGAAACGGTCGGGAACTGCCAGAAGTCAGGCATCAGCCATGGGTGCGGGTACGAAGACAGGCCGTTGCCGTCCACTTCCTGGCGGAAGTTGTTCATCTGGTCTTCGCTGATACGGCCTTCCATGAAGGCACGGGCGTAGACGCCTGGCGATGCGTGGCCCTGGAAGAAGATCAGGTCGCCGCCGTGTTCTTCGGTAGGGGCCTGGAAGAAGTAGTTGAAGCCGATGTCGTACAGGGTGGCACTGGAGGCGAAGCTAGAGATGTGTCCGCCCAGGTCCGAGTCTTTCAGGTTGGTACGCATGACCATGGCCAGCGCGTTCCAACGCACCATCGAGCGAATGCGGCGTTCCATGAACAGGTCGCCAGGCATGCGTGCTTCGTGGGTGACAGGGATGGTGTTGCGGTATGGCGTGGTGATCGCATATGGCAGCTGGGAGCCACTACGGGTGGCCAGCTCGCCCATACGGGTCATCAGGTAATGAGCGCGGTCTTCGCCTTCTTTGTCGAGGACCGACTCCAGGGCATCCAGCCATTCCTGGGTTTCGATTGGATCGAGGTCTTGCATGGCTTGCTCCAGGGCGGAAAGGCAACCAGAATCGATTGCCTGAGATTGCGACTGGCCTTATGGGCAGACGTCGTGAATTCTTGGATTACCGGGGTGTCTTCCGGCGCGTTGTAGTTTTACTACATTTGCTTTCGCATTTCATGCTTTTACACGACACGAGTAGTAGTAAAACTACATTTGTGCGACGTTTGGTCGCACCTTGGCTTGTGAGGAAAAACGTTCATGTTGGTTGGCATTGTGTCGCGAACGGGTGGTTCTTGATGTTTGTTGCCAATTTTTCGTTTTTTTTAGCTATTTCCAACTTTTGTACGACAGTCCAACCGTGGTCCGGCTTCCCCTTGGCCGCTTTTTCCCCTCTATTTCACGCCGATCAAGGATAGACCATGCGCCTACCTTTGCCCTCCGATCTGCCTGCCACCTTGCAGCCGCTGGTCACTCGCAACCAGCAGTTCATCAGCGATGCCGTGGCCGGCCACCCCGAACTCGACCTGCAGGCCTGGAGCCCGCTGCACCGGCAGCAGTTCGATCAGGTGGCTGCTGCCAGTGAATTCGTGCTCAGTTTGGCCCAGCGCGAGCCCGCCATGCTGTTCGCCCTGCTGGCCAGCGGCGAGCTGGAGCGGCGTTACGCCCCGGGTGAGCTGCGCGGGCAAATCGCCGCAACAGCCCAGGCGGCACAGAGCGAGGACGAGCTGGCGCGCAATCTGCGCCGCGCGCGCAACCGCCAGCAGCTGCGCATTATCTGGCGCGACATTACCCGTCAGGCGGAACTTGGCGAAACCTGCCGTGACCTGTCGGACCTTGCCGATGCGGCCATCGACGAAGCCTACCAATGGCTGTACCCGCGCCATTGCCAGCAATTCGGCACGCCCATCGGCAACCGCAGCGGCCAGCCGCAGCACATGGTGGTGCTGGGCATGGGCAAGCTGGGAGCGGTAGAGCTTAACCTGTCGTCGGACATCGACCTGATCTTCGGTTTCCCCGAGGGCGGTGAAACCGAAGGGGTGAAGCGCTCGCTGGACAACCAGGAGTTCTTCACGCGCCTGGGCCAAAGGCTGATCAAGGCACTGGACCCGGTTACCGTCGACGGCTTTGTGTTCCGCGTTGACATGCGCCTGCGTCCCTATGGTTCGGCGGGTGCCCTGGTGCTCAGCTTCAATGCACTGGAGCAGTACTACCAGGACCAGGGCCGTGACTGGGAACGTTACGCGATGATCAAGGCGCGGGTGGTGGCCGGCGACCAGGCGGCCGGCGCGCAGTTGCAGGAGATGCTGCGCCCGTTCGTGTACCGCCGCTACCTGGACTTTTCCGCAATCGAAGCGCTGCGCACCATGAAGCAGCTGATCCAGCAGGAAGTGCGGCGCAAGGGCATGGCCGAGAACATCAAGCTGGGTGCCGGTGGTATTCGCGAAGTAGAGTTCATCGCCCAAGCCTTCCAGCTGATCCACGGCGGGCGTGACCTCAGCCTGCAGCAGCGGCCGTTGCTCAAGGTGCTGGCCACCCTGGAAGGCCAAGGCTACCTGCCGCCAGCAGTGGTGGCCGAGTTGCGCGAGGGTTATGAGTTCCTGCGGTACACCGAGCACGCGATCCAGGCCATTGCCGACCGCCAGACGCAAATGTTGCCGGAAGGTGAGACCGATCAGGCACGCGTGGCCTACGTGCTCGGTTTTGCCGACTGGCAGAGCTTCCACGACCAGTTGATGTACTGGCGTGGCCGTATCGACTGGCATTTCCGCCAGGTCATTGCCGACCCGGATGATGAAGACGGCGAAGGCGAACTGGTGGTGGGTGGCGAGTGGTCGCCGTTGTGGGAGCAGGCGCAGGATGAAGAAGCCGCTGGCCGGCAATTGCAAGAGGCTGGCTTCAAGCAACCCGCCGAAGCCTTGAGGCGCCTGGCCGGGCTGCGTTCCAGCCCGCAGTTGCGCTCGATGCAGCGCATCGGCCGTGAGCGACTTGACGCATTCATCCCACGGCTGCTGGCCCAGGCGGTGGAGCATGACAACCCCGACCTGGTGCTGGAGCGGGTGTTGCCATTGGTCGAGGCTGTGGCAAGGCGTTCTGCCTACCTGGTACTGCTGACCGAAAACCCCGGTGCCTTGCGCCGTTTGCTGACGCTGTGCGCCGCCAGCCCGTGGATTGCCGAGCAGATTGCCCTTTACCCGCTGCTGCTCGACGAACTGCTCAATGAGGGCCGCTTGTTCAGCCCGCCCTTGGCGCCAGAACTGGCCAGCGAGCTGCGCGAGCGCCTGACGCGCATCCCCGAGGACGACCTGGAGCAGCAGATGGAGGCGCTGCGCCATTTCAAGCTGGCCCACAGCCTGCGCGTGGCCGCCTCGGAAATCAGCGGCAACCTGCCGTTGATGAAAGTCAGCGACTACCTGACCTGGCTGGCTGAAGCCATCCTCGACCAGGTGCTGGCCCTGGCCTGGCGCCAGACCGTGGCCCGCCACGGCCAACCCAAGCGCAGCGACGGCAGCCTGTGCGACCCGGGTTTCATCATCATCGGTTACGGCAAGATGGGCGGCCTGGAGCTAGGCCACGGTTCGGACCTGGACCTGGTCTTCATCCATGACGGCGATCCGCAGGCGGAAACCGACGGTGCGAAGCCTATCGACAGCGCGCAGTTCTTCACGCGTCTGGGGCAGCGCATCATCCACCTGCTGACCACCCAGACCAACTCGGGCCAACTGTACGACGTGGATATGCGCCTGCGCCCGTCCGGCGCCTCGGGCCTGCTGGTAAGCTCGCTGGGCGCCTTCGAGCGCTACCAGCAGAACGAAGCCTGGACCTGGGAACACCAGGCGCTGGTGCGGGCCCGTGTGCTGGTGGGTTGCAAGCAGGTGGGGGCGGCATTCGAAGGTGTGCGCGCCAAGGTACTGGGCCAGGCCCGCGACCTGGAAAAGCTGCGCGGCGAGGTGAGTGAAATGCGCGCCAAGATGCGTGACAACCTCGGTACCAAGGCGACGGCTGCCGGTACCGCGGCGAACGCCTTCGACGCCGGTGTACCCTTCGATATCAAGCAGGATGCCGGCGGTATCGTCGATATCGAATTTATGGTGCAATACGCCGCTTTGGCCTGGTCCCATGACCATCCGGCCATACTTCGATGGACCGATAACATCCGCATTCTGGAAGAGCTGGAGCAGGCGAACTTGATGCCGGCCAGTGACGCGGTGCTGTTGCGTGAAGTGTACAAAGCGTTCCGCTCGGCCTCCCACCGCCAGGCCCTGCAGAAGGAGGCCGGGGTGATCGATGCGGCACAGTTTGCCGATGAACGCCGTGAAGTGCGGCGGATCTGGGGTGAACTGGGGCTGACTTGAGATCGATGGGCTGCAAAGCAGCCCCAAAGGCTCATGCCTCACCACCGGTGTTACACTGTCGGCCACATAGCCTGAATATAAAGAGGGGAGGCCAGGCTGTACCGCAGCCTGTAGCCTCCCCGAGCGTTTCTGGACTAAGCATGAGAATACTGATCATTGGCCCCAGCTGGGTCGGCGACATGGTGATGGCGCAGACCCTGTTCCAGTGCCTGAAACAGCAGCACCCCGACTGCGTGATCGACGTGCTGGCCCCTGAATGGAGCCGGCCGATCCTCGAGCGCATGCCTGAAGTGCGCCAGGCCTTGAGCTTCCCGCTCGGCCACGGCGCGCTGGAGCTGGCCACGCGGCGGCGCATCGGCAAGTCCCTGGCCGGCCAGTACGACCAGGCCATCCTGCTGCCCAACTCGCTCAAGTCGGCGCTGGTGCCCTTTTTTGCCGGCATTCCCAAACGCACCGGCTGGCGCGGTGAAATGCGCTTCGGCCTGCTGAACGATGTGCGCAAGCTGGACAAGGCCCGCTACCCGCTGATGATCGAGCGCTTCATGGCCCTGGCTTACGCACCCGGCGCCGAGCTGCCGCAGCCATACCCGCGCCCCAACCTGCAGATCGAAGCGCAAAGCCGTGACGCCGCCCTGGCCAAGTTCGGCCTGGAACTGGACCGTCCGGTGCTGGCGCTGTGCCCTGGCGCCGAGTTTGGCGAAGCCAAGCGCTGGCCGGCAGAGCACTATGCCGCTGTGGCCGATGCGATGATTCGCCAAGGCTGGCAAGTGTGGCTGTTTGGCTCGAAGAACGATCATCCGGTCGGTGAGCAGATCCGCGACCGGCTGATCCCGGGGCTCCGTGAAGAATCGTCCAATCTGGCCGGTGAGACCTCGCTGGCCGAGGCCATCGACCTGATGTCCTGCGCCCATGCCGTGGTGTCCAACGACTCCGGCCTGATGCACGTGGCCGCTGCGCTGAACCGTCCGTTGGTGGCGGTGTACGGCTCGACTTCACCCGGCTTCACCCCGCCGCTGGCCGAACAGGTGGAAGTGGTGCGCACCGGTATCGAGTGCAGCCCGTGCTTTGACCGCACCTGTCGCTTCGGCCATTACAATTGCCTGCGTCTGCTGGAACCGGGCAAAGTGATCGCCGCCCTGCACAGCCTCAGCGGGCCGGACCTGATCGATACCGTGGCCGAGGTCGACTAAGTGCGGGTACTGATCATCAAGACCTCGTCGCTGGGGGATGTAATCCACACCCTGCCGGCGCTTACCGATGCCGCCCATGCCATTCCCGGCATCCGTTTCGATTGGGTGGTGGAAGAAGGCTTCGCCGAAATCCCCAGTTGGCACCCCGCGGTCGACCAGGTCATCCCGGTGGCGATCCGTCGCTGGCGCAAGAACCTTTGGCAAACCATCAAGAGTGGCGAGTGGAAGGCGTTCAAGCAGCGCGTGCGCGAGCGCAAGTACGACCTTGTGATCGACGCCCAGGGCCTGGTCAAGTCGGCCTGGTTGACCCGTTACGTGAAGGCACCCGTAGCCGGCCTGGACCGCTACTCGGCGCGCGAAGGCTGGGCCAGCCGCTTCTACGACCGGCCTCTGTCGGTTGCCACCGGCCAGCACGCGGTGGAGCGGGTACGCCAACTGTTTGCCATGGCCCTGGCCTATGACCTGCCAGAAGGCATCGGCAACTACGGCCTGGACCTCGACCGCCTGCAACTGCCGCCGGCTGCGCCCTATGTGGTGTTCCTGCATGGCACCACCTGGGCGACCAAGCATTGGCCCGAAGCCTACTGGCGCGAACTGGCCGAGCGCATGGGCCGGCGCAAGCTGGAAGTGCGCCTGCCTTGGGGTAATCCGGCTGAGAAGGCGCGGGCCGAGCGAATTGCCCAAGGCTTGAACAACTGTCAGGTACTCCCCAAATTGAACCTTGCCGGCGTCGCTCGTGTTCTGGCGGCGGCAAAGGCCTGCGTGGCGGTCGATACCGGCCTTGGCCACCTGGCGGCGGCACTCGATGTGCCCACCCTTTCGCTGTTTGGCCCTACCAACCCGGGCCTGACTGGCGCCTACGGACGGACCCAGATTCACCAGGCCAGTGACTGGCCTTGCGCTCCCTGCCTGCAGAAGAAGTGCACCTACAAACCGAGCGCCGATGACCTGGCCCGGTTCGATCTGAAACGCGAGTGGCCGCTGTGCTTCACTCGCCTGAATCCCGAGCATGTGGCGAGCCGCTTGAGCGCGTTGCTGCTGGCTGAGGATGTCCGTTGATGCAACTGGCTTTCGTGCTTTACAAATATTTCCCCTTCGGCGGGCTGCAGCGCGATTTCATGCGCATTGCCCTGGAATGCCAGAAGCGGGGCCACCAGATCCGTGTGTATACGCTGATCTGGGAGGGTGACATTCCGCCGGGCTTCGAAGTGCTGGTGGCGCCGGTGAAGGCGATTTTCAACCACCGCCGCAACGAGAAGCTCAGCGCCTGGATGGCCGCCGACCTGGCCAAGCGCCCGGTCGACCGCCTGATCGGCTTCAACAAGATGCCAGGGCTGGACGTGTACTACGCCGCCGACGGCTGCTTCGAAGACAAGGCGCAGACCCTGCGCGGTGGGCTGTACCGCCGCTGGGGCCGCTACCGGCACTTTGCCGAGTACGAGCGTGCGGTGTTTGCCAAGGACGCCCATACCGAAGTGCTGATGATTTCCGAAGTGCAGCAGCCGCTGTTCATCAAGCATTACGGCACCCCGGTAGAACGTTTCCACCTCCTGCCGCCAGGCATTTCCCAGGATCGCCGTGCGCCGGCCAATGCCGCCGAGATCCGCGCTGAGTTCCGCAAGGAATTCAACCTGGGGGATGACGACCTGCTGCTGGTGCAGATTGGCTCAGGCTTC
Organism: Pseudomonas sp. yb_2; assembly: GCF_043103905.1. Classification (NCBI taxonomy): domain Bacteria; kingdom Pseudomonadati; phylum Pseudomonadota; class Gammaproteobacteria; order Pseudomonadales; family Pseudomonadaceae; genus Pseudomonas; species Pseudomonas sp. yb_2. Next base: position 108,215 of record NZ_JBICKH010000084.1, on the reverse strand, counting down.
AAGACCAAAGGCGTGGACCGCAGCCTCAAGGCACTGGCTGCGCTGCCGTCAGCCCTGCGCAAACGCACCAGGCTGATGGTGATCGGCCAGGACGACCCCAAGGTATTCCAGCTGCAAAGCGCTACCCTGGGCTTGGGCGACCAGGTGCAGTTTCTCAAGGGCCGCAGCGATATCCCGCGCTTCCTGCTGGGCGCCGACCTGCTGATTCACCCGGCGTACAACGAGAATACCGGTACGGTGCTGCTCGAAGCGTTGGTCGCCGGCTTGCCGGTGCTGGTGTCCAAGGTGTGCGGTTATGCCCACTACATTGCCGAGGCCGACAGCGGCCTGGTGCTGGACGAGCCGTTCGAACAAGAGCAGCTCAACGGCTATCTGCAGCGCATGCTCGAAGACCCGCAGGCGCGTGCCAGCTGGTCGCGCAATGGCCTGGCATTTGCTGATAGCGCCGATCTGTACAGCATGCCGCAGCATGCTGCTGACGTGATCCTGGGGCAAAAAACCGCATGAAGCTGATATTGGCCGAACCCTTCAAACGCCTGTGGGCCGGGCGTGATGCCTTCGACGCCGTGGAGGCGCTGCAAGGCGAGGTCTATCGCGAGCTGGAAGGGCGCCGCACGCTGCGCACCGAAGTGGCTGGCGAGGGCTTTTTCGTCAAGATCCACCGTGGCATCGGCTGGGGCGAGATCTTCAAGAACCTGTTCACCGCCAAGTTGCCGGTGCTCGGGGCTGGCCAGGAATGGCGGGCGATCCAACGCCTGCATGAAGTGGGTGTGCCGACCATGACCGCAGTCGCCTACGGCGAGCGTGGCAGCAACCCGGCCGCGCAGCACTCGTTCATCATCACCGAAGAGCTGGCGCCGACCATCAGCCTGGAAGACTTCAGCATCGACTGGGTCAAACAGCCGCCCGAGCCGCGCCTGAAGCGTGCACTTATCGCCGAGGTGGCGAAGATGACCGGCGGCATGCACCGCGCCGGGGTCAACCACCGCGATTGCTACATCTGCCATTTCCTGTTGCACACCGACCGACCGGTGACGGCGGATGACTTCAAGCTGTCGGTGATCGACCTGCACCGCGCGCAAACCCGTGCCAGAATCAGCCGCCGCTGGCGCGACAAGGACCTGGCTGCGCTGTACTTTTCGGCCCTGGACATCGGCCTGACCCAACGCGACAAGCTGCGCTTCCTGCGTGGTTACTTCCAGCGTCCGCTGCGGCAGGTGCTGAAGGACGAAGCCGCGCTGCTCGCCTGGCTGGAGCGCAAGGCCCAGAAACTCTACGATCGCAAGCAACGCTATGGGGATGCACTCTGATGGCGAGTTGGACACTGGCGCCGGGGTACGAACACCTGGCGGCGGACTTCGGCAGCCTCGACGCGGTGTTCGCCCTCCAGGGCGAACGGCTGACCCGCGACCCGCTCAGTGAAGTGGTACGCATCGAGCGTGACGGGATCAACTACTACGTCAAGCGCTACACCGGGGCCGGCAAGCACATGCGCCGGTACCTGGGGCGGCCACGCATCAAGGCCGAATGGCAAAACCTCAAGCAGTTCGCCAAATGGGGTATCCCCACTGCCGAAGTCGTGGCCTGGGGCCTGGAGCGCAACGGCCTGGCCTTTGGCCGTGGCGCGATGATCACCCGTGAACTGCCGCACACCGAAGACCTGTCGGCCCTGGCCGAACACAACGATGCGCGCTTGGCCGACCGCGCCTGGGTCGACCATGTCAGTCGTCAGCTGGCGCGCCATACCCGGGTCATGCACGAACACCGCTTTGCCCATAACGACCTGAAGTGGCGCAACCTGCTGGTCGATGACCAAGGCACGCTATTCTTCATTGACTGCCCCACCGGCGACTTCTGGCGCGGTTTCATGTGGCGCCATCGGATGATCAAGGACCTGGCATGCCTGGACAAAGTGGCCAAATACCACCTGTCAGCTACCCAGCGCTTGCGCTTCTACCTGCAATACCGTGGCCGCGACCGGCTGAATGTGCGTGACAAGAAGCGCATTCATCGGGTACTGGGCTTTTTCGAGGGAAGGGAATGACCGATTACCTGGCCAGCGCGGACCTCGCGCTGCTCAAGCGCCATGGCCTGGACAACTTCGAGGCGCTGTGGGCGCTGCAACTTGATGCTGTGGACGAGCCCAACACCGGCCGTGGTGGCTGGAGCAGCGTCTTCCGTCTGGAACTCGAAGGCAAGGGCTACTACCTCAAGCGCCAGAGCGACTACCTGACCCGTACCTTGCACCGGCCGTTCGGCGAGCCCACCTTCGCCCGCGAATTCCGCAACATCAGTCGCTACCAGAAGCTGCGCATTCCGGCATTGCAGGCGGTGTTCTACGGCGAGCGCAAGCAGGGCGGCAAGCACCGGGCCATCCTGATGACCCGCGCTCTGGACGAGTGGGCCGACCTCGACAGCCTGCTGGCGCAGTGGCCGCGGTTGGGTGAAGCCGAGCGCACTGGCATCCTGCAGGCCTGCGGTCAGCTGGCGCGTACCCTGCACAGCGCCGGCCAGGTGCATGGCTGCTTCTACCCCAAGCACATTTTCCTGCGTCAACGCCGCGAGGGTTGGGACGCGCAATTGATCGACCTGGAAAAGACCCGGCCGCTGCTGTTCGGCATGCGTGACCGCCTCAAGGACCTGGAACCGCTGCTGCGCCGCGCGCAGGCCTGGCGCGTGCAGGATGTACGTACTTTGCTGGCTACCTACCTGGGGCAGCCGGCTGACGGCGCGCTGGTCGACACCTGGCTGCAACGGCTGACGCAACGCCGTCGTGAAAAAGAGGCCCGCTGATGCGTTTGTCTGAACTGAAGGATGCCGGGCGCAGCCCGGCGCTGCCCCTGAGTATCACGTTGGTTGATGCCGCCGGCAGCGCCGACTTGCAATTGCTCAGCCTGCTGCGCGTGCTGCCGGGCCAGCGTTATGTGGGCGCTGGTGTCTGGCGTGGCACACCGGTGCTGGCGAAGTTGCTGGTCGGGGGTAACGCCGCGCGGCATTTCCAGCGCGAACTGCAGGGTGTGAAGTTGCTGGCCGAACAAGGCCTGACCACACCGACGCTATTGGCCGACGGCCTCAAGGAAGGCGAGGGCGGCTGGCTGCTGTTCGAGTTCCTTGACGGTGCCCAAAGCCTGGCCGATGCCTGGGCCGCAGTGGAAAACCTGCCAGTGTTGGCGGACGAGCAGCACCTGGTACTGGGCGAAGCGCTCACGGCTGTGGCGCACATGCACGCCCGAGGCCTTTGGCAGGAAGACCTGCACCTGGACAACCTGCTGCGCCATGCCGGCAAGCTGTACCTGATCGACGGTGCGGGCATAAAGGCGGAAACACCTGGTCAGCAGTTGTCGCGTCCACGCGTGCTGGAAAACCTCGGGGTGTTCTTCGCCCAGTTGCCCAAGCGCCTGGAGCCGTTCATCGAAGAGCTGCTGGTGCATTACCTGCTGGCCAATGCCGAGCATGCCTTGCCGCTGGAAGCGCTGCAGAAACAGGTGGACAAGGTGCGCAACTGGCGCCAGAGGGACTATCTGGACAAGGCTGGCCGCGAGTGCAGCCTGTTCAGCGTCCAGCGCACCCTCTCGGGCTTGCAGGCGATCCGCCGCAGTGAGGTCGAGGCCATGCAGCCTGTACTGGAGCAGGCCGATGCGCTGATCGACAAGGGCCATTTGTACAAGACCGGTGGCGCTGCCAGCGTGGCGCGCATCGAGGTCAATGGTCGCCAGTTGGTGATCAAGCGCTACAACATCAAGAACACCGCACATTGGTTCAAGCGCTTCTGGCGCCCGAGCCGGGCCTGGCATTCCTGGATTGAAGGCCACCGCCTGGAATTCCTCGACATCGCCACCCCACGCCCCCTCGCGGTGCTGGAACAGCGAGTGCTGGGCCTGCGCAGCCGTGCTTACCTGGTCACCGAGTATGTCGACGGCCCGGACCTGACGGCATGCTTCGCGCCCCACGTCGAAAGCGGCGATGCGCCCGAGGAGCAGGTGGATGCCTTGGTGCACGTGATGCAGCAGCTGATTCGCGAACGCATCAGCCACGGCGACTTCAAAGGCCATAACCTGTTCTGGCACAACGGCCAGTGGTCGCTGATCGACCTCGATGCCATGTGCCAGCACGCCACCCAGCTCAGCTTCGCCCCGGCCTATGCCCGTGACCGGGCACGGCTGCTGCGCAACTGGCCCACTGGCAGTGCCTTGCATCAGCGGCTGGACCGGCTGTTGCCAAAACTGGTCGACTGAGGCCGCCGGCTCCGCTGTCAGTGGGCCGGCGGTGGTTGATCTGGCAGTGTCAGCCAGTCACTGCTGCGCCCTGCCTGGCGAACGCGTATCAGCCACTGGCCGTTTTCGTGGCGCAGCACCGCCCACGGCACCACCCCGGCGTTGCTGGCAACGGCAATCTCCAAGTGGTAATGATCCGGTAGCAGGTGGCGGCGCACAGGCAACTGCCCGTTCTCGAGTGCCAGGTACAGCTGATCGTCAGCCTGAAAAAGCCCTTGTTCGATGTTTACCGGCAGGCCGGCCACAGGCGTTTGTAGATAGCAGTCCTGCAGTAATTGCTTCAGGTCGGGCAGCCCGTCGTACCAGAGCACCGGTGAGTCGATGACCCACTGCCCGTCGGCTTTGCGCTTGAGCGGTTGCTGCAGATAGGCATCTGGCTGGTCAGGGTCAATGGCTCGCCAGCGGTAGCCGTCGAAGCTGACCTGGTAGTAGCGGTTGTCGCTGTCCTTGACGAAATACAGCGACAGCCCACCAAACGCCGAGCTTTGCTCGTATACACCCTCACCGTAGATACCGTCTATGCGATACCGGAGGCTGCTGCTGTCCGGTTGCGCCTGGAAGCGTGCGGGCAGTGGCAGTGGCGGTTGTTTGGGTATTCCGCGCAGGGACCGGCGTAGCAATCTGGAACCGAGAAAACTGGTACCTGCATCGTTGAGGTGGCTAAGCGCCTGATAGGAATGCCGCATCACCCCTTCGACATCCTCTTGGTTGAAGGCCTCGATGCCGTCCAGGATATCGATTGCCATGCGGCCAATCGACAGCACCAGCAACGCGCGGTTGGGCAGCAGCAGGCTGATGAAATCCAGCAAACGCCAGCTCAGCGCCATGACCGACTCCGCATTCACTTCCCTGGTCGTCATGCTGTCGGCGTCGGCCTGGGCGATCAGCGCCCGGGCCTCGGCCATGTAGTAGTCGAAGAAAAGGTCGTCTTTGACCTCGGGCGTGGTCAAATGCGTGCTCAGGCGCCCCTTGTCCAGCAACCGCTGCACCGTGGCGACAGGCAGCAATGGCAGGCGCTGGGCTACGTACGCTCTCAACGTGGGCTGTTGGCGCAATGTGCGAAGCAGTTCGCGGGTTGTTCGAAAACGGCGCCAGGCCCTGCGGTCCGGGGCATCCGGGGTGTATAGCACGCATGCCGGAGACTTGTAGGGGAGGCTGTTGAGCAGAAGCACGCCCTGCAGGGTATGGCCCATGATGTTCAACTGCCGAACAGTGACCGGGTAGCCTGCTACTGGCGCACGCAAGGCATTGTGTGGTTGGTCCAACACTGCGCGCACCCAGTTGTAGCCATGTTCGAAAGGGTCTTCGCCAAAGTGTCCGGCGTAGCGCGCCTTGACTGCTTCAGCGTGCATGCGTGCACGGTTGACCTTGCTGTGCGCAGTCAGGCGCCATTTGCCTGCTCTGGAACTGATGAGTTGGGTGTGCAGGTACTTTGCGTAGCTGTCACCCACGTTCAGTTCCCGGACCATGTGCTTGACATACTGCGGCGTGAGCCCGGCGGGCATGGCTTTGCCGTGGGCATGGATCACCCGGGCAGTCAGCCAGTAGTCGGTATCGAACCACGGCAAGTTCTTGAGGGCGATCTCTTCGAGGGTGTTGATTTCCTCGACCATCTCCACCATCTCGTGGCCCACGCGTCGCATGCCTGCATAGGTGACATAGGATGAGAGGGCGAAGGGATGCATGATGGCGCCCGTGCGGCGGGCGCGTACGACCACGATCTTGATCTCGCGAGGATCTGTTTCGTACCCCAGGTCATGGCTCAGGCGCTCGCGAAGGCGTGCGTTGGCCCAGGCCAGCAGGCTATTGCGTTGCTTGAAGTCGTCAAGGCTCAGCACTCCCGGGGCAGCAGCCTGCTCGGCGATTGCCACCAGCGTTTGCATGGCCTGCATCATATGGCTCAGGCCTTGCGCAGATGTATTGCGCAGCCAGTTGGGCAGGTGCTTCTCAAGCAATTGGGAGTAGCGTGTTTGCAGGATGGGTTTGGCGCCGACTTCGTGCCATAGCGCCAGGGCTTTATGTATTTGGATGTGCTGGTCGGGTGAGGCGTTGCTCCACAAGCCGGTGTCACTCAAGCGTTGGCGTTGGGCTTCTATCGCACTGTCGATCTGGGCCTCCAGCAGGTTATCGGCGTACCAGTCATAGCGCAGACGCTTTGACCGGCGAGCGCGGTCCGCCTGCGTGTCAGTGTACAGATGCAGCAGCGGTCTGCTCTGGAGTGGGTCTTCCAGGCGTTCGCAAAGCTCCTGGTGCAGTGCGCCCAGTGAGTCGAAAGCCTCGATGCCTTGTGACAGGCTGCACAGCAAGGCAGCGCCTGCGGCATCCTGAGGCGTGAGCATAGGGCCTTCGGCGGTACCGGCAACGATGATCAGTGTGCCTGGCAGGTAGCTTCGCCAGTTGGGCCGTAGGCCTTCCAGCAGAACGCGGTAGACCTGTGGCCTTTTGGCCAGGGGCATATGCCTGCGCTGGGAGGGTAGTGGCAGGTGCAGGCAGGCCCATAGTTGATCGGCTGAGCGGTAGCCCAAGGTCTCGTCGCCCAGGCGCAGTTCAACCTCGGCCAGCATCAGCGCCTTGCGCAGTGCCAGCAGCTTTTGTCTGGGGGTTTCACCATGCTCATCGGCCGTGGTCCAGAAGCTGGCCAGTTCACCGTGCAGCCAGGTGCGTGTGTCGGGGTTGATGGGTTGTTGAAGGTCGAGGGTCGGAAGGCCGTCGAGCAGGTCACCGATCTGTCGGTCGATCTGTTCCAGTTGTTCGAGGGGGCGCATTGGGCGGGTCCTTGGTTGAGGAAAACCCCATGCTTGGCAATACCTGCGGTTGCGGGGTGGTAGCGGGCTAGCGCCCCCGACGCCAGAGCAGCCCGCGCAGGCTCAGCAGGGCCGGCAGGCCCAGGCCGGCCCAGGCCAGAACGTCCCAGCCACCGTCGCCGAGCAGCGCAGCGAACAGGCCCAGGAAGCCAAGCAGGGCAATCAACACTGGCCAGGCGAAGAGGCGCGCAGTGGGTTGCGACCTGTGGCTCATGCGCGTGCCTCCCTGGGTTTGCGCTGTTTGCTCCACCACAGGTAGAGGCCGCTGCCGAGCACGATGATTGTCAGCACGTCCAGTAACGCCCAGAGGATCTGCATCGGTCGCCCGCCGTAATCGCCGAAATGCAGTGGCTGCGACAGGCCCATGGCATCCATGTACCAGGGACGGTCGCCTACGGCAGTCACTTCAAGGGTGCGAGCATCGATCAGTACCGGCGTGAACAGGTGCGAACTCAGGTGTGTGGCACCGTTCATGAATACCGCATAGTGGTGCTCACTGGAGAAACGCGTGCCTGGAAACGCGATGAAGTCCGGGCGCATGCCCGGCGCGGCCTGTTCGGCAATGTCCAGCAGGCGAGTGGCTGGAGCGCGCTCGACGAGCGGCGGGGCGTCGCGGTAGGGGGCAACCATCGCAGCCAGGCTGTCGTTGCGCCAGGCCGCAATGACCAGGTCGGACAGGGCGCTGATTACCCCGGTCACGCTCACCGTCAATGCCCAGGCCAGGGTGACCACGCCGATCAGGTTGTGCAGGTCGAGCCAGCGCAGGCGGCGGGATTTCTTGTGGCGTACGGTGCCGAATTCCAGGCGGCGCATGAACGGCGCATAGAGCACGGTGCCGGAGACAATCGCGACAATGAACAATACGCCCATGAAGGCCAGCAGCAGCTTGCCCGGCAGGCCTGCGAACATGTCCACATGCAGGCGCAGCATCACCATCATGAATCCACCATTGGCGGCCGGCATGGCCACCGCCTCGCCGGTGCGTGCATCGAGCATGAAGGTGTGCGACAGGTTGGGGTCGGTGCCGGCGGTGGCGGCGGTAATGGCGACCACGCCGTTGGGGTCGTCTTCATCGTAGCCGAAGTACTGCATGACCTCGCCGGGGCGATGTTGTTCGGCCTTGAGCACCAGTTGCTGCAGGTCGAGGTGCGGGGTGCCTGCCGGCATTTCACGCAGTTCAGGGGCGTCGCCTAGCAGGTGTTCGAGTTCGTGGTGGAAGATAAGGGGCAGGCCGGTGACTGCCAGCAACAGCAGGAACAGGGTACAGACCAGGCTGCTCCAGGTGTGGATCAAGGACCAGCGGCGGATGGTGGGGCTCTTCATCACGGTACCGATTGTTGTCGGTTGGAACCCGGGGCCGCAAGGCGGCCCCAGCTCACTCAGAACTTGTAAGTGGCGCTGGCGACAACGCTGCGCTCATCGCCGTAGTAGCAGTAGTAGGAGTCACAAGTAGAGAGGTAATCCTTGTTCAGCAGGTTGGTGGCGGTGACCGCGACCGACGCGCCCTCCAGGCTGCCGTTCAGGCGACCCAGGTCGTAATGCACCGACCCATCGAAGACGGTGTAGGCCTTGGCCTTGCCCAGGTAGGTATTGCCTTGGTCGCCGTAGGTATTGCCGGTATAACGCGCGCCCAGGCCGATGCCGAAGCCGTCGAGTACGCCCGAGTGCCAGGTGTAGTCGCCCCAGATGGACGCTTGCTGGTTAGGCATCAGTTGCAGGCGGTTACCTTTGAAATCGCCGTCCTGCACCTCGGACTTGGCCAGGGTGTAGGCGGCAATCACCTTCAGGTTGTCGGTCACATCGGAAACCGCTTCCAGCTCTAGGCCGCGGACTTTCACTTCGCCGGTCTGGCTGGTGATGGTCACACCACCGACCGTGTTGGTGACCGAGACGTTTTTCTGAGTCAGGTCGTACACGGCTGCCGACAACAGGGTGTTGGACCCCGGCGGCTGATACTTCACGCCCAGCTCCCACTGTTTGCCTTCGGTGGGCTTGAACGAGTCCGAGGCCGACACACTGGCATTGCTGGACGGCTGGAACGACTCGGCATAGGACAGGTACGGCACGAAGCCCGAGTCGAACACGTAGCTGATGGCTGCGTTGCCGCTGAACTTCTTGTCCCGCTGGGTATTGGTGGCATCGCCCTGGTTGAAGAACTTGGTGCCGGTGTGCACCCAGTCTTCACGACCGCCCAGGGTCAGGCGCCAGTTACCAAGCGCCATCTGGTCCTGCACATACAGGCCGGTCTGACGGGTTTTCTGGTTGTAGTCGTAAAACGCGGTCGACCGATCAGGGCGAGTGATCGGCAGCCCGTAGACCGGGTTGTTGACGTTGCTGTCCGGCACGTTGAAGTCGAAGATCGACAGGTAGTTGGTGTTGATGCGCTGGTGGTCCAGGCCGATCAACAGCGTGTGGTCGATGTCCCCGGTAGCGAAGTCCGCCTGGAAGTTGTTGTCCACCGCGAACTGGCTGATGTCTTCATCGGTGTTGGTGGACATGCGGCTGACAGTGCCATCGTCCTGCACCGGCGGCGAGCTCTTGTTGTAGCTGCCAGGGGTGATGGTCTGGAACGACAGGTCCGACTTGGTGTAGCGCAGGTTCTGGCGGAACTGCCAGACGTCATTGATGCGGTGTTCGAAGGCGTAACCCAGCGCGTAGTAAGTGCGGTCGTAGAACTCGTAATCCGGGTCACCCAGGTTCTTGTGGTGCGAGATCTTGCCGAACGGCATGTCGATCTTGGTGCCCTGGATGGGCCGGAACTGGCTGGTGGCACCGGTATCGTCACGGGTGAACTGGGTGAGGAAGGTCAGCGTCGTGTCTTCGTCAATGTTCCAGGTCAGGCTTGGGGCAATGTTGTAGCGCTTGTTGTCGATGTGGTCGATTTGGGTGCCACTGTCACGAATAACGCCACTGACGCCATAGAGAAAGCGACCTTCATCGTCGATCTTGCCGGTGCTGGCGAAGTTGATCTGGCGATGGTTGTCGCTGCCGTATTGAAGCTCGATTTCGTGAGCGCTTTCGGCTTGCGGACGGCGGCTGACCATGTCCAGCAGGCCGCCAGGTGGAGTCTGGCCGTAAATCGAAGAGGCCGGGCCGCGCAGCAGGGCGAGGCGGTCGAGGTTCCAGGTTTCGGCTTTCGGGTTGGCATACACGCCGCGGGGCAGGGGTAGGCCATCGAGGAACTGCGTTGGCTCGAAGCCGCGCACGCGCATCCAGTCATACCGCGTATCGCTGCCGAAGCTGGCAGAGACGATGCCCGGCATATAGCGCACTGCATCATCCAGGCTGTGTACACCGCGGTCTTTCATTTGCTCGCGGGTGGCGACAGAGACGGAGCGGGGGACTTCCACAAGTGCCGTGTCAGTCTTGGTGCCAGCAGCGGTGCGCTTGGCCACGTAGCCTTCAACCGGGCCCCAGGCGCTTTCGCTGGCGCTGGTGGCATTCACGGTGGTTTCCGGCAAGGCCAGTGTGCCATCCGGCACGGCCACCAGGCTGTAGCTGCCCGCACTGCTCTGCTGCAACTGCAGGCCGGTACCGCTCAGGGCGGCTTGCAGGGCGCCCAGGCCGTCGTATTGGCCGCTGACCGGGGCCGAGGTGCGGCCGCTGACCAGTGCCGGGTCGATGGCCAAGGCAATGCCGGCCTGGCTGGCGATCTGGTTGAGGGTGGTGGCCAGTGGCGCGCTGGGCAGGTTGTAGGCGCGCGACGTGGATTGCTCGGCGGCGAACAAGGCAGGGCTGGTCAGCGGGGCAGCCAGGCCGATGGCCAGGGCCATCAGGCTGGGGCGCAGGATATGATCAACGGCACGGGACATGCGGCGGTTCCTCGACGGGTAAGTGCTTGCTGCTTCCTTGCCGAGCGAGATCTGAAAAGTGACAGGGTGAATCTGAAAAATATTGAGAATTATTTAATGGGATTTTGCCAGCACCGGCCTCTTCGCGGGTGAACCCGCTCCTACGACGACCCCGATGTGTGTCCACCACCGTGGTAGGAGCGGGTTTACCCGCGAATACGGTGGCGGCGGCAACGCTGAACGACTGGTGGAGATTGGCCAGCAAGCCCGGCCTATTTGGAAGTGACGTTCACCCACCACTGCGTATGCCGCTCGATCTTGACCGGCAACGCCGGCACCAGTGAGGCCAGCGCCAGGTCGGTGTTGGTCAGCGGGAAGCTGCCGGTCACGCGCAGGTCGGCGACCTTGGCATCCACCCCGAGGTAGCCGCTGCGGTACTGGCCCAATGTGGCGAGCAGGTCGCCCAAGCGTACGTTGTCGACCACCAGCATGCCGCGGGTCCAGGCATCGGCACCGGCAGGCACCGTGCCAACCTCGCCGAGGCCGTTGGCGTTCATCAACACCTGCTGGCCTTCGCGCAGCACCTGTTCGTCGCCGCTGTCATGCGGCATGGCGGCGACCGAGGCTTGCAGCACTTCCAGGCGCGTACCGCCGGCTTCGCGGCGCACCAGGAAGCGCGTGCCTAGTGGCCGCAAGCGACCGTCCTCAGTGCGTACCAGCAGCGGGCGCGGGTCCTGGTGGCCGGTTTCGACCGAGATTTCGCCCTGGTGCAGCACGATCACCCGTTGCGCGCCGGCGTAGTCGATGTCCACGGCGGTGTGGGTGTTCAGGCTCAGCAGTGTGCCGTCTTCCAGGCGCAAGGTGCGTAATTCACCCGTGGCGGTGCGCTGGTCGGCCAGCCAGTAGCTGGGTGCCAGCGACGGGGCGCCGACCCATGCCAGCAGCGCGCCGAGCAGAAACGTGCCGGCCAGCCCGCCGCCAACCTTGCCAATGCGTCGCCGCAGGCTGGCGCGCGATTGCAGCAGCGCCTGGCGTGCCGGGCCAGCTGCCGCGCTAACGCGTTGGTCCATGGCGCCGAGCTGGCGCCAGGCACGTGCGTGCTCTTCGCTGGCGGCATGCCAGCGCATGAATTCGTTGCGTTCATCAGGCGTGCCGCTGCTCTCGCCAAGGCTGAGTTTCCAGGCAATCGCGGCTTCCAGGACCCGGGACGAAACCGGGAGGTTGCTCACGTCGGCTCCCCGTACAAGGCCACGTAGCACTGGCGCATGCCTTGGGCGATGTACTGGCGCACCCGCGATACCGAAACGCCAAGGCGCTCGGCAATTTCGGCATGGCCCATGCCGTCCAGACGGCTGTGCAGAAACGCCGCGCGAGCCTTGCTCGACGGCTTGCCGAGCAGGCGGTCGATGGCTTTGAGGTCTTCAAGGATCAGGTGCTGTATTTCTGGCGAGGGCTGTTCGGCTTCAGGGATCAATGCCAGCTCGGCCAGGTAGGCCTGTTCCAGCGCGGCGCGGCGGAAGTGGTCGAACATCAGCCCCTTGGCCACGGCGGCCAGAAACGCGCGGGGTTCGCGGGGGGTGTCCAGTTGCTCACGACCAAGCAGGCGCACGAAGGTGTCCTGGCTCAGGTCTTCAGCACGCTGGCGACAGGCCATGCTGCGTTGCAGCCAGGCGAGCAGCCAGCCGCGGTGGTCGCGGTACAGCGCACCGACCAGATCGGCGTGTGGGCTTTGTGCAGAAGACAAGCAGCGTCCCCCCGGAACGAATGCATTAACTAACGATAATTATTCGCGATTGTTGCAGAGGGGAGGGGGTGGGTGCAATGGACGCTTATCGGATTGCCATCATGGGGCTTGGGTTGAGTTGTGTGGCGCCGGTGAGATCGAGCGCCGCCCGCGCGGCGCATCGCGAGCAAGCTCGCTCCTACATTTGTTTCGGGCCAGTTATGCCTGTGACAGGCGCGCGCGACCGCCTTGTTCGTACGACGCGGTATCGCGCCATGCGCCAAGGGGACGCACAACTCCCCCCAGGAATAATTGGCCCGAAACAAATGTAGGAGCGAGCTTGCTCGCGATGCGCCGCGCGGGCGGCGCTCGATCTCACCGACGCTGCAAATCCCACGCCCTACAAACCGTGGCTCTGCATCTTGCGCCGTCGCCACCCGCGCAACCGTTGCTCCAGCTGCAGCGGGCTGTCCAGCTGCTGGCGCCGGGCCTGGCTGAACAGGATCAGCGCCAGTTCTGCGGTCACCTGGGCATCGGCACTGGCATGATGGCGTTCTTCAACCTGCAAGCCAAACCGCGCTACCCAGTCATCCAGCCCGGCCTCGCGCAGCACGGTGTCGGGGTTGAGCATCGGCGCCAGCTCGGCGATATCGAGGAATGGCGACTGCAAGCGGTAACCCAGGCTCTCTTTCAGCGCACGCGCCAGCATGCGCTGGTCGAATGGCGCGTGAAACGCCAGCACCGGGCTGTTGCCAATGAAATCGAGCAAATCCAGCAGGGCCTCGGCCGGGTCGCAACCGGCAGCCAGGGCGCTGGGGCCCAAACCGTGGATCAGTACGCTGGCGTTGGTCTTCTGCAAAGGCCGGTGCAGTGTGCGTTCGAACTGCTGGGCAAAGTCGATGGCACCGTCTTCGATGGCCACCGCCCCGATCGACAGTACCTGATCACGGTTGGGGTTGAGCCCGCTGGTTTCCAGGTCCAGCACCACCCAGCGCTGCTCACGCAGGGTACATACCCCCAGCGGCACGGGCTTGGGCAACCGGGCCAGGCGCTGGCGTGTGGTGTGGTCCAGCTCGGGCGCGCTGGGGCGCAGCCAGGCGAACAGGCTCATAGCTGATACCGCAAGGCCAGGCTGCTTTGCAGGCGCTGAGCCTGGCGCAGGGATTCGCGCAGGATACGCCGGTCCAGGTGGTTGAGGCTGTCCGGGTCGAGCCGGTTGGAGTAAGGCAGGTTGTCGCGTATCTGGCGCTGGTGCTGCTGCATGCGGGTTTGCTGGATGAAGTGGTAGGCCTCTTCATAGGCGGCGCCGTCCAACGGTTCGATCACGCCCTTGGCTACCAGTTGGCGCAGGCGCTCCAGGGTATTGCAGGCAGCTATGCCATTGGCCAGGGCCAGCAAACGGGCACCATCCACGAAGGGCGTCAGGCCCTGGACCTTGAGGTCGAGGGTCGCCGCCTTGTCGTTGCCTTGGCGTGTCAGCACGAACTCGCGCAACCGGCCCACCGGCGGGCGTTGGCGCAGGGCGTTGTCAGCCATCATGCGCTGGAAGATGCGGTTGTCGGCTACCTGTGCCAGCAGGCCCTGGCGCAGCTGCTCGCAGCCTTGCTCGTCGCCCCACACCACACGCAGGTCGAAGTAGATGCTCGAGCCCAGCAGGTTCTCCGGGCTGGCTTCGCGGACAAACCCGGCAAAGCGCCGCGCCCACTCGCTGCGCGACAGGCACAGTTCGGGGTTGCCGGCCATGACGTTACCCATGCACAGGGTGAAACCGCACTGGGCCAGGCATTGGTTGATGTATTGCGCCAGCGGCAGCAGGCGAGCGCGGATGGCGTCGGCCTCGGCGCTGTCGACTGCTTCGAAGAGGATGCCGTTGTCCTGGTCGGTGTGCAGGGTCTGCTCACGTCGCCCTTCGCTGCCAAAGCACAGCCAGCTGAACGGCACGCCCGGGTCGCCACGTTCGGCCAGGGCCAGTTCGATGACCCGGCACACGGTATGGTCGTTGAGCAAGGTAATGATCTGGGTGATCTGCGTCGACGATGCGCCATGGGCCAGCATGCGTTCCACAAGCTGGCTGATTTCGCCGCGCAGCGAAACCAGCGTATCCAGGCGTGGTGCATGGCGTATGGTGCGCGCCAGGTGAACCAGATCGACCCGTTGCAGGGAGAACAGGTCGCGCTCGGAAACCACGCCGCACAAGCGTCCGTTTTCCACCAGGCAGACATGGGCAATATGCCGCTCGGTCATGGCCATGGCGGCATCGAAGGCGCTGGCCTGGGGTGGTAGGTAGAACGGTTTGGCGGTCATGTGCCGGTCGATGGCGGCGCCCAGGTCGGCATCTACTGTCGCCACCACCTGGCGCAGGTCGCGCAAGGTGAAGATACCGATGGGGTAGCGCTGCGGGTCGACCACCACGATGCTGCCCACCTGTTGCTCGTGCATCAGCCGCACGGCTTCGCGCAGGGGCGTATGGGCGCTGCACACCACCGGGTGACGCATGGCCAGTTCACCCAGGGGGGTGTTCAGCGAGTATTGGGTGCCGAGGGTTTCCACCGCGCGCTGGCGTACTTGCTGATTGACCTGATCAAGCAGGCTGCTGACACCGCGCAGGGCAAAATCCCGAAACACTTCAGACATCGAGAACACGCGGATGAATGCGGCCTTGTTCAGTTGCAGGCAGAAGGTGTCTTCCCCGGCCAGGTGCTCGGTGCGGGTTGCCCGCTCACCCAGCAGGGCTGCCAGCGGGAAGCACTCCCCGCTGGTGATCTCGAACGTGGTTTCGACACCCGGTTTGGCCAGGTGCTGGCGCTCGCCAACCACGCGGCCCTGCTTGACGATGTAGAAGTGCTCGACCGGCCCGTCGGCAGGTTTGACGATGCTTTCACCGCAGGCGTAGAAGCGCAGCTGGCACTGCTCGACCAAGAAGGCCAGGTGGCTGTGCTCCATCTGATTGAACGGCGGAAAGCGCTGCAGGAACTGCAATGTGCCTTGGATGTTTTGCAGTACCGCTGTCTTGCCCGCCTGGCTGTAGGCGTCCTTTTTGCTCATGAAACTGACCGTATCGCTATGCCGAACTATATATATCTATATATAGGTACCGGCCATGTTGTTCTCTGCCTCCATGGTCGGCTTGCGGCGGGGTGGTGCCCATTGGACGTAAGTCTATGAGCGCTATTGTCAAAGACCCGACGAAAGGCGAAACGGGTTACGCAAGTAATGCGGTCCTAATGCTGAAGCGGAATTTTTTTGACGAGATGAGTATGCCTGAGCACACCGATATCCTGAGCGACGCCGAGCGCGAGGCCTTGGCCGGGGTAAGTGCGCCTGTGGCGCCCAGGCCGTTGGTGTTGATCGTTGATGACAATCCAGTGAACAGCGAGGCTCTGGGCTATTTTCTGAAAAGCAGGGGTATCGACAGCATGCTCGCCGACGGTGCCCAAGAGGCATTATGGAAGCTGCACTGGGAGCCCAGGATCGCACTGATGATCACGGATCTGCGTATGGAGCCCTGGGACGGGATGGACTTGATCCGCCAGGTACGTGAGTCGAAGTGGGCGGCGTTGTCGATCATCGTGGTGTCGGGCGACACCGATGTGAAAGAGGCGGTGGACGTGATGCACCTGGGGGTGGTGGATTTTCTCCTCAAGCCAGTGGATTTGGACAAGTTGCTGGAGCTGGTGAAGAGAGAATTGAAAATGGGTTGATGCGTAAGGGGGCCGCAAAACGGCCCCCTGGCGCAGATGTTACTTACAACCCGTTACGCGCCTTGAACTCGCGGCGACGGCGGTGCAGTACCGGTTCGGTATAACCGTTCGGTTGCTTGCCACCTTCCACTACCAGTTCCACAGCCGCCTGGAACGCCACGTTGTCGTCGAAGTTCGGCGCCATCGGGCGGTACAGGGCGTCGCCAGCGTTCTGCTGATCGACCACCACGGCCATGCGCTTGAGGCTTTCCAGCACCTGCTCCTGGCTGACCACGCCGTGGCGCAGCCAGTTGGCCAGCAGCTGGGCAGAGATGCGCAGGGTGGCACGGTCTTCCATCAGGCCGACGTTGTTGATGTCCGGTACCTTCGAGCAACCCACGCCCTGGTCGATCCAACGCACCACGTAGCCGAGAATGCCCTGGGCGTTGTTGTCCAGCTCGTTGCGGATCTCTTCGGCCGACCAGTTGGTGTCGGCAGCCAGCGGAATGGCCAGAATGTCGTCCACCGACGCCGGGGTACGTGAAGCCAGTTCACGCTGGCGCGCCTGTACGTCCACCTTGTGGTAGTGCAGGGCGTGCAGGGTGGCGGCAGTTGGCGACGGTACCCAAGCGGTGTTGGCACCGGCCAGCGGGTGGGCGATCTTCTGCTCGAGCATGGCGGCCATCAGGTCAGGCATGGCCCACATGCCTTTGCCGATCTGCGCACGGCCTTGCAGGCCGGTGGCCAGGCCAACGTCGACGTTGTTGTTTTCGTAGGCGCCGATCCACTTCTCGTTCTTCATGGCACCTTTGCGCACCACGGCGCCGGCTTCCATCGAGGTGTGGATTTCATCGCCAGTGCGGTCAAGGAAGCCGGTGTTGATGAACGCCACGCGCTCGGCGGCTGCCTTGATGCAGGATTTGAGGTTGACCGTGGTACGGCGTTCCTCGTCCATGATGCCGACCTTGACGGTGTTGCGCGGCATGCCCAGCAGGTCTTCGACCTGGCTGAAGATCTCGGCGGCGAAGGCCACTTCCTCAGGGCCGTGCATCTTCGGCTTGACGATGTACACGCTGCCGCTGCGGGTATTCTTGCGGCTGGTGTTGCCGTTGAGGTTGTGCAGGGCGATCAGGTTGGTGAACAGCCCGTCCTGGATACCTTCGGGGATTTCGTTGCCTTGGGCATCGAGGATCGCCGGGTTGGTCATCAGGTGGCCAACGTTGCGCACGAACAGCAACGAACGACCGTGCAGGGTCACGCTGCCGCCGTTGGGCGCCGCGTACTCGCGGTCCGGGTTCATGGTGCGGGTGAAGGTTTTGCCACCCTTGCTCACGCTTTCGGCCAGGTCGCCTTTCATCAAGCCCAGCCAGTTGCGGTAGACGATGACTTTGTCGTCAGCGTCTACGGCTGCAACCGAGTCTTCGCAGTCCATGATGGTGGTCAGTGCCGACTCCATCAGGATGTCTTTGACGCCAGCGGCGTCGGTGCTGCCGACGGGGGTGCTGGCATCGACCTGGATTTCGAAGTGCAGGCCGTTGTGCTTGAGCAGCACGGCAGTCGGCGCGGCGGCGTCGCCGTGGAAGCCGATCAGTTGCGCATCGTCGCGCAGGCCGCTGTTGCTGCCGCCTTTCAAGGCAACAACCAGCTTGCCGCCTTCGATGCGGTAGCCCGTGGAGTCGACGTGCGAGCCGGCGGCCAGTGGCGCGGCTTCGTCGAGGAAGGCGCGGGCGAAGGCGATGACCTTGTCGCCGCGTACCTTGTTGTAACCCTGGCCTTTTTCGGCGCCGCCTTCATCGCTGATGGCGTCGGTGCCGTAAAGGGCGTCGTACAGCGAACCCCAGCGGGCGTTGGCGGCGTTCAGGGCGAAGCGGGCGTTCATCACCGGAACGACCAGCTGTGGGCCGGCCATGTGGGCGATTTCTTCGTCCACGTTCTGGGTGGTGGCCTGGAAATCGTCGGCTTGTGGCAGCAGGTAGCCGATTTCCTGGAGGAATGCTTTGTAGGCTGCGGCGTCGTGGGCCTGGCCTTTGCGTGCCTGGTGCCAGGCGTCGATCTTGGCTTGCAGCTCGTCGCGCTTGGCGAGCAGGGCTTTGTTCTTTGGAGCGAGGTCATTGATGATCTTCTCTGCACCCGCCCAGAACTGCTCGGCGACGATGCCGGTCCCGGGGATGGCTTCGTTGTTCACGAAGTCGTACAGGACCTTGGCGACCTGAAGGCCACCGACTTGAACGTATCCAGTCATTGCTTGCCTCACTCTGCTCAGCTATTTCGCTCTTCTGTATTAAGCCTGTAGCGCTTCTCTAAACACGGCACCAGTGCATGCCACCGGTTATGCTCGGGGGCGGCTGGGTGCGGCCTACCAGACAGGCTGGTGGGCAGTGTGCGTATTTTCACAGGCGCCTTGGCAGACATCCAAACGACGTTTTGTAGTCCGCGCCACGGGATACTACATGAAGCAGTAGGCGGGGCAAAATCAGACTAAAAGCGCCGTTATGCGACCCGATGGTCGCGTATGGTCACGCTGGGAGTAGGTATGTTCGCAAAAAACAGGTGGATTGTTCCAGATAAATCTTGAAACAGTACACGATTGGCTGTGCAGATTGCCCTGCGGCAGGTTGCCGCGCCTTGCCTATACTGACTCGATCCCCCGATTTTCTGCCGCCCGGCGCGGTCCGACACGAGGAAGGGCTTGTGGATCATCTTGTACTGACTGTAATTGCCCCTGACAAGGCCGGCCAGGTCGAACGTATTGCCCAGTGCATCGCCGACCACAGTGGTAACTGGTTGGAAAGCCGCATGTCGCGTATGGCCGGGCAGTTTGCTGGCATTCTGCGGGTGGCGGTGCCGGCAGAGAATTACGCCGAGCTTGTGGCCTCGCTGGAGGGGCTGGCCAGGTATGACATTCGCGTGCTGATTGCCGAGAGCGGGATCGAGCCGTCGTGCACCTGGAAGCCAATTGCCATGGAGCTGGTGGGTAACGACCGGCCGGGGATCGTGCGGGACATTACCCGCTTGCTGGCCGAGTTGCAGGTAAACGTCGAGCGGTTTTCCACAGACGTGCAGCCGGCGCCGATGAGCAGTGAGCCGTTGTTCCACGCCGACGCATTGCTGGCGTTGCCGTTGACCTTGCCGCTGGATGAACTGCAGCAGAAGCTAGAGAGCTTGGCGGATGACTTGATGGTGGAGTTGAAGCTGCGGGCAGAGAATTGATCAGCAAGCGGCCATCTGCGGTTATCCCGATATCACGGGGAAGGCCCTGTGGATAACCTGGGGGTGTACCTCTCCAGCCCAGGTATCACGTGCCTTGTACTGTTTTGCTCAAAAAATGCCCAATTATCAGCAGCTTGTGCACAAAGCGCGGGGACGAGGGTGTGGATAACCTATGGAGATGTCTCTGCAGGCCAGGCGCTACATGGCCTGCAGAGTTTTGATCGTTTTCTGATCAGCTACGTTTGCGCAAGTTCAGCCATGCATCGACGCTGTAAATCGCCAAACCTGCCCAGATGAACATGAAGGCCGCCAGGGTGCTCGACGACAAATGCTCATCGAACAGCACTACGGCCTGCAACAGCACCAAGGTCGGTGCCAGGTACTGCAGGAAGCCCAGCGTGGTGTACGGCAGGTGCCGTGCGGCGGCGTTGAAGCATACCAGCGGCACCAGCGTTACCGGCCCGGCCGCCATCAGCCACAGCGCTTCGCTGCTGGTATAGAACGCGCCCTGGGCACTCATCGCGGCCGGGTGCAGCAGCAGCCAGCCAAGGGCCAGCGGTACCAGCATCCAGGTTTCCACCACCAGGCCGGGCAGTGCCGCCACCGGCGCCTGCTTGCGGATCAGCCCATAGAAGCCAAAGCTCAACGCCAGCACCAGTGACACCCACGGCAGGCTGCCCACTTGCCACACCTGCTGCGCCACACCCACGGCCGCCATGCCCACCGCCAGCCATTGCAGGCGGCGCAGGCGCTCGCCAAGAATCAGCATGCCCAGCAGTACGTTGATTAGCGGGTTGATGTAATAGCCCAGGCTGGCCTCGAGCATACGGCCGTTGTTCACCGACCACACGTAGGTCAGCCAGTTACCGGCGATCAGTGCCCCGCTCAGTGCCAGGATGCCCAGCCGGCGCGGGTTGTTGCGCAGTTCCCGCCACCAGCCGGGGTGTTTCCACACCAGTAGCAGCAGCGAGCCGAACAGTGCTGACCAGAGCACCCGGTGGACAATGATCTCCACCGCCGGGACGCTCTGGATTGCCTTGAAGTAGAGGGGGAAAAGGCCCCAGATGATGTAGGCGCTCAAGCCCAGTATGTACCCGCGACGCGGGTTTGCGGCGTGCATGCAGAATCCTTGCTTAGGTTGCTAAATAAAGCGACGCCTATTGTAGACAGAGGCGGGCGTGCTTCTAGAACAATTTCAGCGGTGCTTCATCCAGCGCCGCCATCTGTTCGCGCAAGGCGAGAATCTGGTCGCCCCAGTAGCGTGGCTGGCCAAACCAAGGGAAGCTGGGCGGGAACGCGGGGTCGTCCCAGCGCCTTGCCAGCCAGGCGCTATAGTGCAACTGGCGCAGGGCGCGCAGGGGCTCGATCAGGGCCAGTTCGCGCGGGTCGAAGTCGTGGAACTCGTTGTAGCCGTCGATCAGCTCGGCCAGTTGTCCCAGGCGCTCCTCGCGGTTGCCGGCCAGCATCATCCACAAGTCTTGCACCGCTGGGCCCATGCGGCAATCGTCGAGGTCGACCACGTGGTACACGTCGTCACGGTGCATCAGGTTGCCCGGGTGCAGGTCGCCGTGCAGGCGAATGAGCTGGTGTGGTGTGCGAGCGTAGATGTCCTCCACCCGCTTGAGCAGATCGCGGGCCACGGACTCGAACGCCGGCAGCAGTTCACGCGGGACAAAATTACCCTCCAGCAAGGTGTTCAGCGAGGCGTGGCCAAAGTTGTCCACAGCCAGTGCCTCGCGGTGCTTGAACGGCTTGCTGGCGCCCACGGCATGCAGGCGGCCAAGTAACTGACCCAGGCGATACAACTGGTCGAGGTTGCCAGGCTCGGGGGCGTGGCCGCCGCGACGGGGGAACAGCGTGAAGCGGAAGCCCTTGTGTTCGAACAAGGTGCGGTCATCGTGCCGCAGGGGCACAACCACCGGGACTTCGCAGTCGGCGAGTTCGGCCGTGAAGGCGTGTTCTTCGAGGATGGCTGCATCGCTCCAGCGGCCTGGGCGGTAGAACTTGGCAATCAGCGGCTGCGCGTCTTCGATGCCCACCTGGTACACGCGGTTCTCGTAGCTGTTCAGCGCCAGCACCCGAGCGTCGCTGAGAAAGCCCAGGCTTTCCACTGCGTCCAGGACCAGGTCGGGGGTGAGGGTGTCGAAGGGGTGGGACATGGTGGCTCCGGAGGGTAAGCGGCGTGAGGACATGGTACCGCTTTATACCGGTGCCGGCCCCTTCGCGGGCGTGCCCGCACATTACGGCCCAGATGCATCGGGTGGTGCGTCCCTGTGGGAGCGGGCGAGCCCGCGAACCGCGCACCGCGCGGCCAGACTATGCGGGAACCCCGATCAACACATAAGACGGGTGAAACTGCACCCGCACCACACTGCCATCCACGACCTGCTGGGCAGCCAACCAGTGCGCATCAGCCATTGCACACAGGGTCTGCCCGTTGCCTAACGCCAGCCTGACTTCACTGGGCCCATCGACCTCTGCCAGCACTTCCTCCACCTTCGTGCAAAGGCAATTGCTCCCCGCTTGGGCTTCTTCCCCCTCCGCCAACAACCGCACCCACCCGGCCTTGAGCAGCGCCACCACCGTTGTTCCCACTGTCAGCTCCAGACGCGCCGTGCTGTCGTGGGTGATCAGCGCATCGATCTCCAACCCGCCGCTCAATGCCAGGCTGACGCGGTCATACCGGCCTTCAGGGCGCAGGGCGCTGACCTGGCCCTGCAACTGGTTGCGCGCACTGGTGCGCAGCATCAGGCGCCCGAGCAGGTCGAGGTCGCCGGATTCTTCGGCGGCTTCAAGGATTTGTGCCTGCAGGGCCTGCAGCCGTTGGTACAGGCGCAATACCCGCTCGCCTTCCGCCGACAAGTGCGCACCGCCACCGCCGCGGCCACCGGTGCTGCGCTTGACCAAGGGCTGGCTGGCCAGGTTGTTGAGCTCGTCGATGGCATCCCAGGCCGCCTTGTAGCTGATACCCGCGGCCTTGGCGGCGCGGGTGATCGAGCCTTGTTCGGCAATGTGCTGCAGCAGCGCGATGCGCTGTGGGCGGCGGGCGATGTGCTGGGTGAGAACGGGGGGTAGGGACATGGGTATTCCGTATACAAAGGTGCTTTACAAATGGGCAGGTCGCGCCTGGTCATACATACCCCGGTTTGGGCGTACGTGCCAGGCAATACACATCCACCCGCCGCGCACCTGCCTTGCGCAGTGCCTGGGCGATAGCCTGCGCAGTGGCACCGGTGGTCAACACATCATCGACGATGGCGACATGCTTGCCTTCCAGTTCGCCCTGTACCGCGAACGCCTGGCGCAAATTGCGCCGCCGTGCCTTGGCGCCCAGATGTTGCTGTGCCGGTGTCTCGCGGGTGCGGGCCAGCAAACGCTCGTTGCAGGTTACCCCGACGTGCGACGACAACCACCGCCCAAGCATCCCCGCCTGGTTGAACCCCCGCTCGCGCAGTCGACGCCTGGCCAGAGGCACAGGCAACAGCAGGTCAGGGCGAGGCAACCCTTCGGCATAGCGATACTGCAGCCCCTGCCCCAGCAGCTCAGCCATCAGGCGCCCCAAAGGCCATTGGCGATTGTGCTTGAAACGGCTGATCAACGTGTCCACCGGAAAGCCGAAATGCCACAGGGCAATGACCTGATCGAAGGCCGGCAAGCCGCGGCCACACGGGGCGCAGGTCAAGCCGGCCATGGGCAAGGGCAGGGCGCAATGCCGGCACTGATCACCCAGCCAGGGCAGCGCCTGTTCGCAGGTAACGCACAGCGGGTAATGCTGCTCGGCAGGCTCATCGCATAACAAGCACTTCTGGTTAATAAGTGAGCACTTGTAAACCAATCGCTTCCAGTACAGTTGACAGTTCATAGGCCTTCCATGACTATGCGAGCTATCCGTGATGCGCTGGCGGGCTTTCCTGTCCCGGCGCCAGCTACAGCCTAAACAAGGAAACGCCGATGAGCGCCAGCACAACTGCAACAACACGTCACGACTGGTCCCTGGCCGAGGTCAAGGCGCTGTTCCAGCAACCGTTCAATGACTTGCTGTTCCAGGCGCAGACCGTGCACCGCGCGCATTTCGACCCCAACCGCGTGCAGGTTTCGACCTTGCTGTCGATCAAGACCGGCGCCTGCCCGGAAGATTGCAAATATTGTCCGCAGTCCGGCCACTACAACACCGGGCTGGAGAAACAGAAGCTGATGGAAGTGCAGAAGGTGCTGGAAGAAGCTGCCCGCGCCAAAGCCATCGGTTCTACCCGTTTCTGCATGGGGGCGGCGTGGAAGCACCCGTCGGCCAAAGACATGCCCTACGTGCTGGAGATGGTCAAAGGCGTCAAGGCCATGGGCCTGGAAACCTGCATGACCCTCGGCAAACTCGATCAGGAGCAGACCAAGGCCCTGGCTCACGCGGGTCTGGACTACTACAACCACAACCTCGACACCTCGCCGGAGTTCTACGGCAGCATCATCACCACACGTACCTACAGCGAGCGCCTGCAGACCCTGGCCTACGTGCGCGATGCCGGGATGAAAATCTGCTCTGGTGGCATTCTGGGCATGGGTGAATCGCTGGATGACCGCGCCGGCCTGCTGATCCAGCTGGCCAACCTGCCGGAACACCCGGAGTCGGTGCCGATCAACATGCTGGTCAAGGTGGCCGGCACGCCGTTGGCTGAGGAAGAGGACGTCGACCCGTTCGACTTTATCCGTATGCTGGCCGTGGCCCGTATCCTCATGCCCAAGTCTCACGTGCGCCTGTCCGCCGGCCGCGAGCAGATGAACGAGCAGATGCAGGCCCTGGCCTTCATGGCGGGCGCCAACTCGATCTTCTACGGCGAAAAGCTGCTGACCACTGCCAACCCCCAGGCCGACAAGGACATGCAGCTGTTCGCACGCCTGGGCATCAAGCCCGAAGCGCGTGAAGAGCACGCCGACGAAGTGCACCAGGCAGCCATCGAGCAAGCGCTGGTCGAGCAGCGCAGCAGCGAGATGTTCTACGACGCCGCGACAGCCTGATATGGCTTTCGACCTGGCAGCGCGCCTGGCCGAACGGCGCGCCGCAGACCTGTATCGGCAGCGGCCATTGCTGGAAAGCCCGCAAGGGCCGGAAGTGGTGGTCGACGGCCAGCGGTTGCTGGCCTTCTGCAGCAATGACTACCTGGGCCTGGCCAACCACCCCGAGGTGATCGCCGCCTGGCAGGCCGGCGCCGAGCGCTGGGGTGTGGGGGGTGGTGCCTCGCACCTGGTGGTTGGCCACAGCACTCCGCACCATCAGGTTGAAGAGGCACTGGCTGAACTTACCGGCCGCCCGCGCGCACTGTTGTTCTCCACCGGTTATATGGCCAATCTGGGCGCCATCACGGCGCTGGTGGGGCAGGGCGACACGGTGCTGCAAGACCGCCTCAACCATGCCTCGCTGCTGGATGGCGGGCTGCTCAGTGGTGCCCGCTTCAACCGTTACCTGCATAACGACCCGGTCAGCCTGGCCAGCCGCCTGGACAAGGCAGTCGGCAATACCCTGGTGGTGACCGATGGCGTATTCAGCATGGACGGTGACCTCGCCAACCTGCCGGCGCTGGCCGATGTCGCCCGTGCCCGCGGAGCCTGGCTGATGGTTGACGATGCCCATGGCCTGGGTACCTTGGGCGCACAGGGCGGCGGCATCGTCGAGCACTTTGGCCTGGGCGTGGATGATGTACCGGTGCTGATCGGCACGCTGGGCAAGGCTTGCGGCACCGCGGGTGCCTTTGTTGCTGGCAGCGAAGCGCTGATCGAGGCGTTGGTACAGTTCGCCCGCCCCTACATCTACACCACCAGCCAGCCACCGGCGCTGGCCTGCGCCACACTCAAGAGCCTGGAGCTGCTGCGCCGCGAAACCTGGCGTCGTGAGCACCTGGCAGCCTTGATTCGCCAGTTCCGAGAAGGCGCGCAGCAGATGGGGCTGCAGTTGATGGACAGCCCGACGCCGATCCAGCCCATCGTCATCGGCGACAGTGCGCAGGCGTTGCGCCTGTCACGCCTGCTGCGTGAGCGCGGCTTGCTGGTGACGGCCATCCGCCCACCCACCGTGCCGGCTGGCAGCGCACGCCTGCGGGTAACCCTGAGCGCCGCACACAGCGAGGCGCAGGTGCAGCTATTGTTGAATGCATTGGCCGAGTGTTATCCACAGTTGGAGAACGCCGATGCGTAATCGACTTGTTCTATTGCCCGGCTGGGGCTTGGGAACTGCTGCGCTGGAGCCGCTGGCCGCTAGCCTGCGGGCCCAGGACGCCCGCCTGCAGGTAGAGCTGATGCCCCTGCCAGAACTGGCCCACAGCGATGTGCAGGCCTGGATCGACCATCTGGACCGCAAGCTGCCCAACAATGTCTGGCTGGGTGGCTGGTCACTGGGTGGCATGTTGGCCAGCGCGCTGGCGCACAAGCGTGGTGACCACTGCTGCGGGCTGCTGACCTTGGCCAGCAACCCCAGCTTCCTGGCCCGGCCAGATTGGCCCCATGGCATGGCCGAAGACACCTTCGGCACCTTCCTCGACGGCTGCCGCAACCATACCCAGGTCACCCTCAAGCGCTTCCGTACCTTGTGCAGCGACGGCGCCCTGCAGCCGCGCACCTTGTTGCGCCAGCTGGGTGTCGGCGTGCCGGATACCGACCCGTTGTACCTGGCCACTGGCCTTGAAGTGCTGGCCAAGCTGGACACCCGTGAAGCCTTGCAGGCCTATGGTGGCCCGCAACTGCACCTGTTCGCCGGCAGCGATGCGCTAGTGCCGGCAGAGGCGGCAAAGGCGTTGAGCGAGCTGTTGCCCGATGTAGAAGTGGGCCTGGTCGAAGACAGTTCCCACGCGTTCCTGCTGGAGTATCCGCAGGAGCTGGCGGCGGGCATCAAGAGTTTTCTGCATGAGAGTGGCGATGACTGACCTTTCCCGTCCGACCCTGCCCGGCGCATTGCCCGACAAGCGCCAGGTGGCGGCCTCGTTCTCCCGCGCCGCGGCCAGTTACGACAGCGTGGCGGCCCTTCAGCGCGCTGTAGGCCTGAGCCTGCTGGAGCAGTTGCCGGCAGGCCTGCAGCCGTCACACTGGCTGGACCTGGGCAGCGGCACCGGCCATTTCAGCCGCATGCTGGCCGAGCGTTTCGCCCAGGCCAGCGGCGTGGCGGTGGATATAGCCGAGGGCATGTTGCTTCATGCGCGTCATGTCAAGGGTGGGGCGCAGTATCACGTGGTTGGCGACGCCGAGCGTCTGCCGCTGCGCGATGGCAGTGTCGACCTGGTGTTTTCCAGCCTGGCGGTGCAGTGGTGCGATCAGTTCGCCAGTGTGCTGGCCGAGGCGCAGCGGGTGCTGCGCCCAGGCGGTGTACTGGCCTTCAGCAGCCTGTGCGTGGGCACTCTCGACGAACTGCGCGCCAGCTGGCAGGCGGTGGATGGCCTGGTGCATGTAAACCGCTTCCGCCGTTTCGAAGACTATCAGCGCCTGTGCGCAGCCAGCGGTTTTGAACAGCTTGAGCTGCAGCGGTGCCCGCATGTGCTGCACTACCCGGATGTGCGCAGCCTGACCCACGAATTGAAGGCGTTGGGGGCGCACAATCTGAACCCTGGGCGACCTTCCGGCCTCACCGGCCGGGCGCGAATGCAGGGCCTGTTGCAGGCCTATGAGGCATTTCGCCAGCCTGCGGGGCTGCCAGCCACCTATCAAGTGGTCTATGGTGTGTTGCGCAAGACACAGGCGTAAGGGGAGCACGATGAGCCAGGCCTTTTTCATTGCGGGTACCGATACCGATGTCGGTAAGACCACCATCGCCGCCGGCCTGTTGCATGCGGCGCGTTTGCAGGGCATGAGCACGCTGGGTGCCAAGCCGGTGGCCTCGGGCTGCACCATGACGGCGAAAGGTTTGCGCAATAGCGATGCCCTGGCGCTGATCGACGAAAGCACGGTCAAGCTGCCCTATGAGCAGGTCAATCCGTTTGCCTTCGAGCCTGCTATAGCCCCGCATGTGGCGGCGCGCGAGGCAGGGGTGACGCTGGCTGTGCCAGAACTGCTCGCGGCGATGCGCAATGTGCTGCAACAAAATGCCGACTTCACCTTGATAGAGGGGGCCGGCGGCTGGCGCGTACCGCTGTCGGGCCTGGAGAACCTGTCCGACCTTGCCATTGCCCTGCGGTTACCGGTGATTCTGGTGGTCGGCGTGCGGTTGGGTTGCATCAGCCATGCCTTGCTCAGCGCCGAAGCGATCGAGCGTGATGGGCTGCAGTTGGCGGGTTGGGTGGCAAACATCATCGAGCCGCGCACTTCACGCCTGGAAGAGAACCTGGCCAGCCTTGCAGAGCGCCTGCCGGCGCCTTGCCTGGGGCGGGTGCCCAAGCTCAAGCAGGCCAGTGCCGACATGGTGGCTGAGCATCTGCAGCTGGATTTGCTGGATTAGTGTGTTGCAGGCCAGTGCAGAAATACCCAAGGCCTATCAACTGGCATTGAGCCATTAGGGATTTAAACGGGCCTTTTCGCGCCCAGCCTGCTTTAATTGGGGCTGTTCGTCATCCAGCGTCAATGGAGTCCTGACATGGAAATCACCGGTAGCTCCGCCTACTACGCGGGCCTGAGCGCAATCCAGACCGGCCAGAACCGCGTCGATCAGGCCGCCAGCCAGATCGCCAACACCACTGCCGAACGTACCGCCACTAGCCAGTCCAGCGATTTTCAGGCAGAACGCCTGCGCGCGGTCGACCGCAGCCAGCAGATGGACATGGCCACCAGTGTCGTGCAACAGGCGGTGGGCAAGACCGAAGTCGAGCTCGGCGCAAAGGTCGTCAAGGCATCCGACGAAATGCTTGGCCGGATCATCGACACCTACGCCTGAATACTTGCGTCATCCCCTATTTCAGCGCCTGCCCTTGTAGGAGCGGGCTTGCCCGCGAATGCGTCCGATCAGACAACAATTTTGTCTGGTCGGGCCTCTTCGCGGGCAAGCCCGCTCCTACAAGGGTTTGTGGCATGGCATGACTGATTTGCCATTTTTCGTGGCGTAAATGGCACCATAGTCCATCCTTGACAGAAAGCTGAGCTAAACGTAAGTTTCAAACAACTGTTTGATCGGCTTCCGCCAAGCGCGGGTCACCCCACAGAACTCACCTAGAGGTTCATCGCAATGCCTGACTACAAAGCCCCCTTGCGTGATATCCGCTTCGTTCGCGACGAGCTGCTTGGCTATGAGGCGCACTATCAGAGCCTGCCGGGCTGCCAGGACGCCACGCCCGACATGGTCGACGCGATCCTTGAAGAAGGCGCGAAGTTCTGTGAGCAGGTGTTGTCGCCGCTGAACCGCGTGGGTGACCAGGAAGGCTGCACCTGGAGCGAATCGGGGGTGAAAACCCCAACCGGCTTTAAAGAAGCCTACCAGCAGTTCGTCGAAGGCGGCTGGCCGAGCCTGGCACATGACGTCGAACATGGCGGCCAAGGCCTGCCAGAGTCGCTGGGCCTGGCGCTGAGCGAAATGGTCGGTGGCTCGAACTGGTCGTGGGGTATGTACCCAGGCCTGTCGCATGGCGCGATGAACACTATTTCTGCGCATGGTACTGCCGAGCAGCAGCACACCTACCTGACCAAGCTGGTGTCCGGCGAGTGGACCGGCACCATGTGCCTGACCGAACCGCACTGCGGCACCGACCTGGGCATGCTGCGCACCAAGGCCGAGCCACAGGCCGACGGCAGCTACAAAGTGTCGGGCACCAAGATCTTCATTTCGGCCGGTGAGCACGACATGGCCGACAACATCGTCCATATCGTCCTGGCCCGCCTGCCGGACGCACCGGCCGGTACCAAGGGGATTTCGCTGTTCATCGTGCCGAAGTTCCTGCCCAACGCCGAGGGCGGCGTGGGCGAGCGCAACGGCGTGAGCTGCGGCTCGATCGAACACAAGATGGGCATCCACGGTAACGCTACCTGCGTCATGAACTTCGATGCTGCCACCGGCTACCTGATCGGCCCAGCCAACAAAGGCCTGAACTGCATGTTCACCTTCATGAACACTGCTCGTCTGGGGACCGCGCTGCAAGGCCTGGCCCACGCCGA
Organism: Pseudomonas sp. yb_2; assembly: GCF_043103905.1. Taxonomy (NCBI): domain Bacteria; kingdom Pseudomonadati; phylum Pseudomonadota; class Gammaproteobacteria; order Pseudomonadales; family Pseudomonadaceae; genus Pseudomonas; species Pseudomonas sp. yb_2. The sequence continues at coordinate 78,680 of NZ_JBICKH010000084.1, read as the reverse complement.
GGTGGCGTTCCAGGGTGGCCTGAAGTACGCCCGTGAGCGCCTGCAGATGCGTTCCCTGACCGGCCCGAAAGCACCGGACAAGGCCGCTGACCCGATCATCGTCCACCCGGACGTGCGTCGCATGCTGCTGACCATGAAGGCCTTCGCCGAAGGCAACCGCGCGATGGTTTACTTCACCGCCAAGCAGGTGGACATCGTCAAGTACAGCCAGGACGAAGAAGAGCGCAAGAAGGCTGACGCCCTGCTGGCGTTCCTGACCCCGATCGCCAAGGCATTCATGACCGAAGTCGGTTTCGAAGCCGCCAACCACGGCGTACAGATCTACGGCGGCCATGGCTTCATCGCCGAATGGGGCATGGAGCAGAACGTGCGCGACAGCCGTATCTCCATGCTGTACGAAGGCACTACCGGTATTCAGGCCCTCGACCTGCTCGGTCGTAAAGTGCTGATGACTCAGGGCGAAGCACTGAAGGGCTTCACCAAGATCGTGCACAAGTTCTGCCAGGCGCAGGAAGGTAACGAAGCGGTCAAGGAGTTCGTCGAACCGCTGGCGGCCATCAACAAGGAGTGGGGCGAGCTGACCATGAAAGTGGGCATGGCTGCCATGAAGGACCGTGAAGAAGTGGGTGCGGCTTCGGTCGATTACCTGATGTACTCCGGCTATGCCTGCCTGGCCTACTTCTGGGCCGACATCGCCCGCCTGGCCGCCGAGAAACTGGCAGCCGGCACCAGCGAGGAGGCGTTCTACACCGCCAAGCTGCAGACTGCGCGCTTCTACTTCCAGCGCATCCTGCCACGTACCCGTACCCATGTGGCGACCATGCTGTCGGGCGCCAACAACCTGATGGCGATGGACGAAGAGCACTTCGGCCTGTCGTACTGATACTGGCGCTGTAGCCAAAACCCGCCTGCCCTGACCGGGAGGCGGGTTTTTTACGTCTTCAGGTTCAGCGTGGTCCCTCGTAGGAGCGGGTTTACCCGCGAAGTGGCCGGGGCTGCTGGCCAATCTCCATCAGCCGTTCACCGTTGCCAGCGCTACCGTATTCGCGGGTAAACCCGCTCCTACAAGGCTCGCGTGGCGGCCGGAAGTTCGTTCATCCAACCGCAAATTCAACTGTTCCAGTGCACTGCCGATGAAGTGAGGGCACAATGCCATTATTGATCTGCCGGGTTGGAGATTACCCTTGTTTCGTCTTAACGCTGTTCGCGCAAGCCACTTCCTGCCGTCGCTGTTCTTGTTGCTGGCAGGGCTCGCCGCAGCCTATGTGAGAGACCTCAGCGTCTTTTTCACATCGCTGTTCAATGTCCTGCCTACCTTGGTTCTGCTGCTGGGTGGCGCCTACTGCGCGGTATACCGCCGTCAGCGTGAGCTGTTCCTGATGCTGACGGTGTACATCGCCTACTTTCTGCTCGATACCCAGACCGACTTCTACCGTGACCATGGCCGCGTGCGTGAGGACGCCGCGGTGATCTTCCACCTTGTCTGCCTGTTGCTGCCGGCGCTGTTCGGGCTGTATGGCGCCTGGCAGGAGCGTACGCACCTGCTGCAGGACCTGGTCGCCCGCGGTGCGGTGCTGTTTGCCGTGGGCAGTGTGGCGGTGGCCCTCCAGCAAAGCTACCCCGAGGCGTTGCTGACCTGGTTGGCGGAGATCCGCTGGCCGGCTTTGCATGGCCACTGGATGAGCCTGATCCAGATGGTCTACCCACTGTTCCTGGGTGTGTTCATTCTGCTGGTGGTGCAGTACCTGCGTGCACCCCGGCCGCTGCACGCCGCGCAGTTGATCGGCCTGCTGGGCATTTTCTGGATGCTGCCGCAAACCTTCATCCTGCCGTTCACCTTGAACATCATGTGCAGCCAGGTGATGTTGATGATCGCCGCAGCAGTGGCGCACGAGGCTTATCAGATGGCCTTCCGTGACGAGCTGACTGGCCTGCCGGGGCGCCGTGCGCTGAACGAGCGCATGCAGCGCCTGGGGCGTAACTATGTGATCGCCATGACCGATGTCGACCACTTCAAGAAATTCAATGACACCCACGGCCACGATGTCGGTGACCAGGTGCTGCGGTTAGTCGCCAGCCGCTTGTCCAAGGTCACCGGCGGTGGCCGTGCCTACCGTTATGGCGGGGAGGAGTTCGCCCTGGTGTTCGCCGGCAAGACCGCCGCGGAATGCGTGCCGCATGTGGAAGCCGTGCGTGAAGTGATCGCCAATTACGTGATGCACCTGCGCGATCAGCACAACCGCCCGCAGGACGATACCGCCGGGCGCCAGCGCCGCGCTGGCAGCGGCGGCGGCACGGTTTCGGTCACCATCAGCATTGGTGTGGCCGAGCGCCAGGCGGATCATCGCAACCCCGAGGCGGTACTGAAATCCGCCGACCAGGCGCTTTACAGCGCCAAAGGTGCGGGGCGCAATTGTGTCATGGTGCATGGGCGACAATCACCGCGTGGGGCAGTGCGTACGGCGTGACCGAGTGAGACTATGCAGTCGATTGATGACCCTATGTCTCGCAAAAGTTGTTCGGTTACACTGCCAGTAACCCCAGTGTCGCGGTTCCCCGAGACCGCCCCGACCCGACTAGCGAGAGGTTGTCATGGCTGACTATAAAGCGCCGCTGCGCGACATGCGCTTCGTACTGAATGAAGTCTTCAACGTGGCCGAGCAGTGGACGCAGTTGCCCGGGCTGGCCGAGGTTGTCGATGCCGACACGGCCATGGCCGTGCTGGAAGAAGCCGGCAAGGTCACCGCCAGGACCATTGCGCCGCTCAGCCGCGCCGCCGACGAAGAGGGCTGCCACTGGGACAACGGCGCGGTGCGGACCCCAGCCGGTTTCATTGAAGCCTACAACACCTACGCCGAAGGCGGCTGGGTGGGCGTGGGCGGCGACCCGCTGTTCGGCGGTATGGGTATGCCCAAGGCCATCTCGGCCCAGGTCGAGGAAATGGTCAACGCGTCCAGCCTGGCCTTCGGCCTGTACCCGATGCTGACGGCCGGCGCCTGCCTGTCGATCAACGCCCACGCCAGCGAGGCCTTGAAGGAAAAATACCTTCCGAACATGTATGCCGGCGTTTGGGCCGGCTCCATGTGCCTGACCGAGCCGCATGCCGGCACCGACCTGGGCATCATCCGCACCAAGGCCGAGCCCCAGGCTGATGGCAGCTACAAGGTCAGCGGTACCAAGATTTTCATCACGGGTGGCGAACACGACCTGACCGAGAACATCATCCATCTGGTGCTGGCCAAGTTGCCGGATGCACCGGCGGGGCCGAAAGGGATTTCGCTGTTCCTGGTGCCGAAGTTCCTGGTCAATGAAGACGGCAGCCTCGGTGCGCGGAACCCGGCCACTTGCGGCTCGATCGAGCACAAAATGGGCATCCAGGCTTCGGCTACCTGTGTGATGAACTTCGACGAGGCTGTCGGCTACATCGTCGGTGAGCCGAACAAAGGCTTGGCGGCCATGTTCACCATGATGAACTACGAGCGCCTGGGCGTCGGCATTCAAGGTCTGGCGTCGGCCGAGCGCTCCTATCAGAACGCCGTGGAGTACGCCCGCGATCGCCTGCAAAGCCGTGCCCCGGCCGGCCCACAAGCCAAGGACAAGGCTGCCGACCCGATCATCGTCCACCCGGACGTGCGTCGCATGCTGTTGACCATGAAGGCGCTGATCGAAGGTGGCCGCGCATTCTCCACTTATGTGGCCATGCAACTGGACAGTGCCAAGTACAGCGAAGACGCCAGCGTGCGCAAACGCAGCGAAGAGCTGGTGGCACTGCTGACGCCGGTGGCCAAGGCCTTCCTCACCGACCTGGGCCTGGAGTGCGCAGTGCATGGCCAGCAGGTATTCGGCGGGCATGGTTACATTCGTGAGTGGGGGCAGGAGCAGTTGGTGCGCGATGTGCGCATTACCCAGATCTACGAAGGTACCAATGGCATCCAGGCCCTCGACCTGATGGGGCGTAAAGTGGTGGCCAGCGGCGGGGCATACTACAAGCTGTTCTCTGACGAGATTCGCCAGTTCATTACCGGTGCAGGCAGCGAACTGGACGAATTCGCCAAGCCACTGGGCGCTTCGCTCGATCAGCTCGACGGTTTGACCGAGTGGGTATTGCAGCAGGCCAAGGGCAACCCGAATGAAATTGGCGCGGCTTCGGTCGAGTACTTGCATGCCTTTGGCTATGTTGCCTATGGCTACATGTGGGCACTGATGGCGCGGGCGGCCCAGGCGGGCGAGGGGGATGCGCCGTTCTATTCGGGCAAGCTGGGTACGGCGCGGTTCTACTTTGCGCGGTTGCTGCCACGGGTGGATTCGCTGGTGGCTTCGGTGAAGGCGGGGAGTGAGTCGCTTTACCTGCTGGATGCCGAGCAGTTCTGATCGATTATTGGGGCTGCTGCGCAGCCCAATCGCGACGCAAGGCCGCTCCCACAGGTATCGCCTAAGTTTAGATAGGTGGAAGCGGCCTCAGCCATCGCATATCTGTGAATGAATCTCCTGTGTAAGCTTTTTCCTACACGACGTGGTGACTTTTCACCACTGTTCTAAGATTGGATCCACTGTTAATCTTTACCACATGGACGTTGCGCAGGAAGCGCAAAGGACAGATCAAGGACGACGACGAAGGACCACCTGCCAGGATGGCGGGGCGATACGGATGTCACAGGGAAACAGTCTGGAAAACCCCGCTTCGGCGGGGTTTTCTTTGCGTGCGTGTTTTTCAGGCCAGCACATCCAGCGGTGATGCTCCCATCAGGCGAGCGTCCGTCTCTTCCTCCAGCAACGTGCGCAGCAGCTCCACAGAGGCCTGCTGGCGCTGGGCATCGCGAAATACCAGTCCGACCTTCAACGGCACGCGCGGCTCGCTCAACGGCTTCCACAGCAGCCCTTGATCATCTTCGGCGGCCTCCTTGGCACGCCCCGGCAGAATGGTCGCCAGCGCCGTGTGCGCGAGGCTATCGAGAATCCCTGCCATATTGTTCATCTCTGCCTGCACCTGCGGCCGTCGGCCCTGACTGGCCAGCTGTGCCTGCCAGATCTGGCGGATCTGGAACTCTTCGCCCAGCATCAGCATGGGCAACTCGGCGGCCTGACGGATGGACACCTTCTTGAAGTCCTTCAGCGGGTGGGTATCGGGTATGACCAGTTGCAGCTCATCTTCGTACAACAGCAGGCCATGCAGCCCTGGCTGGCGCGGCGGCAAGTAGCTGATGCCGATGTCCAGGTTGCCATTGAGCAGGCGCCGTTCGATCTCTAACCCTGACAACTCGTAAATCTGCACGACCAGGTGAGGTTGAGCCTTGCGCAGCCGTTCAAGCAGCTGCGGTATCAGGCTTGGCCGCACCGTCTGCAGTACACCGATAGCCAAGGTGCGTAGCGACTGGCCCTTGAAGTTGCGCATGGCCTCGTGGGCCCGCTGCAGGCCGTCGAGCAACGGCAGGGCATGGTTGTACAAGGTGTGGGCGGCCAGGGTCGGCAGCAAGCGTTTGTTGCTGCGCTCGAACAGGCTCAGGTCGAGGCTGTGCTCCAACTGGCGGATCTGCTGGGAAAGCGCCGGCTGTGACAGCGACAGGCGTTCGGCGGCACGGCCTACGTGGCCTTCTTCGTACACCGCGACGAAATAACGCAGTTGGCGGAAATCCATAAGCAACACTTATCGAAAATGCTGGAAAAACGAAATGGTCGAAAACCCTGCTGAAGCCTAGTCTATCGCCGTATTCCAAAGGGTTACAGCGATGATTCGGTCGATTGTTACCCCGGATGAAAAACACTTTTGATAGGCAAGGCAAAATATCGAGTGCAGGCACCAAGACCGCACCGTGGCTGCCCTTTACCGTGATTGGTTGGAGCCCTGATGAACCTGTTCAACCTGCGCCGCTCGGCTCCTGCCGCCGCCGCCGAGCCCAAGCGTGCGCCGGTGATCGTGCCGCACGCGTCTGAGCTGTCGCCTGAGCGCCTGATGCCCGGCACCGAACGTGCAGCGCAGGTATTCGTGCGTGGCCAGGGCTCGTGGTTGTGGGACAACGAAGGGCATGCCTACCTGGACTTCACTCAGGGCGGTGCGGTCAACAGCTTGGGCCACAGCCCCAGCGTGCTGGTCAAAGCGTTGGGCAACCAGGCTCAGGCGTTGATCAACCCGGGCTCGGGCTTCCACAACCGTGGCCTGCTGGGGCTGGTCAACCGGCTGTGTCAGAGTACCGGCAGTGACCAGGCCTACCTGCTCAACAGCGGTGCCGAGGCCTGTGAAGGGGCGATCAAGCTGGCGCGTAAGTGGGGCCAGCTGCACCGCAATGGCGCCTATCACATCATTACTGCCAGCCAAGCCTGCCATGGCCGTAGCCTCGGCGCGCTGTCCGCGTCCGACCCGTTGCCGTGCAATCGCTGCGAACCTGGTCTGCCGGGTTTCAGCAAGGTGCCGTTCAATGACCTCGCGGCGCTGCACGCCGAGGTGGATTCACGCACCGTGGCAATCATGCTCGAGCCGATACAGGGTGAGGCGGGCGTTATTCCCGCTACTCAGGAATACCTCAAGGGCGTGGAAACGCTCTGCCGCGAACTGGGCATCCTGCTGATCCTTGATGAGGTGCAGACCGGTATTGGTCGCTGTGGTGCGCTGCTGGCCGAGGAGCTCTATGGCGTGCGTGCCGACATCATCACCTTGGGCAAGGGCCTGGGGGGCGGCGTGCCGCTGGCCGCCTTGTTGGCGAGGGGCAAGGCATGCTGCGCCGAGCCTGGTGAGCTGGAAGGCAGCCATCACGGCAACGCGCTGATGTGCGCCGCCGGCCTGGCGGTGCTGGACAGCGTGCTGGAACCTGGCTTTCTGGCCCAGGTACAGGACAACGGTCGTCACCTGCGTGAAGGCCTTAGCCGCCTGACCGGGCGCTATGGTCAGGGTGAGGTGCGCGGTCACGGGCTGCTATGGGCCCTGCAACTGAAAGAAAACCTGGCCCGCGAACTGGTGGCTGCGGCCCTGCACGAAGGCCTGCTGCTCAACGCGCCGCAAGCGGATGTAGTGCGCTTTTCACCGGCGCTGACTGTGAGCAAAGGCAACATCGACGAAATGCTGCTGCGCCTGGCGCGCGCTTTCGCCCGCCTGCATGCCCAGCAGCAGGCCCGTCGCGAAATGCCGGCGTAGCGGCCTGGCAAAGAATTCAACGAACCGTCTGGCGTTCCTGCGCATCGCCCCTGGCCTGTTTCATTCGGCCCGGGGCGTTTTTTTTTGCCTGTGGAACCTCTACGGCTGGGAGCTAGTCTTTGATGTAACCCTTCAGGAGAGACTCGCATGGACTTTATTCGCATCATCATCGCCATTCTTCTGCCACCGCTGGGCGTGTTTCTGCAGGTGGGGTTTGGCGGGGCGTTCTGGCTGAATATTCTGCTGACCTTGCTGGGATACATTCCGGGGATAGTGCATGCGGTGTATATCATCGCCAAGCGGTGAGGTGCCGGGGGGGAAGACATGCCAGTCTCCCACCCCCGCAATAGCCCTCAGTTTTGAAGCTCGCTATGCAATGCGTTTTACCATGAGTTTGTCGACGTAGTGTTTCAGCGCGTTCAGTGGGAACCCGGTATTGTAAACGCCCCATTTCAAGTAATGCCGGGCAGGGGAGAACGTCTGGCATACGAGGGTAAAAGGATCCCTTTCATCGGGTTCCCTAGGTTTTCCTTCCCGGTCGGCCGTGAATTTCTGGGGGGCATTATCCAGAAAGAGTTGAACAGTACCGATATCTTGGTCACTGGAGAGCAGAACCCGAATCCGGATGTCGTACCACTTGTCCGCTTCAATTCGCGTCCACCAGACCACCTTGTGTTTTTCACCATCAAGCCGGGTGTTGTAGTGCGTCATTTCAAACCGGCCGGCCTGCACCTTCATGAAGAAAGGGTAGACATTGCTGCCCTCGGACTTCCACTGAAAGATCACATAGTCGCCATACGGGTCGTTGTCGACTTCAGGGAATTTGCTGCTCCAGCAAAAGTCGTAAATCTGGTTTTCCTTCCAGCCTTCATAGACTTCGTAGGGTGCCACATTAACTTTGATGGAGTTTGACTCGCACCGGTAATTACTCGTGTGCGCAGGCTTATCAAACAACCAGACTTTGCCTCGTTCCGTATCTCGCACCACCTTGAGGCTCGCACCCGTTTCCGGCCCGCCTGTTTCTACCATTCTGAAGAGCTCATGGGTGGCTTTCTGTTCATCTTCCTGGTTGCGGTCGAGGGGTGTGGTTGACCCGACCCACATCAGAAAGTTTTCAGGGGCATTGGGTGGGCAGCTCTCCTCGTCATCATCTGGCAGGTTTTTCCCAAGGATTGCACTCTGAGTTTTATCCGGCGATAACCATTGAAGTAATAGCGCCCATACCCGCATGACGAAATGCGTATGGCCATTTTGTCGATCTTTGATTGGTGCTCCGTGCGCGTCTTTTTTCATCATGGCGGCCCGTTGTCAATTTACAATAGCCGCCGCCCTGATAGCGCATCCATACAGGTTCAAGGGCGGCGCGAATACCGCGACGTTAGGGCCAGAACCAAGACACGTCTACTGACAGAATTGCCAGGTAATTGTGGTTTTCCGAATGCAAAGCACACTTAGTTTTTATTGTGTTGATGGTTGATCACGTTGCAAAAGAACAGCCACTCCTGTTCCAGCGCATGCGCCAGGTTATTTGCCTGTCGGAAACCGTGCCGTTCGAGAGCATAGAAATGCGCCTCTGCTTGAACACCCTTGGCCTTGAGCGCTGCGAGCATTTTTCGGGTCTGCTCCGGTACCACTACAGCATCCAGTTCACCCTGGAAAAAAATCACTGGCGCCCTGATGCTATCTGCATGCAGCAGCGGCGTGCGCTGGCGATAGCGTTCAGCGTCCCGCTGCGGGTCGCCGATCAGCCAGTCCAGGTAATCCCCTTCGAACTTGTGCGTGGCACGGCCCAGGGCTAGCGGGTCGCTGACCCCATAGAGGCTGGCGCCGGCGCGGAACACGTCATGGAACGCCAAGGCGCACAAGGTGGTGTAGCCACCGGCGCTACCACCGCGGATAAACGCCTTGTGCTTGTCGACCAGGCCTTGAGCAGCCAGGTATTCGACCGCCGCGCAGGCATCGGCCACGTCACTTTCGCCCCAGCGCAGGTGCAGTGCCTGGCGGTATTCCCGACCATAGCCGGTGCTGCCCCGGTAGTTGAGGTCGGCCACGGCAAAGCCGCGCTGGGTCCAATACTGGATACGCGGGTCGAGCACGGGATAGCAGGCTGAGGTTGGCCCACCGTGGATGAACACCACCAGCGGTGCGGCGCCCTGCGAATGCACTGGCGGGTAGAAGAAACCATGGGCCTGCTCGCCGCCACTGTCGTAATGGATCGGCTGCGGCAGGCTGATTTGCCCTGCTGGCAGTATTTCGGCACCACCGGCCAGTACGCGTACTTCATGGTTGCCGCGGTCAATGGCAATGACTGCCGGGGGGCTGATGGGCGACGCGGCGATGGCATACAGCTGTTCGCTGTCCAAGGCCAGGCTGCGAAAGCGTGTGTAGGCACTGGCGAAACGCTCCATACGGCCATCTTCACCACGCAGCCCCAATTGCCCGAAGCCGTCTTCGAGCCAGCTGGCCACGTAGCTTTGCGGGCCCAGTGCCAACCAGGTACAGGTGCCCAATTGCCAAGGCGCAGCAGCATGGTCTGCCGGGGCGGCAGGCAACGCCTGCCATTGGCCATCGACCTCACCCCAGGGTTGCCAGAAACCATTGCGGTCGGACAGGCAGTAGAGCCGACCTTCGGCATCGAAGCGTGGTTGTTGCAGCGATTCTTCTGCGGCGGCTACACATTGCGCCGGCCCCCAGTGGCCGCTGGCATCGCGCGCGCGATACATCAGCCGGGTGACGGTCCAGGGCTGCGCCGGGCGGTCCCATTCGATCCACGCCAGGCGCTGGCCATCGGCACTGACAGCAGGCGAGGCATAGAAGTCGGCGCCCTCGGCGAGCACCTCGCGGCTGCTGTCACCCAAAGCGACCAGGCGGTGCTCTACCTGCTCGGCATGGCGCTCTTCGACGGCCAGCACCTGGCCGTCGTGCCACTGCACATCGCCATAGCGGCAGTGGGCATCCTGGGTCAGTGCACGTGGTAACAGATCGTCCAGCGGCTGGGTGTAGACCTGCTGGTCCTTTTCGTTGACGAACACCAGCCCGTCGCCCCCCAGGCAGAAGCTGCCACCGCCGTACTCATAGACCCGGCTGCGTACGCTGAAGCCGTCCGGGGTCAGGCAGCGGGCTTGGTGGTACAGCCAGTGCCAGATACGGCAAGCACCGTCAGCGGGGCGAAATTCGACCCAGAACAGCCCGTCGGCACTGACCTTGAGTTCGGCGAAGTCGGTGCCGGCGGCAACTGCCTGGGCCGCGCTGAATTCAGCCGCGGGCGATGACACGGGAGTTTCGATCATTGCGGAAGGTCATCTGTTCAATGGCGAGCTGGGCGGTTTCTGCCTCCTCGCGGGCCTTGAGGATGATGCCGTGCTCGGTCGATTTGGCGCACACCGGGTCTGCGTTGCTGGCATCGCCGGTCAGCATGAAGGCCTGGCAGCGACAGCCGCCGAAGTCCTTTTCTTTCTCGTCGCAGGAGCGGCAAGGTTCGCGCATCCACTCATAGCCACGGAAGCGGTTGAAACCGAACGACTCATACCAGATATGGTGCAAGTCGTGGTCGCGTACATTCGGAAACTGCACGGGCAGCTGGCGGGCGCCGTGGCAGGGCAAGGCGGTACCGTCCGGGGTGATGGTGAGGAACAGGTTGCCCCAGCCGTTCATGCAGGCCTTGGGGCGCTCTTCGTAGTAGTCAGGGGTAACGAAAATCAGCTTGCACGGGTTGCCCTCGGCCTTGAGCTTGTCCCGGTATTCGTTGGTGATACGTTCGGCCCGCTCGAGCTGCGCGCGGGTTGGCAGCAACCCCAGGCGGTTGAGGTGCGCCCAGCCATAGAACTGGCACGTGGCGAGCTCGACAAAGTCGGCCTCAAGGGCCATGCACAACTCGATGATGCGGTCGATCTTGTCGATGTTGTGCCGATGGGTGACGAAGTTGAGCACCATCGGGTAGCCATGGGCTTTTACCGCGCGGGCCATTTCCAGCTTCTGTGCAAAAGCCTTTTTCGAGCCGGCCAGCAGGTTGTTCACCTGCTCGTCGCTGGCCTGGAAGCTGATCTGGATATGGTCCAGGCCAGCCTTTTTGAAGTCGGCGATGCGCGCCTCGGTCAGGCCGATGCCCGAAGTGATCAGGTTGGTGTAGTAACCCAGGCGGCGGGCCTCTGCGATCAGCTGGGCAAGGTCCTGGCGTACCAGCGGTTCACCACCGGAAAAGCCGATTTGTGCGGCACCCATTTCCCGCGCTTCAGCCATGACCTTGAACCACTGTTCGGTGCTCAGCTCCTGGCCCTGGGCGGCGAAGTCCAGCGGGTTGGAGCAATACGGGCACTGCAGCGGGCAGCGGTAGGTCAGCTCGGCCAGCAGCCACAGCGGCAGGCCGACCTCGGGCGTAGGTGGCAACTCAGGCGAGGACGATCCAGTGTTCGGCACGGGCCACCTCCATGAACTGCTCGATGTCATCGGCCACTTCCGGGACATCGGGGAATTGCTGTTCGAGTTCGCTGATGATGGCTGCCACGTCACGCTGGCCGTCGATCAGGCCACCGATCAGGCTCGCGCTGTCGTTGAGCTTGATCATGCCTTCGGGGTACAGCAACACATGGCCCTTTTGCGCCGGCTCGTACTGGAAGCGGTAGCCGGGGCGCCAGTTCGGCACTTGGTTACGGTCGAAACTCATAGGGTGATTCCCTTGTGCCACACCCGTTCCTGGGTGACGGAGTGATAGGGTGGGCGGTTCAGTTCGTAGGCCATGCTCATGGCATCGAGCATACTCCAGAGGATATCCAGCTTGAACTGCAGTATCTCCAGCATACGCTCCTGGCCCGCACGGGTGGTGTAGTGCTGCAGGGTAATCGCCAGGCCGTGTTCCACATCGCGTCGAGCCTGGCCCAGGCGGGTACGGAAATACTCATAGCCGGCGGGGTCGATCCACGGGTAGTGCTGCGGCCAGCTGTCCAGGCGTGACTGGTGGATTTGCGGGGCGAACAGCTCGGTCAGCGAACTGCTGGCGGCTTCCTGCCAGCTGGCGCGGCGGGCAAAGTTGACGTAGGCGTCCACGGCAAAGCGCACGCCAGGCAATACCAGTTCTTGCGAGCGCAATTGGTCCGGGTCCAGCCCGACAGCCTGGCCCAGGCGCAGCCAGGCTTCGATGCCGCCATCCTCGCCGGGCGCACCATCGTGGTCGAGCAGGCGCTGGATCCACTCGCGGCGCACTTCGCGGTCCGGGCAGTTGGCCAGGATCGCGGCATCCTTCATCGGGATGTTGACCTGGTAGTAGAAGCGGTTGGCTACCCAGCCCTGGATCTGCTCGCGGGTGGCGCGCCCCTGGTACATCGCCACGTGGTACGGGTGATGGATGTGGTAATAGGCGCCCTTGGCGCGCAGGGCCTGCTCGAATTCGGCAGGGGACATTGGCAGTGCGTCGCTCATTCGGCTGGCTCCTGTAGAACGATTATCTGGCCTGGCACATCCCTCTCCCTTGTGGGAGCGGGCGTGCCCGCGAACACCGGCGAAGCCGGTGCCATGGACCGTGTTGGCTTTTTCGCGGGCATGCCCGCTCCCACAGGGTCTGGTGTCGCCTCACAGACTGTTTTACAACGCGATGCTCATGCCATCGAAGGCAACTTCGACGCCCCGGCGCAGGACTTCGGCGCGCTCGGGTGAGTCTTCGTCAAGAATCGGGTTGGTGTTGTTGATGTGGATAAGTACCTTGCGCTGGCGCGGGAAGCCGTCGAGCACTTCCAGCATGCCGCCAGGGCCGTTCTGGGCCAGGTGACCCATCTCGCGGCCGTTGCGGGTGCCCACGCCACGGCGTTGCATTTCGTCGTCTTCCCACAGGGTGCCGTCGACCAGCAGGCAGTCGGCACCGTGCATCATCGCCAGCAGCTTTTCGTCTACCTGGCCCAGGCCTGGGGCGTAGAACAGCTTGCCGCCGGTGCGGGTGTCTTCGACCATCAAACCCAGGTTATCGCCCGGGTGCGGGTCGAAGCGGTGCGGGGAGTAGGGCGGCGCGGCGCTGCGCAGGGGGAAGGGGGTAAACTTGAGGTTGGGGCAGGCGTCGATCACGAAGCTGCCTTCCAGCTCGATACGGTTCCACTGTAAGCCACCGTTCCAGTGGCTGAGCATGTTGAACAGCGGGAAACCGGTGGTCAGGTCCTGGTGGACCATGTCCGTGCACCACACCTGATGTGGGCAGCCTTCGCGCAGGCTGAGCAGGCCGGTGGTGTGGTCGATCTGGCTGTCCAGCAGGACGATGGCGTTGATACCAGTGTCGCGCAGTGCCCGTGCCGGCTGCATCGGCGCAAAGGCCTGCAGTTGAGCGCGGATGTCGGGCGAGGCATTGCACAATATCCAGTGCACACCGTCGTCGGACAGGGCGATGGATGACTGGGTGCGCGCGGTGGCTTTCAGGGTGCCATCACGGTAGCCCTTGCAGTTGACGCAGTTGCAGTTCCACTGCGGGAACCCGCCACCGGCGGCGGAGCCGAGAACCTGGATGTACATGGCCACTCTCTATGCAGAAACCGGATCTGAAAAACGAAAACGCCCCGGCAGGCCGAGGCGTGAAACCCTAAGCCCGGCTTAGCGGTTAGCGAAGTACATGGTGACTTCGAAGCCGATACGCAGGTCAGTGTATGCAGGTTTGGTCCACATGGAATTACTCCTTCCGAATGAGGGTTGGGTTGTTCAGCTACTACTTGGGTACCGCCATGCGTTGGCAGTTCCGTGAAAACGGGATTGCGCTATCTTACAAGAAAAATTTGAACCGGAAGGTTAATTATTCGAGAAGCGCCGTTGCAGTTCGCGTAATAATCATCGATTTTCAACCTGCCAGGAAGTGTCTGGCGCGGCAGCGTTGGCCAAACATAGCCAAGCGGAACCTGGGTCGAGCAGGTCGCTCAGCAGGTGGTCCAGATCCGTCTGCCGCGTAGTCAGGATAGACCTGCGCAGCACATCCAGCCGATCGGCTTGTGTGCCCAAGTGTGTCTGCCACGCCCATTCGGCGACATCGGCATTGGCCATGGCGGGTTCGTCGAATTGCCCGGCCAACGCCTGACGAGCGGCCGGGTCAAGGGTGACGCCATGGCGCAGCAGGCTGAGCAGGTGGTCGAGCACCTGTGCCTGACCGGTGTGGGGGGACTGCACACCGAACAGCAGCCCACCGACCCCCTCGACCTGACGAAAGGCGCTGAACACCGCGTAGCCGAGTTGCAAGTCTACCCGCAGGCGCTGGTAAACCGGCCCTTGCAGCAATTGGGCTAACAGGCGGCCTGCGGCCTCTTTTGCCGCCGGCAACGGGCAGAACAGCAGCAGGGCATGTTCGCTGCCTGGCACGTGGGCATGCTGCCAGCGGTGGTTGGCCCATGATGGCAGGGGCCCCGGCCGCGAGCCTTGCCCAGGGCACTGCAACAGCGCGGCGCCCAAGGCGTTTAGCGCGGTATCCTCGAAACCTGCAGCCATGCCATGCCACTCGGTGTGCAGCCACAGGCTGTCGAGCTGCTGCTGGGTCAGCGTGCAGGCAGGCACCGCTGCGGGCAGGCTACCCCGTACCGCGTCTGGCAGTTGCTTGAGCAGGGCCCTGATGGGGATCAGGGCCGGGGGCTGCGCCGTGTCGGGCAGCCAGCAACTGGCAGGTGGCTTGAGCATCAAGGCCAAGGCTTGTTCCACTGCCCGCAGCACTGCTGCTGGCAGGCCGGCGCAGCGCAACTGCCAGTATTCTCCGGCGCTGCTGTACTGCAGTTGCACGGAGGCGCGGTCACAGCGTTCCTGCAGTGGTGCCAGGGCCAGTTCCAGCACACGTTGTAGCTGCTGGCGCAACGGAGAAGGTACATGCCAGCGCAGGTACAGCGCAGCGTATTGGCGCGCCGGCGGGAGCTGGTCACTGATCTTCAGCGCTGCCGGCAGCGGCTGCGCCTTGGCATGGGGCAGGTCAGCCTTCAGCAATGGGTCGACTGGCAAAAGCTGCCAATCGCCATGGTCGCCACCTGGCAGGCTTTCCAGCAGGGCGCCAAGCGCCTGCAACCCTTGGGCATCCAGCTTGGCGAACGGCTGGCCTGTGCTGTCCCGGCGTGCCAGCTCGAGCGCGCTGGCACTGTGCGCACGGCTGTGCTGCAACAGGCCGAATTGGTGGTTCAACTGTTCGCGGTCGGCCTGGCGGATGAACCTGAACCAACCTTGCAGCAGGGCGCTGGCTTCGTCCGGGCAAGCGTCGGCACTGAGCTTCAGGTCAAGGTGCCACAGCAGCTGACCGGCGAACGCATACAACCTTTCGGCCGTGAAACGTTGTAACCAGCCACGCTCGCGAAGCGCGCCCAGCCAGGTACCTGGGCGGCTGTCCTCCAGGTAAGCGATCAGCAGTTCCAGGGCGTGCTCGGCACCGCTGGGGAGGCTTTGGTGCGTGAAGGTCAAAGCGCTAGCCATTGCTGGCAGTGGCGGCGGCAGTATTTGCGGCACGCGCTCACCTGCAGCGAACAGTTCGGCCTGCTGCCGGGCAAGGCGTTCAAGTTCATCCAGCGGCTGCGGACCGCAAAGGCTCAGGCAGATCTGGCCGCCTTGGTAGAAGCGTTGATGAAAGCCCGCAAGCGCTTGCTGGAAGGCCGCATCGTGCAAGGCCAGGGTGTATCGATTGCCAGCATGAAAAGCGCCCAGTGGATGCCTGGCTGACACTGACTGCAGCAAGGCGAACTGCTGTTGGGCCGTTGGATTGCGCGACCAGGCGATGAATTCGGCATGGATCACTTCGCGTTCACGGCGTTGGCGTTCGATGCCCAGATCCGGTTCTGCCAGCATTTGGCACAGGCGCTCGAGACCGCCACCGAGCGCGTTGGGTGGCACCTCGAAGAAAAAGTCGGTGGCGCGTTCGCGCGTGCTGGCGTTGACCTGGCCGCCCAGGGCTTGCACGTAGCGCATCAGGCCGTCTTCCAGCGGGAAGCGCGGGGTACCGAGGAAGAACAGGTGTTCGAGGAAGTGCGCCAGACCGGGCCATTTGGCAGGTGCGTCGTGGCTGCCCGCGTGCACCCGCAGTGCGGCGGCCGAGCGCTTGAGGCGCGGGGCGTGGCGCAGGGTCAGTTGCAAGCCGTTGGCGAGGGTGAGTTGGCGGATGGCGTCAGGCATGGGGGCTCCGGTGGCTGCTCTCCATGCTAACCGATTTGTTTGCAGGCCCGGCCTTTTCGCGGGTATGGCGCCGGTATGAAAGGCAGCGCAAATCCCGTGGGAGCGGGCGTGCCCGCGAATGGGCCGCATAGCGGCCCTTGTCAGCCTTTACGCAGGTGCAGCTCCTGGCGCAAATCGGTCAGGTAGGGAAACGCCCTGCGCCCCTGCACCACCCGCTCATGTTCAAGCTCTGCCAACAACTGGCACTCATCCCGCCCGGCCATGGCCAGCAAGCTGCCATCCGGGCCGATGATGCTGCTCTGCCCGCAATACTCGATCTCGTCTTCCGCGCCGCAGTAGTTGGCATATACCAGGTAGCACTGGTTTTCCTGCGCCCGTGCCCTCACGGTCACCTGGCAGGTAAAGTCGTACGGCGTCATGTTCGCCGTCGGCACCAGGATCAGCTCGGCGCCGTCCAGCGCCAGGCGTCGGGCGTTCTCCGGGAACTCGATGTCGTAGCAGATCAGCAGGCCAACCTTCCAGCCTTCCAGTTCCACCACCGGGAAGTGGTCCGCACCAGGGCTGAACATCGAGCGGTCCAGTTCACCGAACAGGTGGGTTTTGCGGTAATTGCTCAGGCTGCGGCCATGCGCATCGATCAGTTGCACGCTGTTGTAGATCGCCCCGTCATCGCCGCGCTCTGGGTAGCCATAGACAATGGCGATGCGGTGCGCCTGGGCGATCTCCACCACGGTCATGGCTGCCGGGCCATCGGCGGCCTCGGCCAGGCGCTCGACCTGGGCCAGGCCGATGTTGTAGCCGGACAGGAACATCTCCGGGCACACCAGCAACTGTGCGCCGCGGTCGGCTGCCAACTGCGCCTGGTGGCGCAGCCGTTGCAGGTTGCCGGGCACATCCAGTGGCTTGGGTGCGCCCTGGTACAGAGCGATGCGCATGGTGCCTCCTTGTCTCAATCCGCCAGGGCGATCGGGCCGATTTCGTTGAACACATCGCCCGGGCCGGGGTTGTCGGGGTGGGTGTGGCCACCAAAGTGGTTCATGATACCCCACACCGCATTCAGCGACGTCTGCACCGCGCCTTCAACCCAGGCGGGGGTCCATGACACGTCGTCACCGGCAATGAAGATGCCGCGCTGCTCCGCCGGCATGTCCTGCTGCATGAAGTGCGCGTACATGCGCTGGTTGTAGCGGTAATGGCCCGGAAGCGCGCCTTTGAAGGCGCCGAGGAAGTACGGGTCGGCCTCCCAGGAAACCGTGATCGGGTCGCCGATGATGTGCCCGGCGATATCGGTCTTCGGGTAGATCTTCTTCAGCGCATCCAGGGCCAGTTGTACGCGCTTTTCCACCGGGTGCGGCAGCATCTTCAGCGCGTCGCTCATCCACGAGTACGACAGGCAGATCACCCCGGGCTTGTCGTTGCCGTTGTCGAACAGGTAAGTGCCGCGGGTGAGGCGGTCGGTGAGGGTCATGCTCAGCAGGTCACGGCCGGTTTCCAGGTCCTTGTCCTTCCAGAACGGGCGGTCGACCATGACGAAGGTTTTCGACGACTGCATGTAGCGGGTACGGTCCAGGGCCATCCACATCTTTTGCGAGAACAGCGATTCCTCGCAGTCGATCTGGGTGGTCAGCAACCAGGTCTGGCAGGTGGCGAGTACTGCGCTGTAGTGGCGGGTATCGCCCCAGTTGTCGGTGACCGCCAGGCGGCCATCGGCGGCGCGGGCAATGCGCTTGACCCCGGTACGCGGTGCGCCGCCATGCAGCGTGCTCAGGCTGGTGCCCTCTGGCCAATGCACGCAGCGTTCCGGTACGTGGCGCCAGATGCCTTGTGGCACTTGTTCCACGCCCCCGACCACCAGGTGCTGGTGGTCGTCGCAGTTGGTCATCACCACGCGGAAGATTTCCAGCATCGAGTTGGGGAAGTCCGAGTCCCAACCGCCGGTGCCGAAACCGACCTGGCCGAACACTTCGCGGTGCTGGAAGCTCAGCTTGGCAAAAGAGCGCGAGGTGGCGACGAAGTCGTAGAAGGTGCGGTCGTCCCACAGTGGCACCAGCTTGTTCCAAAGTTCCTTCAGGCGCGGTACATCACGGTCGCGGATGGCCTGCTGGATATCGGCGAACTGCGCACCGCTCTCCAGAGCATCGGCCCAAGCGTCGGCTACCTCATGAAACAGTTGCGGCAGGTCGGTGGGCTTCTCGGCGTAGTAGGTCTGGCCTTCCAGGTCGATCACCGTGCTGCCCGAAGCCGGGGTCAGCGGGTTGGGGAAGGGCTTGGTTTCCAGGCCCAGCTTGTCGACGTAGTGGTAGAAGGCGGTGGACGACACCGGGAAGCGCATGCCACCCAGCTCGGCAACGATCCCGTCAGTGCCATTGAAGGCTTGCGAGCGCAGCCGGCCGCCCAGCTTGGAAGCCTCGTACACCACCGGCTTGAGGCCCAGCTTCATCAGCTCGTAGGCCGCTACCAGGCCGGCGATACCGGCACCGACAATGGCCACCTCTTCCCCATGGCGCTCAGCCGGAATGCTGCCCAGGCCTGCCGGGTGTTCCAGCCAGTCGTCGAAAGCAAAAGGGAAGTCCGGGCCGAAAATGGTGATCGGCTTCTTGCCGTCGGCGGGGTGGCGGTTCTTCTTGTTCATGAAATGACCTTGCCAGAGAGGCTGCGCGAGGAGCGGAGCCTGAGTATAGGAGATGCCCGGCTGTCATTTTAGGGAGTGGGGTGTTCGTAATTAAGGTGCAGAGTGTTGTCTGAATGTAGTTAGTTTCGTCGTAATGATTAAAATCATGCTCATTAAGACGAGGAGGCGGTCGAGGTAGTTCAAAAACCGCCCTGGCCCTTTGTAGGAGCGGGTTCACCCGCGAATGCGTCGGTAGATTCTCTGCCCCATTCGCGGGTAAACCCGCTCCTACAACAGGCCTCATCGATAACCCACCCGAGCGCCAGCCCGTTCAAAGCGGCTGTCCACGGTCCACCTTGCTGCTGAGAATGATCGACGTGGTGGTTTTCTCCACCCCGTCGACACTGCCAATCTGGTCGAGCAACTGATCCAGCTGCTCGGGCGAGTCCGTACGCAGCCAGGCGACATAGTCGAATTCGCCGCTTACCGCACACAGCTGCTGCACCTGGCCCATGGCACTCAGGCGCCGCACCACGTCCTTGCCGGAGCGTGGCTGCACCTTGATCCCGACATACGCTTGCAACCCGCCGCCTATCACACTCTGGCCCAGGCGTACGCCATAGCCAGAGATAACCTTGTTTTTCTCCAGCCGCTCCAGGCGCGAATTGACGGTGGTGCGGGCGATGCCCAACTGGCGGGCGAGGGTGGCGACGCTTTCGCGGGCGTTGATCTGCAGCAGGGCGATCAGCTGGCGATCGATTTCATCCAGCGTGATGGAGCGGGAATCCGACATGGCGAGTCTCTACGGTTGGCCCGCTAGCCTAGCCAGCCTGTGCCAATCAGGGCAAGGCCAGGTACAGTCGATCACCGTTGACGGCGTCGGCTTGGCACTTTGGGTTAGAACGGCCGTGCATGTCCGAAGGCTGCGTCTTCGGCACTAATTCGGCATGATGAAGCGCTAGTCCAACGGGAACCTCAGCGTGAACCTTGACCACCTGCTCGAATGCTGGCGACTGGAAGTCTCCAACAAGAAAAGGCCCGGACGCCCTATCAGCCTGCTGTTCAACGTGCTGCGCCGCGCACGCAAGGACAACAAACTGCGTTTCCTCTTCGCCTATCGCCTGGCCCAGTACCTCGACGCCCGCGGCGGCCTTGCCCGGCGTCACGCCCGGCGCATGCAACAGCGGCTCAACCTCAAGTATGGGGTGGACATCGACATCGGCGCCCAGATTGCCCCTGGCCTGCGCATCGCGCACCTGCCGGGGGTGGTGATTACCCGGTACGTCAGCATCGGGCGCAACTTCTTCATCCGGCAGAACTGCTCGATCGGCATCAAGACCCTGGGGATGCAGGAGTACGCACTGCGCATTGGTGACAACGTGAGCATGGGCGCCAACAGTTGCATCGTTGCTGATCGCATCGACATTGGCGATGACGTAGTGATCGGCGCGATGTCGTTGGTTACGCGGGATATTCCGCCTGGCATGACCTTCTACAACCCACGGCAGGTCGAGATGCGTCCGGGAGGGGATTAACCAACAGCGGTACATTTGCGGACGTTGGCAGAGGGGATGGTGGAGCAGGCTGGGAGGGTTCTTATGGGTTTGCCCATGGTTGATGGCCATCGCCCGATGGACTGGAACGTGCAGTGGTGCGGCCTCCTTCGTTTAGCCCAGGCGCCGCGTTAGTGATGAGCGCACCGAACGAATACGCAAAGGCTTGAGGCAGTTGGCTCTGTAGCCAGCTTCCTGGCGTCCGTTGTCACGGGGCAGGCCCAGGTTCATTCATGGGGCTTGCTCATCTGTGAGCCGATTAGCGAGCATATTCGGCTCATTTTGTGAGCTGATAATGGCGGCTATTCGGCTCATTGTCCGATCCTCAAGCTAGGGTGTTTGGCTTGAAGTATCGATAGGGCACCTTTCCGCGATTATCGGCGCGCTGGGTGACCGGCTTCTTGGTGGGGCTGATTTCGCTGAGATACCGTTTTAGCGCTACTTCCAAGGTCATGCGCTCGGCGCCGCTGCGCTGGATGTACGCGCCCCTGACCATTTATTTCTTGCGGGCATGAAAAAGCCGCGCAATCGCGCGGCTTTGTCGTATCTGGTGGGCCCACACGGACTCGAACCGTGGACCAAAGGATTATGAGTCCTCTGCTCTAACCAACTGAGCTATAGGCCCTCAGTAAGTGGGCGGATTATAACGAGGGTTTCGCACCTGTGCCATCTGAAAGATCCGATAGTGCTATGCGAAGAAACGCGGCCGCGAATTCCTCTGGTGGTAGCGGGAGGCTGACGATGTAGCCCTGGATCTGCTCGCAGCCCTCGGCCGCCAGAAAACGTTGCTGGGCCTGGTTCTCCACGCCTTCGGCAATGATGGTCAGCTGCATGCTGCGGCCCAGGGCAATGATCGCCCGGGCAATGGCGGCGTCATGTGGATCGTCGGGCAGGCCGCGGATGAACGACTTGTCGATCTTGAGGATGTCCAGCGGCAGGCGCTTGAGGTAGCTGAGCGAGGAATAGCCGGTGCCGAAGTCATCGATGGCCAGCTGTACGCCGAGTTTCTTCAGTTGGTACAGCACGGCCAGGGCCTCTTCTGCCTGGCTCATGATGAAGTTTTCGGTGATTTCCAACTGCAGGTCACCGGCCTTCAGCTGATGGTGCTTGAGCAGTTGTTCGATGCGCCGTGCCAGGTGCGGGTGGCGCAGCTGGGCGCCGGCAAGGTTGATCGACAGCGGGCCGAAGGGTTGGTAGTGCTGCTTCCAGGCCTGCATCTGCCGGCAGGCTTGCTCCAGTACCCAGTCGCCGAGCTGCAGGATGGTGCCGTTCTCTTCCGCCAAGTGGATGAAGTGTTCCGGCGGTACCTCGCCAAAGGTCGGGTGGCTCCAGCGGATCAGCGCTTCGGCACCCACCAGGCTCTGGGTCTTCAGGCTGAGCTTGGGCTGGAAGCACAGGCTCATTTCGTTGCGTTCGACGGCCCGGCGCAGCTCATGCTCCAGGGCGATGCGCTCGCTGGCCTGGGCGGTGAGGTCGCGGGTGTAGGCTTCGACGCGGTTGCGGCCTTTGGCTTTGGAGCGGTACATGGCGGCGTCGGCGTTGCGGATCAGTGTGGAGACGTCAGTGCCATCCTGTGGGTAAAGACTGATGCCGATGCTGGCGCTGGTGAAAAACTCATGCTCGCCGGCCTGGAACGGTGCGTTGAAGCAGGCCAGTAGTTTGTTGGCGATAGTGCTGGCGTCACTGGGCTTGTGCAAGCCGGGCAGCAGAATGATGAATTCGTCGCCACCCAGGCGGGCTACGGTGTCAACGTCGCGTACCTGCTCTTTCAGGCGCTGGGCGATGCCCTTGAGCAGCAGGTCGCCGACCGGGTGGCCAAGGCTGTCGTTGATGTGCTTGAAGCGGTCGAGGTCCAGGAACAGCACTGCGCCTTGGCGGTTGGACACCTGCGCGCAGGTGAGTACGCCCTGCAGCCGGTTTTCGAACAAGGTGCGATTGGGCAGGCCGGTCAGCGGGTCGTGGTGGGCCTGATAGTCGAGTTTGGCCTGGGCGTGCTTGATGCTGGAGATGTCTGCAAAAACCGCCACGAAGTGGGTGATCTCGCGGTCGCTGTTGCGCACGGCGCTGATGGTCAGCCAGCTTGGGTAAAGTTCGCCGTTCTTGCGCTTGTTGTAGATTTCGCCCTGCCAGTGGCCCTCGGCGGTAAGCTGGTGCCACATGGCCAGATAGAAAGCGCTGTCGTGCTGGCCAGAGGCGAGCAGGCGCGGGGTCTGGCCGAGGGCCTCGATCTCGCTGTAGCCGGTGATTTCGCTGAAGGCGCGGTTGACGGCACTGATGCGCTGGTCAATGTCGGTAATCAGCACCCCTTCGGCAGTGTTCTCGAACACAGTGGCGGCCAGCTGCAGTTTTTCTTGCATCAGGTGACGCTCGGTGATGTCGCGGGCGATGGTCAGCATGCAGTCGACGCCGGTAATCGGCAGGGGTCGGGCGGACAGCTCGCACAGTCGGATCTGCCCGTCGCTGCGGCGGATATGGCAGGTGAAGTCGCGCACGAAGCCGTCACGGTTGAGCTGGTCGACCAGGCGTTTGCGCTCGTTGAGGTCGACCCAGATACCCAGGTCCAGCGAGGTCTGGTCGATGGTTGGGTTGAGGTCGTAGCCGGTGAGGCGGCAGAAGCCTTCGTTCACCTCCAGCAGCAAACCGTCGCTCTGGCGCGACAGCAGCAGGCCGTCGGGCGAAGCGTGGAAGGCCTTTGCAAACTTTTCTTCAGAAGTTTGCAGCTGCTGCTGGGTCTCCTTGAGCTGGCTGATGTCACGTACCGCCACTACCAGTGCGGGTGTGCCGTCCAGTTCGAAGGTTTCAGCCGAAGTCAGGCCGGTGAACAGTTGGCCGTTGCTGCGGCGGAAGCTCATTTCCAGGTTACGGATACCCCCTTGGTGCAACCTTTGAAGCAGGAGCGGGCCACTGCCCTCTACGCCCCACAGGTCAAGGTCGGTGGCAGTGCGGCCTATGACCTGGTCTGGGGGCAGTCCGATCTGCTCTTCGAAAGCCTCGTTCACCTCCAGCAGGCAGCCATCGCTGTGGCGAGCGATCAGCAAGATATCGGGGCACTGCTGGAATACCGAGGCAAACTTCTGTTCGGACAGGCGCAGGGCATCCTCCGTGCGCTTGGTTTCGCTGATGTCGATCATCAGCCCGCGCATCACTGGCTGGTGGCCGTGCTCGATCATACTGACGATGTTGCGTACCCAGAGGGGCTGACCGTCAGCCCGGATCACCCGGTAGTCCAGGCTGTGGTCGCGCCCCGCTGCGGTCTCGCTGTCGCAGTAGGCCTGGGCCCAGAGCGCGTCCTCCGGGTGCAGGATACTGCGCCAGAAACCGGGCCTGAGCCAGTCACTCAATGGATAGCCGAGCAGATCTTCGGCATGGGGTGAAACGTAGCTGTAGGTGAAGTCGTTGGCATCGGCTTCCCAGGCGATGGCTGACAGGCTCTCGACCAGGCCGCGGTAGTGGTACTCGCTGCTGCGCAGTTCTTGCTCAAGGGCGATGCGCCGGGAAATTTCCGAGCTGAGCCGGCGGTTGATGCGAATGACCACTGCCAGCACAGCCATCAGCAACAGCACCGTTGGCAGGCCATACACCAGCAGGTCGGACCAGAACATCCGCTGGTCGACCACATTGCCCACCCAGTGCTGCTGGATCTGGCTGATTTCGCTGCTGCTCATGTCGGCCATCACTTTGTCGAGGATGCCGACCAGCACGCTCTTGTCGCGGGGAACGGCCATCGCCAACTGGTAGCGGTAGGGCGTTTCGCCGCTGACGTAGAGGCCGTCGAGCTTGAGTTGGCGCAGGCTCCAGATACTGGAAGCGAGGTCGCCGACCACGGCATCCACCTGGTCGGTGGCCAGGGCTTGCAGCGTGGAGCTGACGTTTGGCAGGGCAACCAGGTTGAGGTCCGGGTGGTGGGTACGCAGCAACTCGTGCGGGGCGTAGTTCTCGACCACGGCAATTTTCAGGCCGTACAGGTCAGCCAGCTTGCGCGGTTGTGCGCCGCCTTTGTGCGCGAGGATGACAATGGGGAAGTCGAGGTACGGGCGAGTGAAGGCCAGGAAGCCCTGGCGTTCGGGGGTGGACATGATGCCGGGCAGCAGGTCGATACGGCTTTCCCGCGCTTGCGCCAGCACCTCGGTCCAGCTGCTGGGTTCGACCGGTTTGAACGTCACGCCCAGGCGCTGCTGGATCATGGCGATGTAGTCGGCGGCCAATCCCTGGTACCGGCCCTCCTGGTCGCGAAACTCGAACGGTGGCCAAGAGGCGTCTACACCCAGCTTCAGCTGCGGGTGGGCAGCCAGCCAGGCGTTCTCCTCATCTGTCAGGGTCAGGGCGCCGGCCGTTGTGTTCCACAAAATCAGGATCAGCAACAGAATGGCCGGCTTCAAGGACATGGCAGCCTCGCACTCAGGTGGTCTGAAGTCGAGTGTAGACGGGCATTGCTGCAGGTGTGCAACGGAAGGCGGGCTTTATGTCTCGGGCCACTAAAGAAAAACCCCGGCCTGGGCCGGGGTTTTGTCATCACTCGTCGAGGAAGGAGCGCAGGTGCTCGCTGCGAGTCGGGTGGCGCAGCTTGCGCAACGCCTTCGCTTCGATCTGACGGATCCGCTCACGCGTTACGTCAAACTGCTTGCCCACCTCTTCGAGGGTGTGGTCGGTGTTCATGTCGATACCGAAACGCATGCGCAGCACCTTGGCTTCACGTGCGGTCAGGCCCGAGAGCACGTCACGGGTGGCTTCCTTGAGGCTTTCGACCGTGGCTACGTCGATCGGGGACTGCATGGTCGAGTCCTCGATGAAGTCGCCCAGGTGCGAATCTTCGTCGTCACCGATCGGGGTTTCCATGGAGATCGGCTCTTTGGCGATCTTCAGTACCTTGCGGATTTTGTCCTCAGGCATTTCCATGCGCTCGCCCAGCTCTTCCGGAGTCGGTTCGCGACCCATTTCCTGCAGCATTTGGCGGGAAATACGGTTGAGCTTGTTGATCGTCTCGATCATGTGCACCGGAATCCGGATGGTGCGTGCCTGGTCGGCGATCGAACGGGTGATCGCCTGACGGATCCACCAGGTGGCATAGGTCGAGAACTTGTAGCCGCGACGGTATTCGAACTTGTCCACCGCTTTCATCAGACCGATGTTGCCTTCCTGGATCAGGTCGAGGAACTGCAGGCCACGGTTGGTGTACTTCTTGGCGATGGAAATCACCAGACGCAGGTTCGCCTCGACCATTTCTTTCTTGGCGCGGCGGGCCTTGGCTTCACCGATCGACATGCGACGGTTGATTTCCTTGATCTCGGCAACGGTCAGGCCGGTTTCGGTCTCAAGGTCGATCAGCTTCTGTTGGCAAGCGACGATGGCAGCGTTCTTTTCACCCAGGGCGGCAGCCCACTTGGTGTTGCGCTTGGCCAGGTCACCGCTCCAGGTCTGGTCGGTTTCGTTGCTTGGGAACATGCGCAGGAAGTCGGCTCGCGGCATGCGGGCGTCACGTACGCAGAGCTGCATGATGGCGCGCTCTTGCTGCCGCAGACGGTTCAGGGCGTCACGGACACGCTCGACCAGTACCTCGAACTGCTTCGGTACCAGCTTGATCGGCATGAACAGGTCAGCCAGGGCCTGCAGGGCCTCGATGCTTTCCTTGTGGTTACGACCATTTTTCTTCAGGACCTTAGAGGTCGCCTGAAGCTGATCGGATACCGCACCGAAGCGTTGGGCTGCGACTACCGGGTCCGGGCCGCTCTCGGCCTCTTCCTCGTCGTCACCGCTTTCGGATTCTTCTTCGTCGTCGTCGGACTCTTCCTTCGCCGCTGCAGCCTTGGCGCCTGGGATCGGCACTTCTTCGGTTGGCGCGGCAATGTTGTCGTCAGGGTCGATGTAACCGCTGAGGACGTCCGACAGGCGGCCACCCTCGGTGGTGACGCGATCATATTCGCCGAGAATGTAGTCGACAGTGCCCGGGAAGTGGGCGATAGCGCCCATGACTTCACGAATGCCTTCCTCGATACGCTTGGCGATTTCGATCTCGCCTTCGCGGGTCAGCAGCTCGACAGTACCCATTTCGCGCATGTACATGCGCACCGGGTCGGTCGTGCGGCCGATATCGGTTTCAACTGCCGCCAATGCAGCAGCGGCTTCTTCGGCCGCGGCTTCATCGGTGTCGGCTTCCGCCAACAGAAGGGCATCCGCATCCGGAGCACTCTCGAATACGTTGATCCCCATGTCGTTGATCATGCGGATGATGTCTTCCACCTGTTCCGGATCTGAAATATCCTCAGGCAGGTGGTCGTTGACCTCCGCGTAAGTCAGGTAGCCCTGCTCACGACCGCGGGTGATCAACTCTTTGATACGAGACTGCTGTTGCGCTTTTCCGGACATAACACCCTATCCACTGAAGGTCTTGGCGGGCAAAAAACAAGCCGAGGATTATACCCGAGCATGGGCCTCACGCGCCAGATGAGGTCGGCGTTTGTGCGGGAACATTTCGGCTCAGCAGGGCGAGGAGCTGGGTTTTTTCCTCGCTGGTCAATTCGCTTTGACGTGATTTCCTGAGCAGTTGTTCCAGGCTGCGCTCGCGTTGGCGGGCGGACAAGCTAGTTATAGTGTCGAAAAACTGTTGTTCAAGGTTGTCGGCCACGATAAGCCATTCCTTTTCCGCCAGGGCGCGTAGCAGGCGGCCCTGTTCGGTGCCATGCCAACGTGCGATCAACTGCATTGAGCTTAGCCCAGGATTTTTCTGCGCGGCTTCGATCAATGCCACCAGCAGCTGGCTGTACAGGTGTTCTTCGTCGGCGAAGTGGCTGGCATCTTCCACCTTGCCGGCCAGCAGTGGGTGGTGCAGCAGGGTGCGCAGGGCGGCCAGCGTGGGCGGCTCGACCGGCGCTGGCACGCGGGGAGGCGCTTCGTCGCGTTGCTGCCAGGGCTTGCCGCCCTTGCGGTTCTTGTCCCAGGGTTTGTCGCTCCACGGCTTCTTGCTGCCCCCCTTGTTGGGTTTCCATGCCTGCTCCTGATGAACGGGGGCATAGTCGTGCTGCGGCATGTCGCCGTAGTCGGGGGTGTAGCTGGCCATGGCGTCGTAATCGTAGCCAGGGTCGTAGTCCGGCATGCTGCTGGTCGCCGGCGCTTGTTGCGCCAGCTGCTCGACCTGCTGCGGGTCGAGGCCGGTGATTTCCTTCAGGCGGTTGCGCATCAGCTGACGCAGGTTGGCGCCGGGGATCTTTTCGATCAACGGTGCGGCCAAGGTCGCCATATGCGCCTTGCCTTCCAGCGAGCGCGGGTCGGCTTCTACGCCAAGTTGCTCGAAGAAGTAGTCGGCCAGCGGTTGGGAATGCTGGTTGATACGGGCCATGAAGGCGTCGGTACCTTCGGCGCGCACCAGGCTGTCCGGGTCTTCGCCTTCGGGCAGGAACAGGAAGCGCGCGCGACGGCCGTCCTGCAGGTTCGACAATGTCGATTCCAGTGCGCGCCAGGCGGCCTTGCGCCCGGCCTGGTCGCCGTCAAAACAGAACAGCACGCTGGGCACCACGCGGAACAGGCGCTTGAGGTGCTCTTCGCTGGTGGCGGTGCCAAGGGTGGCCACGGCATTGCGCAGGCCTTGCTGGGCCAGGGCAATGACGTCCATGTAGCCCTCGACGACGATGATCTCGTCGAGGTTGCGGTTGTGCTTGCGCGCCTCGTACAGCCCGTACAGCTCCTGCCCCTTGTGGAAAACCGGGGTTTCCGGGGAGTTCAGGTACTTGGGCTTGTCGTCGCCGAGCACCCGGCCACCGAAGGCGATGATGCGCCCGCGGCTGTCACGTATCGGGAACATCACCCGGTCGCGGAAGCGGTCGTAGCGCTTGCCGCTCTCGGCGTTTTCGATCAGCAGGCCGGCATCGATCATCACCTTCTGCTGCAGGGTGTCGGCACCCAGGTGCTTGAGCAGGTTGTCCCAGCCGGGCGGGGCAAAGCCCAGGCCGAAGTCGCGGGCAATTTCCCCGGACAGGCCGCGGCCCTTGAGGTAGTCCACCGCTGCCTTGCGGGACGGGTGGCTGCGCAGGGCCTGGCGGTAGAACTCCGAGGCGGCGTCCAGTAGCGGGTAAAGTGGCGAGTCAGTGGGCTGGCGCGGCTTCTGGTCGCGGCGGCCTTGCTCGCGGGGCACTTCCATGCCGGCGGCGCGGGCCAGTTCCTCGACGGCCTGGGGGAAGTCCAGGTTGTCGTGGTCCATGACAAAGCCCAAGGCGTTGCCACCGGCGCCACAGCCGAAGCAGTAGTAGAACTGCTTGTCGGGGCTGACCGTGAAGGACGGGGTTTTTTCTTTGTGGAACGGGCAGCAGGCGGAGTAGTTCTTGCCGGTTTTTTTCAGCTGGACGCGCGAACTCACCACGTCGACGATGTCGAGGCGGTTGATCAGGTCGTCAATGAAACTCTGGGGAATCAGCCCGGCCATGGCAGTCTCGTTATCTGGCAACTGGCAAGTCTAATCGCTCACGCGCCGAAGGGGGCGAGTGCTGCTTGGGGAAGTGCGAGGGAATGTGTGCTCGTCGCCAGCCCCTAAGGGCTCGTCAGTCGGACGTGCACGTCTGGTCATACAGCAAGGAGGACCAGCTCTGACGTTTCAGGCAGGTTGCCCATGATGCAGTTCGCATGAAGCTTGTGCAGGGCCTTGAGCTAGCTGCTCAAGTTTGAAACGACCACTGCCATCGCCCGGGGGTTAGCCGGGCAGGGCAGAAGCTTTGCGTTGAACGCCTGTATTAGTACAGACGAACGGCGCGGCGCTGTTCGCGCTGAACTTTCTTGGCGTGACGCTTAACAGCAGCAGCTGCTTTGCGCTTACGCTCTGCGGTCGGCTTCTCGTAAAACTCGCGGCTACGAACTTCAGCCAGTACACCGGCTTTTTCGCAGGAGCGCTTGAAACGACGCAGAGCTACGTCGAAGGGTTCGTTCTCTTTAACTTTGACGGCTGGCATCCAGGGCTACCTTAATTCATTACCGGGGTAGACGTGCTCCTGGCAAAACAAAGGTGTGCTGGAGAACGTCGGTTTTCAAGGGTTGCGGATGTTAACCCTTAGCAAGCCGGAATGCAAAGCCTCTGATCGAAAACCGCTGGTCGGCACCCGACACGGGGACTATCATGCGCGGCTTCGAATTCAGCCCCCACAAGGGACGAGCCCATGCTAGTACTGGGATTGGAAACATCCTGCGACGAAACCGGCGTCGCATTATACGACAGTGAACGCGGTTTGTTGGCCGACGCACTGTTCAGCCAGATCGACCTGCACCGCGTCTTCGGCGGCGTGGTGCCCGAGCTTGCCTCGCGTGATCACGTCAAGCGCATGCTGCCGCTCATCCGCCAGGTGCTGGACGAGGCAGGTTGCGTTGCCACCGAAATCGACGCCATCGCCTACACCGCAGGCCCCGGCCTGGTCGGCGCCTTGCTGGTGGGCGCTTCCTGCGCCCAGGCGCTGGCCTTTGCCTGGGACATCCCGGCGATCGGTGTGCACCACATGGAGGGTCACCTGCTGGCACCCATGCTGGAAGAAAACCCGCCAGAGTTTCCGTTCGTCGCTTTGTTGGTTTCCGGTGGCCATACCCAGCTGGTTCGGGTCGATGGCATCGGTCAGTACGAACTGTTGGGCGAAAGCCTGGACGATGCTGCCGGTGAGGCGTTCGACAAGACCGCCAAGCTGATCGGCCTCAATTATCCTGGTGGTCCGGAAATCGCGCGTCTGGCCGAGCAAGGTGTGCCTGGGCGCTTCGTGTTCCCGCGGCCAATGACCGATCGGCCAGGCCTGGAATTCAGCTTCAGTGGCCTCAAGACCTTCGCCCTGAACACCTGGCAGCAATGCAAGAATGCTGGCGACGACAGTGAGCAAACCCGTTGCGACCTGTCCCTGGCATTCCAGCAGGCGGTGGTGGAGACTTTGACCATCAAGTGCAAGCGGGCGCTCAAGCAGACCGGCCTCAAGCGGCTGGTCATCGCGGGTGGCGTGAGTGCCAACAAGGCCCTGCGCGCGTCCCTGGAGGACATGCTCGGTAGCATCAAGGGCAACGTGTACTACGCGCGTCCGCAATTCTGTACCGACAATGGTGCGATGATCGCCTACGCCGGTTGCCAGCGCCTGCTGGCCGGGCAGCAGCAAGACCTGGCGATCAGCGTGCAGGCACGCTGGCCGATGGAACAGTTGCCGCCGCTGTAAGGTAGCGCGTCGAAGGTTCAGAAGTGCCGTTCGCGCCCTGCAAACAAGTCGCGCAGGTTGTTGCGGTGGCGCCACACGATCATCACTGTCAGTACGCTGATCGGTAGCAGGGCTTCGGGCTCGCGCCAGGCCAGCAATGGCAAGGTGAGTGGCGTGGCAATCAGCGCGGCCAGTGAGCTGGTGCGCGTGAGGTAGAAGGTCAGCAGCCAGGCGCCGATGGCCAGCAGCGCGGCCGGAAAGTACAGGGCCATGAGCATGCCGGCAGCCGTCGCCACGCCCTTGCCGCCCTTGAAACGGAAGTACAGGGGGAACAGGTGGCCCAGCACTGCGCATATGCCCACCCAGGCCTGCGCGTGCAGGTCCAGCCCGGCAGCGCGGGCGAGCAATACAGGCAAAAGGCCCTTGCACAGGTCGCCTAGCAGGGTCAGGATCGCCAGTTTACGGCCTGCCAGGCGTAGCATGTTGGTGGCGCCGGCATTGCCTGAGCCGCTGGAACGCGGGTCCGGGCTGCCCGAGAGGCGGCTGAGAACAATGGCGAAGGACAGCGAGCCGAGCAGGTAGGCGAGCAACGCCAGTAACCAAAACATGCTAACTATTCCGGGCGAGGACGCCCTGATTCTAACGGCGCCAGTCGCCCTTGTCGTGCTGTGGAGAGAAGTGCTTGGACAGAGTGTTCATCGAAGGCCTGGAAGTCGATACCGTCATCGGTGCCTATGACTGGGAGCGGGATATTCGCCAGTGCTTGCGCCTGGACCTGAGCTTTGCCTGGGACAACCGCCCGGCCGCCGCCGGAGACGACCTGAACCTGGCGCTGGATTACGCCAGTGTGTCGGCGCGCATCCAGGCGTTTGCCGAACAGGCCCGTTTCGAGCTGGTTGAGACATTTGCCGAGCGCCTGGTGGCAACCCTGATGGACGAGTTCCACATCCCCTGGGTGCGCTTGAAGCTGACCAAGCCGGGCGCGGTGCCGGCGGCCCGTGGTGGTGTTGGCGTGGAGATCGAGCGCGGATGTCTCTGAGCACGGTTTACCTGGGCCTGGGCAGCAACATCGACCGTGAGGCGCATTTGTGCGCCGGGCTCGATGCGTTGGCTGGCATCCTGACTGACATGCGCTGTTCGCCGGCCTTCGAAAGCCAGGCGGTGGGCATCAAGAGCGGGCCGTTCATCAACTTCGTGGTGACGGGGCAAACCGCGTTGCCGTTGATCGAGCTGGACCGCCGGCTGAAGTTCATCGAGGCCGACAATGGCCGCTATGCACCGGACCGCAAAGGGTTGCCGCTGGATATCGACGTGCTGATGTATGACGATTTGCACGGTACCTTCGATGGGCTGGTATTGCCCCGGGCCGAGATTCTGAAGAACGCTTTTGTGCTGTGGCCGCTGTCGTTGCTGGCGCCCGACCTGGTGCATCCGGGTGTGGGCAAGTGCATGGCGCAGCTGTGGCAGGAAGCGCAGATCGATCAGGTACTGGCCCCCGTGGCCTTTGAGTGGCGCGGGTTGCAGTTGACGCCCGCTTGAGCCTGTATCGGCCTCTTCGCGGGTAAACCCGCTCCTACGACGGGCTGAGCCCAACCTCTGATGTGTGCCCCCTGTAGGAGCGGGTTTACCCGCGAAGAGGCCGGTAGGTCTAACCGCGCTGGTAAGCCTCGAGCGCTTTCAGCCGTTCACCTTTGAGTGCTTCGCCCAGTGCCTGACCGGTCAGCCCGGCTTGCACCAACGGCTTCACATCCACCGCTCGCGCCGCCGCTGCTGCGCCTCGCAGGTAATCGGCCTGTGGGTAACCCTGCTCGCCATCGCCCCGCGCCGCCATCTCGCAAACGGTCAAAAAATCCTCAAATCGCTGCGGCCGTCGGTAAACATCGAACTTCTGCAACAGCTCCAGCAGTGCCGTGGCAGGCAGTTCGAGCGCCTGATTACCCTGCGCCAGGCATTCCCCGGTCAGCATGGCCAGTTCCTGGCACTCTCGCGGTGCCTTCAGGCGCTGGTTGACGGCTTTGATCGATGTCGGTGGCAACCCCCGCAACAGGCAGGCCCAGCGCACGTGCAGCGGTTGTTCGTGCGCCGCCGCCTGCTCCAGCGCCGCCAAAGTCCGGGAGCCGTCATCGAGCTCAGGCAGCAGCTCCTGCAGGGCCCCACACGCGCTCAGCACCTTGAAGAATACCTGCGGTTGCACTTCCATCAGCGCGCGCTCGATTTCCTTCCAGCTGCGCTCGGCAGTGAGTGCCTGCAGTTCGCCTGAGGCGCTGATCTGGCGCATCAGCGCCAAGGTTTCATCGGCAACCCGGAACCCCAGTGGTGCGTAACGGGCAGCAAAGCGTGCAACGCGCAGCACCCGCAAAGGATCTTCGGCGAATGCCGGGGAAACATGGCGTAGCAGGCGTTGATCCAGATCGTTCTTGCCTTGGTAGGGGTCGTAGACTGTGCCCGCCTCATCCTCGGCCATCGCATTGATGGTGAGGTCGCGGCGGATCAGGTCTTCTTCCAGGGTTACGTCGGGGCTGGCGTGAAAAGTGAACCCGCCGTAGCCTCGCCCACTCTTGCGCTCGGTGCGCGCCAGGGCGTATTCCTCACCGGTTTTCGGGTGCAGGAACACCGGGAAATCGGCTCCCACCGGCCGATAGCCATTTGCTAGCATTTCTTCGACGGTGGCGCCCACCACCAGCCAGTCGATATCGCTGACAGGGCGGCCGAGCAAACGGTCGCGCACGGCGCCGCCAACTTTGTAGATGTGCATGTGCAGCTCTCCATAACTGCCGACAGGATAACCCGTCGGCGGTCATGGGGTTGCATCAGAGGTGGTGGATAACAGCCAGGTCCATGCGGCCATAGTCGGCGCTTTCGCTATGCTCGCCGCGCGGCGGCATGTGGTGAGTACTCATCACTTGCTCGCCTTGCACGGTCTCCAGGTGGATATCGAAGCCCCACAGGCGATGCAGGTGCTTTAGCACTTCGTCGGTCGAGTCGCCCAGCGGTTTGCGGTTGTGTTGCTGGTGTCGCAGGGTCAGCGAGCGGTCTCCGCGGCGGTCGACGCTCCAGATCTGAACGTTCGGTTCACGGTTGCCCAGGTTGTACTGCGCTGCCAGCTGCTCCCGAATCACCCGGTAGCCGGCCTCATCATGGATGGCGGGCACCAGCAGGTCGTCGCGCTGGTCGTCATCGAGGATGCTGAACAGCTTGAGGTCGCGCATCACCTTGGGTGACAGGTACTGCAGGATGAAGCTCTCGTCCTTGAAGCTGCTCATGGCGAACTTGATGGTAGAAAGCCAGTCGCTGCCGGCAATTTCGGGGAACCAGTGGCGATCTTCCTCGGTGGGGTTTTCGCACATGCGGCGGATGTCGGTGTACATCGCAAAGCCCAGTGCGTAGGGGTTGATGCCGCTGTAGTACGGGCTGTCGAAGCCGGGCTGGAACACCACGCTGGTGTGCGACTGCAAGAACTCCATCATGAAGCCTTCGGTAATCAGCCCTTCGTCGTACAGGTCGTTCATCAGGGTGTAGTGCCAGAAGGTTGCCCAACCCTCGTTCATGACCTGGGTCTGGCGCTGCGGGTAGAAGTACTGGGCGATCTTGCGCACGATGCGCACTACTTCACGCTGCCAGGGTTCGAGCAGTGGGGCGTTCTTCTCGATGAAATACAGGATGTTTTCCTGCGGTTCGGCGGGGAAGCGCCCCTCATCGCGGTCGTTACCCTTTTCGGCGTTTTTCGGAATTGTCCGCCAAAGGTCGTTGATCTGACGCTGAAGATGCTCTTCGCGCTCCTGTTGCCGGCGCCGCTCTTCTTCCGCAGAAATAGGGTAAGGCCGCTTGTAGCGGTCGACACCGTAGTTCATCAGGGCATGGCAGGAGTCGATCAAGTCCTCCACAGCATCGATGCCGTGGCGCTCTTCGCACTGGGCGATGTACTGCTTGGCGAACACCAGGTAGTCGATGATCGAACTGGCGTCAGTCCAGGTACGGAACAGGTAATTGCCTTTGAAAAAACTGTTATGGCCGTAGCAGGCGTGCGCAATCACCAGTGCCTGCATGCACATGGTGTTTTCTTCCATCAGGTAGGCGATACAAGGGTCGGAGTTGATTACGATCTCGTAGGCCAGGCCCATCTGGCCGCGGCTGTAGGACTTTTCCGTACTGAGGAACTGCTTGCCGTAGGACCAGTGGTGGTAGCCCAGCGGCATGCCGACCGAGGCGTAGGCGTCCATCATCTGTTCGGCAGTGATGACCTCGATCTGGTTGGGGTAGGTGTCCAGGGCGTAACGCTCGGCCAAGCGGCTGATTTCCCGGTCGTAGGTCTGGATCAGCTCGAACGTCCACTCGGACCCAGTGGAAATGGGTTGGCGTCTCTGTGCTCTGGCGGTCATGTGGCTAACCTGCGCTGGAAGAGTTCACGGAAGACCGGGTAGATATCGCCGGCCGATACCAACTGCTGCTGGGCGAACGTGTCGGGGAAAGCATCTCCGATACGCTCGTATTCATACCACAGCGCCTGGTGTTCACGGGGGGTGATCTCAACGTAAGTGTAGTACTGCACATGCGGCATGATCTGTTTGGAGAGGATGTCGCGGCAGATGGGTGAGTCGTCGTTCCAGTTGTCGCCATCAGAAGCCTGCGCGGCATAGATGTTCCAGTCGCTGGCCGGGTAACGCTCGGCCATGATCTCCTGCATCAGCTTTAGGGCACTGGAGACGATGGTGCCGCCGGTTTCCCGCGAGTAGAAGAACTCTTCTTCATCGACTTCCCGGGCACTGGTGTGGTGGCGAATGAACACGACTTCGATGCGCTCGTAGTTACGCTTGAGGAACAGGTACAGCAGGATGAAGAAGCGCTTTGCGATGTCCTTGGTGGCTTGGGTCATCGAACCGGATACGTCCATCAGGCAGAACATCACTGCCTTCGAGCTGGGGTTGGGTTGCTTGACCAGCAGGTTGTACTTGAGGTCGAAGGTGTCGAGGAAGGGCAGGCGGTTGATACGTGCCTTCAGGCGCTCGATTTCCTGTTCGACTTCCTGGATATCGGTGAAATTGTCCGGCTCTTCGACCCGCAGGCGATCGAGTTCCTTTTGTGCTTCGCGCAGCAGGGCGCGGCTGCTGCCGGTCAGGGCGATACGCCGGGCATGGGCCGAGCGCAGGGTGCGCACGATATTGATGCGTGACGGGTTGCCTTCGTTGGCGATGCCGGCGCGAACAGTCTTGAAGGTGTCGGCGCCAGTCAGGTGACGTTTGACCAGGTTGGGTAGCTCAAGGTCTTCGAACATGAATTCGAGAAATTCTTCCTGGGTGATCTGGAAGACGAACTCGTCCATGCCCTCGCCGGAATTGCCGGCCTTGCCGCGACCGCCGCCACCTCCACCGCCTTGTGGCCGTGGGATGTGTTCACCGGCAGTGAATTCTTTGTTGCCAGGATGCACGATGGTCTGTTTGCCCCCACGACCATGATGCAAGACCGGTTCGTCGATGTCGCGCCCGGGAATACTGATCTGCTCGCCATGTTCCATATCCATGATGGAACGGCGGCTCACCGCCTCTTCGACGGCCTTCTTGATATGTTCGCGGTACCGCCGCAGGAAGCGCTGGCGGTTGACCGTGCTCTTGTTCTTGCCGTTCAGGCGTCGGTCTATAACGTAGCTCATGGTCCCTCCGGTGACTGGATGCAGCTGCAACCCACAAGCTGCAAGCCACAAGCTTCAAGCTGCAAGAAAGAGCAGCCACCGCCGCTGCAAGCTGTGACGCGGGCAGCAATGCCAACGCCAGGCAGCTTGCAGCTTTCGGCTCGTAGCTTGCCGCTTTATTGCGATTTCCTG
Organism: Pseudomonas sp. yb_2; assembly: GCF_043103905.1. Lineage (NCBI taxonomy): Bacteria > Pseudomonadati > Pseudomonadota > Gammaproteobacteria > Pseudomonadales > Pseudomonadaceae > Pseudomonas > Pseudomonas sp. yb_2. The sequence continues at coordinate 42,331 of NZ_JBICKH010000084.1, read as the reverse complement.
ACCCGCAGGTACCATTCCGACAGCAGGCGCACCTGTTTGTCGGTATAGCCACGCTCCACCATCCGGGTGACGAAGTCGTTGTGTTTCTTCTGGTCCTCTTTGCTGGCCTTGGCGTTGAAGCTGATGACCGGCAGCAGGTCTTCGGTGTTGGAGAACATTTTCTTCTCGATCACGACCCGCAGCTTTTCATAGCTCAGCCAGCTTGGATTCTTGCCATTGTTGTTGGCGCGTGCGCGCAGTACGAAGTTGACGATCTCGTTGCGGAAGTCTTTCGGGTTGCTGATGCCAGCCGGTTTCTCGATCTTCTCCAGTTCCTCGTTGAGCGCAATGCGGTTGAGAATTTCGCCGGTTTCCGGGTCGCGGTATTCCTGATCCTGGATCCAGAAATCTGCATACAGCACGTAGCGGTCGAAGATGTTCTGGCCGTATTCGCTGTAGGACTCCAGGTAGGCAGTCTGGATTTCCTTGCCGATAAACTCGATGTAGCGAGGTGCCAGGTATTCCTTCAGGTAGCGCAGATAGCGTTCGCGCACTTCAGCCGGGAATTGCTCCTGTTCGATCTGCTGTTCGAGGACATAGAGCAGGTGCACCGGGTTGGCGGCAATTTCGTGTGGGTCGAAGTTGAACACCTTGGACAGGATCTTGAAGGCGAAGCGAGTCGACAGGCCGTTCATGCCTTCGTCGACACCCGCAGAGTCCCGGTATTCCTGGATCGACTTGGCCTTTGGATCGGTGTCCTTGAGGTTTTCCCCGTCGTAAACGCGCATCTTGGAATAGATATTGGAGTTCTCGGGCTCTTTCAGGCGCGAAAGCACTGTGAACTGAGCCAGCATCTTGAGCGTATCTGGCGCACAGTGGGCCTTGGACAGCGAGCTGTTGACCAGCAGTTTGTCGTAGATCTTGATTTCATCGCTGACCCGCAGGCAGTACGGCACCTTGACGATATAGATCCTGTCGATGAACGCTTCGTTGTTCTTGTTGTTACGGAAGGTGTGCCACTCCGATTCGTTGGAGTGCGCCAGCAGAATGCCGGTATAGGGGATCGCCCCAAGGCCTTCGGTACTGTTGTAGTTGCCTTCCTGGGTGGCGGTGAGCAAGGGGTGCAGGACCTTGATCGGCGCCTTGAACATTTCGACGAATTCCATCAGGCCCTGGTTGGCCCGGCAAAGCGCGCCCGAGTAGCTATAGGCGTCGGCGTCGTTCTGTGGGTATTCCTCAAGTTTGCGGATATCGACCTTGCCGACCAGGGCCGAGATGTCCTGGTTGTTTTCATCGCCGGGTTCGGTCTTGGCAATGGCGATCTGGTTAAGAATCGACGGGTACAGCTTCACCACCTTGAACTTGGAGATGTCACCGCCAAACTCCTGCAGGCGCTTGGTGGCCCAAGGCGACATGATGGTGTTGAGGTAGCGCCGTGGGATGCCGAACTCTTCCTCGAGAATGGCCCCATCTTCGGTGGCATTGAACAAGCCCAGAGGTGACTCGAATACCGGCGAGCCCTTGATCGCGTAGAAGGGCACCTTTTCCATCAGCTGCTTGAGTTTTTCCGCCAGCGAGGACTTGCCGCCGCCTACCGGGCCCAGCAGATAGAGGATCTGTTTCTTCTCTTCCAGGCCTTGGGCGGCGTGGCGGAAGTACGACACGATCTGGTCGATGCACTCTTCCATGCCATGGAAGTCGGCAAAGGCCGGATAGCGGCGGATAACCTTGTTGGAGAAGATGCGCGACAGCCTGGAGTTGGTAGAGGTGTCGATCAGCTCTGGCTCACCGATGGCCAGCAACAGCCGTTCGGCCGCCGATGCGTAGGCACTGCGATCCTCTTTGCACAGCTCGAGGTACTCCTGCAGCGAGAGTTCTTCCTGGCGCGTAGACTCGAAACGTTGTTGGAAGTGGCTAAAAATACTCATGACGTCACCTCGCTCGATACGTGGAGACGACGCCGGATCAGTCAGCTGATGCTGGCATGCAACCGGGTTGGCCGATTGCTGTATACCCCCCAGAACACCCTGTAACGCTACCGATGACCCGCACGCCGGTGTACCGGCTCTCCCCTTTTTGGATGGCCTGAGCTTAAGCGTAGTTGGTTATCTGCAAGGTAAAGGGGTGAGAAAGGCAGAAGTTACGAACGACCGTTCGTCAGATAAGCCGCAAGCCCGCGCGGCGCACGGGCTGCAGGGGAAAATAAAAAATTATTCAGCGTTGCCCTGGGCGGTCTCGGCCGGGTAGGTCGCGCGCCACAGTTCGAAGCCGCCGTCCACGCTGTACACGTCGGAGAAACCCTGGCCTACCAGGTAGGCGGCGGCACTTTGGCTGGAATTGCCGTGATAGCAGACCACCAGGGTTGGCGCGTCGAGGTCGGCGTTGCGGATGAAATCAGCGACCGAGTGGTTATCCAGGTGCCGGGCGCCGGTGATGTGGCCGGCGGCGAAGGCCTGCGGGTCGCGAATGTCGACGACGACCGCACCTTCTTTCTTGCGAAGCTCCAAGGCCTGCTCAGGAGGGATGCGCTTGAATTCGCTCATGGGTACTACTTCCTTCAGGTGTGGTCGTTGAGTGTAGTGGGTTGTGCCGGCTGGCGCAGGGTGCCGTCGTCGGCGCAATCGCAGCGGTGGTATTCGCCGCTGTCGACGTTGTACAGGGTCATGGCGCCACCCCATACGCAGCCAGTGTCCAGGGCGATGACGTCGGGCTCGGTGACCTCACCCTGCAGAGCGGCCCAATGGCCAAAGATGATCTTCACGTGGCGTGAGCGGCGGTCCTTGTGCGCGTACCAGGCTTTGTAGCCTTTGGGCGCGCTACCCAGGCCTTCCTTGCTCTTGAGGTCGAGTTTGCCATCGGCCGTGCAGAAGCGCATGCGGGTGAAGTAGTTGGTGATGACCCGCAGGCGTTCGACGCCGGCGAGGTTCTTGCTCCACTTGTTCGGCTCGTTGCCATACATGCCGTCGAGGTACAGCTGCAGGCGGGTGTCGTCACGCAGCACTTCCTCGACCTCGGCGGCGAGTTCCAGGGCTTTGCCAAGGGTCCATTGTGGCGGTATGCCGGCGTGAACCAGGGCGATGCCGCGGGGCTCGTCGTAATGCAGCAGCTTTTGCTGGCGCAGCCAGTCGAACAGTTGGTCGGCGTCCGGCGCTTCGATGATCTCGCGCAGTGTGTCGCTTTTCTTGAGGCGCTCGACGTTGTGCCAGGCGGCCAGCAGGTGCAGGTCATGGTTGCCCAGCACGCAGACCAGTGAATGACGAATCGAGTACAGGAAGCGCAGGGTTTCCAGTGACTCGGGGCCGCGGTTGACCAGGTCGCCGACCAGCCACAGGCGGTCGACGGCGGGGTTGAAACTGACGCGATCGAGCAGGCATTTGAGCGGCTGCAGGCAGCCCTGCAGGTCACCGACGGCGTAGGTGGCCATCAGTGCAGCGCTCCGGGCACTGCCAGCCGGAAGGGGGCAATCTCGGCGTCGAAGCGCTTACCGTCCTCGGCGAACATCTGGTAGCTGCCCTGCATGGTGCCAACGCGGGTGCTGATGACGGCACCACTGCTGTAAGTGTGGCTCTGGCCAGGGTCGATGTTGGGTTGCTGGCCGACCACGCCGGCGCCGCGTACTTCCTCTACCTCGCCGTCACCGTTGGTGATCAGCCAGTGGCGCGACAGCAACTTGGCACTGAGCGAGCCGTTGTTCTGCACGGTAATGGTGTAGGCGAAAGCGAAGCGACTGTTTTCGGGGTCGGATTGTTCTTTCAGGTAGCGGGTCACGACGCTGACGTCGATTTGATAGCGGGGGTCGGACATGCAAGGGCCTTGGGCGAACTGACGCAATAATGCAGTCTAGGCCATTGGGAGGGGGGAGGGCCAGCGGTGATCGGGCTTGGGGGTGTGTTGTCTGTGCCGGCCTCTTCGCGGGTAAACCCGCTCCTACAAGGGGTCGCACAGGATTTGAGGGTTGTGCGATCCCTTGTGGCCCGCGAAGAGGCCGGTACGGGCTAAATCAGGCTTGTTGCTGATCCGCCAGTTGGTCAGCCAGGCGCACGAAGGCTGCCAGGTCGAGCTGTTCAGGGCGCAGGCTGCCATCAACGCCAGCAGCCTCGATGGCGGCGCTGTCCAGCAGGCCTTTCATGGTGTTGCGCAGGGTCTTGCGGCGCTGGTTGAACGCTTCGCGAACGACACGCTCCAGCAGCAGGTGGTCCTTGGCCGGGAACGGCAGCACTTCGTGCGGCACCAGGCGGACGATTGCCGAATCCACTTTCGGAGGTGGGTTGAAGGCACCAGGGCCGACATTGAACAGGTGCTCCACGCGGCAGTGGTACTGCACCATGATCGACAAGCGCCCCCAGTCACCGCCGCCAGGGCCGGCGGCCATGCGCTCGACCACTTCCTTCTGCAGCATGAAATGCATGTCGCGGATCAGCCCGGCGTGGCTGAGCAGGTGGAAGATCAGCGGGGTGGAGATGTTGTAGGGCAGGTTGCCAACCACCTTGAGGCTGCGTGGCGGCACACCCAACTGGTTGAAGTCGAACTTGAGGGCGTCACCCTGGTGCAGGCGGAAGTTGCTGCGATCGGCGAACTTGTGCTGCAGGATCGGCACCAGGTCTTTGTCCAGCTCCACCACGTCCAGCTGTGCGCCACTGCCCAGCAGGCCTTCGGTCAGGGCGCCCTGGCCCGGGCCGATTTCCAGCAGGTGTTCGCCGGCCTTGGCGTTGATGGCACGCAGGATGCGGTCGATGATACCGGCGTCGTGCAGGAAGTTCTGGCCGAAGCGCTTGCGCGCCCGGTGTTGGTATTGCTCGTTCATGGTCGGTTCTCGGCCATCTGGTAGGCGGTTTCCAGTGCGACGCGCAGGCTGCCGGTGTCGACTTTGCCAGTGCCGGCCAGGTCCAGGGCGGTGCCGTGGTCAACCGACGTGCGGATGATCGGCAGGCCCAGGGTCACGTTCACTGCTGCGCCGAAGCCTTTGTACTTGAGTACGGGAAGGCCCTGGTCGTGGTACATCGCCAGCACCGCATCGCAGTGCTCCAGATATTTGGGGGTAAACAGGGTATCGGCCGGCAGCGGCCCGCGCAGGTCCATGCCTTCGGTGCGCAGGCGGGCCAGGGTCGGCTCGATGATGTCGATTTCTTCGCGGCCCAGGTGGCCGCCTTCGCCCGCATGCGGGTTGAGGCCGCACACGAGGATACGCGGGTTGGCAATGCCAAACTTGTCGCGCATGTCGGCATGCAGGATACGGGTTACACGTTCGACGCGCTCTGCAGTGATAGCGTCGGCAACATCACGCAGTGGCAGGTGCGTGGTCACCAGGGCCACGCGCAGGCCGCGGGTGGCCAGCATCATTACCACTTGTGCGGTGCGGGTCAGTTCGGCAAGGAATTCGGTATGCCCGGAAAAGGCGATACCGCTTTCGTTGATCACACCCTTGTGCACCGGGGCCGTGATCATCCCGGCGAAGTGCCCGTCCAGGCAGCCTTGCCCGGCGCGGGTCAGGGTTTCCAGCACGAACGCTGCGTTGGCCTTGTCGAGCTGGCCTGGCACCACCGGGGCCGCCAAGGGGGTATCCCAGACGTACAGGCTACCTGCGGGTGCCGGGAGGTCAGGCCATTGGCCCGGGGCTACCGGCAGCAGGCTGACGGCCAGCCCCAGCTGCGTGGCCCGCTCGGCGAGCAGGTCACGGCTGGTGATGGCGATCAGGGGGTGGGGCTGGGCGTCTGCGGCGAGCAGCAGGCACAGGTCGGGGCCTATGCCGGCCGGCTCGCCGGGGGTGACGGCGAAGCGCAGGGGCTTCACTGGGCGGCCTGGTCAGCGCCAGGCAGCTTGATTTCAACGTAGGCTTCGTCGCGGATCTGGCGCAGCCAGGTTTGCAGCTCTTCGTCATACTTGCGGTTGCGCAGTACGCTCAGGGCCTGCTGTTCGCGAGCTTGCTCGGTGCTGTCGGTGGCGCGGCGGCCCAGCACTTCCAGAACGTGCCAGCCGTACTGGGTCTTGAACGGTTTGGTCACTACGCCTTGCTGGGCATTGGCCATCTGTTCACGGAACTCCGGTACCAGGCTGTTCGGATCGACCCAGTTGAGGTCGCCGCCGTTGAGTGCCGAACCCGGGTCTTCCGAGAAGCTCTTGGCCAGTTCGCCGAAGTCTTCGCCGTTCTTGATCCGATCATAAAGGCGCTCGGCCAGCTGCTCGGTGGCCGCCTCGCTGCGGATCTCGCTTGGCTTGATCAGGATGTGGCGTACATGCACTTCGTCGCGCAGCACGTTCTCGCTGCCGCCGCGCTTCTCCTCGAGCTTGAGGATGATGAAGCCGTTGGGGATGCGAATAGGCTGGGTAATTTCGCCCACTGGCATGCTGCTGAGCATCTTGGCGAAGTCGGGTGGCAGCTGACCGGCTTTACGCCAGCCCATCTCGCCGCCTTCCAGGGCGTTTTCGCTGGCCGAGTTGGCAATCGCCATCTGGCCGAAGTCGGCACCCTGGCGCAGTTGCTGGTACACGTCACCGACCTTGCGCGCAGCCTTCTGGATATCGTCCGAGTTGGCGGCTTCCGGGGTCGGGATGAGGATGTTGGCCAGGCGGTACTCTTCCGACATCTGCATCTTGCCCAGGTCCGAGGCCAGGAAGTTCTTCACTTCCTGCTCGGACACCTGAATGCGCTCGGCAACGCGGCGTTGGCGCACGCGGCTGATGATCATCTCGCGCTTGACCTGCTCGCGAGCGTCGTCGAACGACAGGCCGTCACGGGCCAGCGCCGCGCGGAACTGGTCCAGCGACATGCCATTGCGCTGGGCAATGGTGCCAATGGCCTGGTTCAGCTCTTCGTCGGTGATGCGGATACCAGAGCGCTCGCCGATCTGCAGCTGCAGGTTCTCGACGATCAGGCGTTCCAGGACCTGCTGTTCCAGGGCGCTGGTCGGCGGCACGCCGCCGCCGCGCTTGGCGATGGTTTGCTGGACCTCATGGACACGCTGGTCCAGCTGGCTTTGCATGACCACGTCGTTGTCGACGATAGCCACCACGCGATCAAGAGGTTGCACCGCGGCATGCACCGCGCCACTCAGCAAAGCGACGCCCAGCAACACTGGGCGCAGACGATCAATAAGCTTGGTCTTCACGTTCACGGTAACCTTGAATGCCTTGGTCGAGGAAAGACTCGACCTTGTTGCCAACTACGCCGCCGAGGCCTTTCAGGACGATCTGAAGGAAGACACCGTGGTCGCCTTTTTCGTTCTGTGGAAGGGCCTGGCTGAAATCGTCGTAGTCGATCCAGTAACGGTTGATCAGGCGCAGCTTCCAGCAGCAGTTGTCGTATTCGAAACCACCCATGGCTTCCAGGGTACGGTTGCGGTTGTAGTCATGCTGCCAGCGGGCGATTACGTTCCACTGCGGCACGATCGGCCAGATGACCGAGAAGTCGTGCTGCTGGATCTTGTAGTAATCCTTGATGTAGTTCGGATCGCCCGGGGTGCCATAGTCACCGCCGCCCACTTTCCAGGTACCCGTGGTCGAGTCGTAGGCAATGGTGTCGTTACGGTAGCGATAGCCGAGGTTGACGATCTTGTTCGGGTTGTCTTCAGGCTGGTAGTGGAACATCGCGCTGCCCGAGCGGGTGCTGCGGCTGTCCGGGTCCCAGTTGAAGTCCGAATTGAAGCGCCAGTCGCGGTTGAAGTAGTAGTTGTACACCAGAGCGTATGGCGATACATCGGACTGCGCGTCCTTGCGGGTGCGGTAGTCGATGCCTGGCAGCTGGACCTTGCGGTCCTTGAAGTAGTAAGCCTGGCCGATGCTGAAGTTCTGACGCTCGAAGCCGTTCTCCTCGATCCAGCGGGTGGTCACGCCCAGCGACAGCTTGTTCTCGTCGCCGATGCGGTCGGTACCGCTGAAACGGTTGTCACGGAACAGCGAGTCGTAGCTGAACAGGGTTTCACCCGTGTCGAACAGCGGGATGTCCATCTGGTCCTTGTACGGGACATAGAGGTAGAACATGCGCGGTTCGAGGGTCTGGCGGTAGTTGGTGCCGAACAACGAGGTGTTGCGGTCGAAATACAGGCCGCTGTCGACGCTGAAAATCGGGATATCGCGGTTCAGGTTGCTTTTGTAGTCGCCGAACACGTCCAGTGTGTCTGCGTTCGCGCCTGCAATGTCGCTCTTGCCCTTGCTATCCAGGTCAAGGTCGTAATGGGTATACATGTACTTCAGCTTCGGCGTGATGTAGCCGTAGCTGGCCTCCATCGGCAGGCTGATGGACGGGGCGACGTTCAGGCGGGTACCGTTGGCACGCGCTACACCGAAGATGTTTTCGTCAAGACGACGACCGGGTACGCCGGCGCTGGCGTCTGGATTGCCATCTTCGTCCAGAACGAAATCGTCCTTCAGGTCACGATCAAAGCGAACAGCTTCAGTCTCGTACCCAAGGTTCAAACCGCCAGGCTGGAACGGCAGCGTACCGTTCAGGGTCAGCTGCGGCAGGCGATCATACGGCGTGATCTGCGAGATGGTCGCCATCTCGTAGGCATGCACATTCAACCGCGCGGTGTAGCTGTCGCCTCGGTAGGTCAACGCACCCTGCTGGTTCAGCAGGTCGCGGCTTTCCACGCCAATCTGGTCGGATTCCAGGTCCTGGAAGTAGAACGGGTCGCTGATGTCGGTGTAGTCCACCTCGGTCATCAGGCGTTCATCCAGGCCACCCTTGTGCTGCCAGTTGACCATCCAGCGCTGATCTTTGTAATCAGTCTGATCTTTGCGGTCGTCGTTCTTGTCGTTCAAGTAGGCGCCGCCGAACTGGCCTTCGCTGGAAGGTGTCAGGTAGCGGAACTCGCCTTCCATCAGCAGGCCGCGCTTGGCCATGTAACGCGGGTACAACGTGGCGTCGTAGTTAGGCGCCAGGTTGAAGTAGTACGGCGTGACCAGCATGAAGCCGGTGTCGCTGCTGGTGCTGAACGAGGGCGGCAGGAAACCGGACTGGCGACGGTCGTCAATCGGGAAGTAGATGTACGGTGTATAGAACACCGGGAAATCCTTGACCCGAAGCGTAACGTTGGTCGCAGTACCGAAACCGGTGGCCGGGTTCAGGGTGATGTTGTTGCCCTTCAGCTGCCAGGCGTTGCTGCCCGGTTCGCAGGTGGTGTACGTACCGTCCTTGAGGCGGATGATGGCGTTTTCGCCACGCTTGGCGTAAAGGGCACTGCCGCGGATGTGCGACTTGTGCATCACGTATTCGGCGTTGTCGACCTGGGCTTCGCCAGTGTCGAGCTGGATCTGGGCCTCGTCACCGACCACCAGGGAACCGTTGTCACGGATCTTGACGTTGCCCTTGAGCTCGCCACGGTTTTCGGCCTGGTAGAGGTTGGCCTCGTCGGCTTCGGCCTGCATGCTGCCCTGGCGCATCACCACGTCACCGGCGAGGGTGGCGATCTGCTGCTCCTGCTGGTACTTGGATACCTTGGCATTGATGTAGGTCGGCGACTCGTCCTTCGGCGTGGTGTCGGCCATGCCCGGGCGGGTTGGCTCGATATACGCGCCACCGCAGTACGGGCCGGTTTCAGCCAGCTGCGCGGCGGTGAGCTTTTCACGCGGCACCCAGTCCAGGTGGCTGTAGTCTTCGCTGCGCGACTTCAGACCACGGCCCTTGGCCTCGGTAACCAGCACGGGCCGGTCCGCAGTTTCGGCTTCGCCCGCCGCTTCGGTGCCGGAGCTGACGGCTGCACCTTCGTGCACCGGGCGCGGTGGCAAGTTGTTGACTGGGGTTTTGGGCTTGCAGTCCCAACCACCGGCGGCGGACACTTGGCAGTCGAACTGTTCGGCTGCCACTACGTATGAGGTGGCCAGAGGTTGCAGGGCCAGCAGACCGCCGGTTACCAGCAACGGAAACTTTCTACGAAACGCGGGGGATTTCAATGCCATCTTATTAGTCCGGGCTTCCTGCGTGCCATCTGCCCGCGTGTGGGGCCGCACGCCTCTCGATGGTCTGAAAAAGATGCTGGATAATAAAGCATGACCCGCTTGACGGCTAGGGCCGTCGGAGACCCTTGCAATGCCTGAACACGATGTACGCCTGCAACAACTGACGGTCTGGCTCGATGAGCAGCTCAATGATCTTTTCCGTGACAACGCCTGGGGCGAGGTGCCTGCAGGCAGCCTGACCGCTGCCAGCAGCGACGCCAGCTTCCGCCGCTATTTCCGCTGGCAGGGCGCTGGCCACAGTTTCGTGATCATGGATGCGCCCCCCCCGCAGGAGAACTGCCGACCGTTCGTCGCCATCGACCACCTGCTGGCCAGCGCTGACGTACATGTGCCGCTGATCCACGGCCAGGACCTGGAACGCGGCTTTTTGCTGCTTGGGGATCTGGGCACTCAGACATACCTTGACATCATCAATGCCGACAACGCCGATGGCCTGTTCGCCGACGCCATCGATGCCCTTCTGAAGTTCCAGCGTTTGCCAATGGACGCGCCGCTGCCCAGCTACGACGACGCCCTGCTGCGCCGTGAAGTGGAACTGTTCCCCGAATGGTACGTGGGGCGTGAGCTGGGCCTGACCTTCACCGATGCACAGAAGGCCACCTGGCAGCGCGTCAGCCAGTTGCTGATCGACAGCGCCCTGGCGCAGCCCAAGGTGCTGGTACACCGTGACTACATGCCGCGCAACCTGATGCAGAGCACCCCCAACCCTGGTGTGCTGGACTTTCAGGATGCGGTATACGGCCCGGTCACCTACGACATTACCTGCCTGTTCAAGGACGCCTTTGTCAGCTGGCCGCAGGCGCGGGTCGAAGGTTGGCTGGGCGACTACTGGCAGCAGGCGCAGGCGGCTGGCATCCCGGTGCACGCCGAGTTCGAAGCCTTCCACCGCGCCAGTGACCTGATGGGCGTGCAGCGGCACCTGAAGGTGATCGGCATCTTTGCCCGCATCTGCCACCGCGACGGCAAGCCGCGTTACCTGGGCGACGTGCCGCGTTTCTTCGCCTATATAAATGAAGTGATCGGTCGCCGGCCCGAATTGGCGGAGCTGGGTGAACTGATTGCCGAGTTGCAGGCCGGAGCGCGTGCATGAAGGCCATGATCCTGGCTGCGGGGAAGGGCGAGCGCATGCGCCCGCTGACCCTGCACACCCCAAAACCGTTGGTCCCGGTCGCCGGCCAGCCGCTGATCGAGTACCACTTGCGCGCCCTGGCGGCAGCGGGCGTGACCGAAGTGGTGATCAACCATGCCTGGCTTGGCCAGCAGATCGAAGACCATCTGGGCGACGGTAGCCGCTTCGGCCTGAGCATTCGCTATTCACCTGAAGGTGAACCGCTGGAAACCGGCGGCGGCATCTTCAAGGCCCTGCCTTTGTTGGGTGATGCGCCGTTCCTGCTGGTGAATGGCGATGTGTGGACCGACTACGACTTCGCGCGTTTGCAGGCTCCCCTGCAAGGCCTGGCTCACCTGGTACTGGTCGACAACCCTGGCCATCACGGCCGTGGTGACTTCCGCCTGGTGGGCGAGCAGGTCGTTGACGGCGATGACGCGCCCGGCACGCTGACCTTCAGCGGCATTTCCGTGCTGCACCCGGCGCTGTTCGAAGGTTGCCAGGCGGGTGCCTTCAAACTGGCACCGTTGCTGCGCCAGGCGATGGCGGCCGGCAAGGTATCTGGCGAACACTACCGTGGGCACTGGGTGGATGTTGGCACGCTTGAACGCCTGGCCGAGGCTGAGTCTCTGATTGGCGAGCGCGCCTGACATGTGGTGGCCAGGCACGGTGATAGGCGTGGGTGCCGGCTTTGCCGTTGCGAGCATACCGGGTGCCTTGCTCGGTGCGTTGCTTGGGCAGGCCATCGACCGCCGGCTGCGCTTGCAAGGCTGGGAAGACATGCGCGAACGCCTGGGTGGGCGCCCTGCATTACGCGACGACGAGTTGTTGTTCGTGATGCTCGGGCGCCTGGCCAAGTGCGATGGCCGGGTAGCCGAGCAGCATATCCAGCAGGCGCGTCAGGAGATGGTGCGCCTGGACCTGGCCGAGGCAGCCCGGTTGCGCGCCATCAATGCGTTCAACCGTGGCAAGGCGGGCAAGGACCGGCTTGGCGGGCACCTGCGGCGCATCAGTCAGCAGCCCCACGCGGCGGAAGGTACCTTGCGGGCCTGTTGGCGCATGGTCTGGGCTGACGGCAAGATGGGCAACAAGGAGCGTGAGTTGCTGCTGGACTGGGGGCAGAAGCTGGGCATGAGCCGGCGCCAGGTGCAGGCCATGTCCCTGGAGTACGAGCCGCGCAAGGCCACGGGAGCAGAAAGCGTGCCCATGACCTACGCGGCAGCGTTGCGCTTGCTGGCGGTGGACGCAGACACCGACACCGATAAGGTCAAGCAGGCGTATCGTCGGCTTGTCAGCCGGCATCACCCGGACAAGCTGGCAGGTACCGGTGCCAGCGAGGCGCAGGTGCGTGAAGCAACCGCGCGTACCCGTGAGTTGCACCAGGCCTATGCCATGATCCGCAAGCGGCGCGGCCTTTGACGCCCCGCCACAGGGATCAAGCCTGACTCAGCCCTGAGGGCTCATCCACCCCCGCACCCGGCGGAACAATTGCTCTTGTTCCGCCGCTTTGTTTGCTGGCATGGCAATCAATGACAATTGTCGGTACTGGCTATCCTTCTGCCGTTTGCTGGCCTGCAGCCGTTGCTGGGCTGCGTTGCGGTCAGCGCTGCGGGTGGCGTAGTAGATATCGGCCGTGGGTACCTTCAAGGTTGGGGCCAGGCTTTCCAGGTCCTGCTCCACCCGTGCAGGGGTCTGTGCAGCGACCATCACCAGTTTTTGTACCTGTGGTGGCTGCTTCTCGCTCAGGTAGCGCGCCGCCCAATACGCACCGCTACCATGGCCGATCAGTACGATGCTGCGGGCGTTGTGTTGCTGGGCGAACGCCACGGCGGCATCCAGGCGGGCGAAGATGCGTTCGGCATCTGCCGGGTCGGCCTGCTCGCTGGCTTGTTCGGCATCGGTGCTTTCTGCTGTGTCGGCATCGGCTGCGGTGGCTTGGGCCACGTTGGCGTTGGCGTCGGCCGGCACGTCCTTGGCCGGTGCGCTTTCGCCTTTGTCTGGCGCAGGCGCTGCCGGTGGTGTGGCTTCGACCCGCGCTTGCGGGCTGTCTGCGAGCAGGTCGGGCAGGCTGACGCTCAGGCTGTGCCAGCCGATATCAGGGAATTTTTGCCGCAGTGGGCCGACTGCATTTGGCCAGTCGGCCGTTTCGCCTGCACCAGGGACAATGATCACCGCCCCTTGCGGATCGTTGTCGTTGGCCGGCTTCCACAGGGCCAGGAAGCTGTCGGCACCGGTCTGCAGGGTCTGCTGCTCAGCCTTGGGCAGCAGCCGTTCCAGCGCCAGTGCATCCTCCTGGCTGCGTTCCAGCAAGGGTGGGCGTGGGGCCTCGGCAGCCGGTGCCATGGCATTTGCAGGTGGTTTTTCGACATCGGCGGCCAGGGCGCCGAGTGGAAGGACCGAGGCCAGGCAGCACATTGCCAGCGTCGTGCGATAAAGTGTGGACATGAGTCAACCCAAGGCCAGAATGAAACCGGCAGCCTAATAGTATTTGCCCGTGACGGCCATGCTGCATGGCCGTCTTTGCCAAGTCGAGCGTATAGATGAAGCGAGTGCGTCGCCTGTTGGTTATCGGCTGCTTGTGGCTGCCCTTGATTGCCTGGGCCAAGCCCGAGGCGCTGCCCTCTGTGGTGCTGGAGCCTGACCAGCAGCAGTGGCTGGACACCCACCGCAGCCTGCGTGTCGGCCTGGTGTTGCAGGCGCCCTACGCCCAGTTCGACCGGCGTCTGCAGCAACTGTATGGGGCCAATGTGGAGCTGGTGAACAGCCTGGCGCAGGCGCTGCGGCTGGACCTCACCTGGCGTAACTTCACTGACCAGGCCAGTTTGGAACATGCCCTGCAGAGCGGCGAAATCGACTTCGCCCCTGGCCTTACCCAGACGCCGGCCAGCCTGCGCCTGTGGCTATTCAGCGACCCGTACATGCGCGTGCCACAGCTGGTGGTGGGGCCGCGCACCGGGGCCATGGCCGTGGAACTGGAAAAGCTTGAAGCCGAGCAACGCGTCGCGGTGCGCATGCCCAGCCCGCTGGCGGATTACCTGCGCGGCAACTACGGCAACCTCAACCTGCAGGGGGTGCCCGACGATCGTGAGGCCTTGCAACTGGTGGTAGGTGGCCAGGCCAGTTTCGCCGTGCTGGATGAAGCGCAGCTCAGCCGCCTGTCGCGCGAGAGCGAGTTCGGTGAGCTGGCGGTGGTCGGCGATATTGGCCTGCCGCAACTGTTGCGTATCGGTTCGCGGCGCGACTGGCCGATGCTGGCCGATGTACTTGAACGTGGCTTGCAGGCCGTGCCGGCCAAGGAGCTGGAGCAACTGCATCAGCGCTGGTTGCAGCCGAAATACCCGCGCCTGAGCGAGTCGCCGGGCTTCTGGCAGAACATGGCCTTGTTGTTCGGTCTGTTGCTGTTGTGTGCCTTGGCCACGCTGGTGTGGCAACGCCGTCAGCAGCGCCAGCTGGAGCGCAGCCTGCTGGCCGCGCGAGAAAGCCTTGTTGAACGCCAGGTGCGCGAAGAGGCGTTGCGTCTGAGCCAGTTCGCCATCGACCAGAGCACCGTGGGTATCCTCTGGGTCAACTGGGACAGCCATGTGCGTTACGCCAACCATGCCGCCGAGCGCATGTTGGGCTACAGCGAAGGGGCGTTGCTGGAGCGGCCGCTGAGCGACTTCGAGCCAAGCCTGAACATGGACCGTTGGCTAGAGCTGTGGAAGGGTGCGCGGACAGGGGCGGGGGGTGTCGGTCAGTTTGAGACGCAATGCCGGCGGGCTGATCAAAGCTTGCTACCCGTGGAGCTGTCGCTGAGCTTTCTGCGCTTTCGTGATTCCGAATATCTGGTGGTCTACCTCGCCGATGTCACCGAGCGCCACCGTGCCTTGGCGGCCCTTCGCGAAAGCGAGGCGCGGCTTAAGGGCATTGCTGGCAACGTACCAGGGTTGGTGTTTCGCCTGGAGCGTGACCCGGCCGAGGGCGATCTGGAGTTCCCCTATATCAGTGAGGGTAGCGAGGCTTTGGTGGGTTATGCACCCAGCGAGATCCAGCACCCGCAGATGGGCCTGCGCAACCTGGTGCACCCCGAGGACCGTGCTGATTATCACAGGGTGCAGGACCTGGCCCTGGCCAGCGACCAGGACTGGTCCTGGCAGGGGCGCATCCTCACCCGGCAGGGCGAACAGCGCTGGGCCGATATCAAGGCCAGCGCCCGGCATCTGGGCAACGGCCAGGTAGTGTGGGACGGTGTAGTCTGGGACATCACACAGGGCAAGCGGGCCGAGCTGGCGCTGGCGAAGTCCCAGGAGCAGCTGCGCGAACTCTCGGCCCACCTGGAGAGCGTGCGTGAAGAGGAAAAAGCCCGTATCGCCCGGGAAGTGCATGATGAACTGGGGCAGATGCTGACCGTGCTCAAGCTGGAAGTGTCGATGTGCGAGCTGGCCTATGCCGAGCTGGACCCTGGCCTGAATGATCGCCTGGCGAGCATGAAACGCCTGATCGCCCAGTTGTTCCAGTTGGTACGCGATGTCGCCACTGCCTTGCGTCCGCCGATCCTCGATGCCGGCATTGCCTCGGCCATCGAATGGCAGGCGCGGCGTTTCGAGGCACGTACGCAAATCCCCTGTCTGGTGCAAGTACCCGATAATCTGCCAGCATTGAGTGATGCCAAGGCCACCGGGCTGTTTCGTATCCTCCAGGAGGCGCTGACCAATGTGATGCGTCACGCCCAGGCGCACAGCGTAGAGATTGAGCTGGTACGTGAGGGCGGACAGTTGCGCATGACGGTCAGTGATGATGGCCAAGGCTTTTGCCGCGAGCAGACCCGGCCCACCTCATTTGGCCTGGTGGGTGTGCGCGAGCGGGTGCTGATGCTGGGGGGGAGCATGACGCTGGAAAGCGAGCCGGGCGAAGGCACCAGCCTGAGTGTGGCCATTCCGTTGGAGTAGGAGAGCAATCGTGATTCGAGTACTGGTGGCCGAAGACCACACCATTGTCCGTGAAGGCATCAAGCAGTTGATTGGCCTGGCCAAGGACATGCAAGTGGCGGGGGAGGCCGGTAATGGCGAGCAGTTGCTCGAAACCCTGCGCCACACACCGTGCGAGGTGGTACTGCTGGACATCTCGATGCCGGGTGTGAACGGCCTGGAGGCGATCCCGCGTATCCGTGCGCTGCACGATGCTCCAGCGATCCTGATGTTGTCGATGCACGATGAGGCACAGATGGCGGCGCGGGCGCTGAAGGCCGGTGCGGCGGGCTATGCCACCAAAGACAGTGATCCGGCGTTGTTGTTGACAGCGATTCGTCGGGTGGCCGGTGGCGGGCGTTATATTGACCCGTCGCTGGCCGACCGCATGGTGTTCGAAGTAGGCCTCACCGAATCCCGGCCGTTGCACACACTGCTCTCGGAGCGGGAGTTTTCGGTGTTCGAGCGCCTGGCCCAAGGCGCCAACGTCAACGACATCGCCCAACAGTTGGCGCTGTCGAGCAAGACCATCAGCACCCACAAGGCGCGCCTGATGCAGAAGTTGAAAGTGAACTCGCTGGCGGAGCTGGTGAAGTACGCCATGGAGCACAAGCTGATCTGATTGCGACATACGGGTGCCCGAAACTTGCCGAAGCCTATGTGGGAGCGGGCATGCCCGCGAACGGGCCTGGCCTGCTGATCTCTATGGCTGAGCCGGCCTCTTCGCGGGCATGCCCGCTCCCACAGGTTCGTGGTTGGCTCGCAAGGGCATTCCAATCCCGCCATCGTTGTAGGGCGATCCCTACAACAAATCTTCCATCCGGATGATGGCATTCTCTCAGTACCCCCGATTTTCGGGCGCTTGCGTCTCTTCTACTCTTTTGCCTACGCAGTCATCCAACAAGAAGGTGCAGGCATGAGCGAGGCGAAGTCGAACGCTGCAACCGGCGAAACGCTGGTCAGCTTCCGTGGTGTGCAGAAGAGCTACGACGGCGAGTCGCTGATCGTCAAAGACCTCAACCTGGATATCCGCAAGGGCGAGTTCCTCACCCTGCTTGGCCCGTCCGGCTCGGGCAAGACCACCAGCCTGATGATGCTGGCGGGCTTCGAAACGCCCACCGCCGGTGAAATCCAGCTTGGCGGGCGCTCGATCAACAACGTGCCGCCGCACAAGCGTGATATCGGCATGGTGTTCCAGAACTACGCGCTGTTTCCGCACATGACCGTGGCTGAGAACCTGGCCTTTCCGCTGACCGTGCGCAACCTGAGCAAGACCGACATCAGCGAGCGGGTCAAACGCGTGCTGAACATGGTGCAGCTCGACGCTTTCGCCAAACGCTACCCCGGCCAGCTGTCTGGCGGCCAGCAGCAGCGTGTGGCGCTGGCCCGGGCATTGGTGTTCGAGCCACAACTGGTACTGATGGACGAGCCACTTGGCGCGCTGGACAAGCAGCTGCGCGAACACATGCAGATGGAGATCAAGCACATTCACCAGCGTCTTGGTGTGACCGTGGTGTACGTGACCCACGACCAGGGCGAAGCGCTGACCATGTCCGACCGCGTGGCGGTGTTCCACCAGGGCGAAATCCAGCAGATCGCCGACCCGCGCACGCTGTACGAAGAGCCCTGCAACACCTTCGTCGCCAACTTCATCGGCGAGAACAACCGCATCAGCGGCACCCTGCTGGCCAGCGATGGCAAACGTTGCCAGGTGCAGTTGCCTCGCGGCGAGCGGGTCGAGGCGCTGGCGGTGAATGTCGGCCAGGCCGGCGAGCCGGTGACCCTGTCGATACGCCCGGAGCGCGTGCGCCTGAACGGCCACAGTGAAAGCTGCGTGAACCGGTTCTCTGGCCGGGTGGCCGAATTCATTTACCTGGGCGACCACGTGCGGGTGCGTCTGGAGGTTTGCGGCAAAGGCGACTTCTTCGTGAAGCAGCCGATTGCCGAGCTCGACCCGGCGTTGGCCGTGGGCGATGTAGTACCGCTGGGCTGGGAGGTGGAGCACGCCCGCGCGCTCGATCCGATTGCCGAAGCCCATTGATGGATTGCTTCACCAACCCTGTACTGTGGAGAGAATAATAATGCGCAAGCAGTTGAAACTGACCGCCCTGGCTTTGGGGCTGTTCACCGCTGGCCAGGCCATGGCCGCAGACCTCACCGTGATCTCGTTCGGCGGCGCCAACAAGGCTGCCCAGGTCAAAGCGTTCTACGAACCCTGGGAAAAAGCGGGTAATGGCAAGATTGTCGCGGGTGAGTACAACGGCGAAATGGCCAAGGTCAAGGCAATGGTCGACACCAAGAGTGTGTCGTGGAACCTGGTAGAGGTTGAGTCGCCAGAGCTGGCGCGCGGTTGCGACGAAGGCATGTTCGAAGAGCTCGACCCGGCCCTGTTCGGCAACGAGGAAGACTACGTGCCTGGTGCCATTCAGCCTTGCGGTGTGGGCTTCTTCGTCTGGTCCACGGTCATGGCCTACAACGCCGACAAGCTCAAGACCGCCCCCACCAGCTGGGCCGATTTCTGGGACACCAAGCAGTTCCCGGGCAAGCGCGGCCTGCGCAAG
This sequence comes from Pseudomonas sp. yb_2, assembly GCF_043103905.1. Taxonomy (NCBI): domain Bacteria; kingdom Pseudomonadati; phylum Pseudomonadota; class Gammaproteobacteria; order Pseudomonadales; family Pseudomonadaceae; genus Pseudomonas; species Pseudomonas sp. yb_2. The sequence goes on along the minus strand of NZ_JBICKH010000084.1, from coordinate 23,783 downwards.
GGCGCCAAGTACACGATGGAATTTGCACTGATGGCCGACGGTGTTGCGCCCAAGGACGTCTACAAAGTGCTGGCAACCAAGGAAGGCCAGGACCGCGCCTTCAAGAAACTCGACGAACTCAAGCCCAGCATCCAGTGGTGGGAAGCGGGTGCACAGCCACCGCAGTTCCTGGCCTCTGGCGACGTGGTCATGAGCTCTGCCTACAACGGCCGTATCGCCGCTGTGCAGAAAGAGAGCAACCTCAAGGTGGTGTGGAACGGCGGCATCTACGACTTCGATGCATGGGCAATACCCAAAGGCGCCAAAAACGTCGAAGAGGCGAAGAAGTTCATCGCCTACAGCGTCAAGCCCGAGCAGCAGAAGATCTACTCCGAAAACATCGCCTATGGCCCGGCCAACTCCAAGGCCGTGAGCCTGCTGTCGGACGAAGTGAAGAAAGACATGCCGACCACGCCTGAGAACATTGCCAACCAGGTGCAGATCGACGTGGCGTTCTGGGCCGACAACAGCGAGCAGCTGGAGCAACGCTTCAACGCCTGGGCGGCGAAGAAGTAAACGTCCAGTGTGTGGGGCCGCAAAGCGGCCCCCAATTCAGCCTGTATTGCGGAGTTCGCCATGGCCATTGCAGTGCCCCTCAACGAAGGCGCAGGTCCAAGTCTCAAGCAGCGCCTCAAACACGCCGAGCGGGTCAACCGCTGGAAGGCGCAGGCGTTGATCGCGCCGCTGGCGCTGTTTCTTCTGCTGGTGTTCCTGGTGCCGATTGCGGCGCTGCTGTACAAGAGCGTCGGCAACCCTGAAGTGGTCGGCGGCCTGCCGCGCACGGTGGAAATCATCAGCCAGTGGGATGGCAAAAGCCTGCCAGGCGAGGACGTTTACAAGGCGTTGAGCCAGGATTTGGCCGAGTCGCGCAAGAACCAGACCCTTGGTGACCTTTCCAAACGCTTGAACATGGAGCTGGCCGGTTACCGCAGCTTGTTGACCAAGACTGCCCGTGCGCTGCCCTTCAAGGCTGAGCCTGCCTCTTATAAAGAGGCGTTGCAGGCTGTCGACGAGCGTTGGGGCGACCCGGCTTATTGGCAGGCGATACGCCGCAATACCAGCTCGGTGACTTCTTTCTACCTGCTGGCCTCGGTGGATCATCGCATCGATGACCTTGGTGAGCTGGCCAAGGCCACCCCGGACCAGGCCATTTACCTGGACATTTTTGTCCGTACCCTGTGGATGGGGGTGGTGATTACCACTATCTGCCTGGTACTGGCCTACCCACTGGCCTACTTGTTGGCGAACCTGCCGACCCGGCAGAGCAACCTGCTGATGATTCTGGTGCTGTTGCCCTTCTGGACATCGATCCTGGTACGAGTGGCGGCGTGGATCGTGCTGCTGCAGTCGGGCGGGCTGATCAACAGTGCGCTGATGGCCATGGGCATCATCGACCAGCCGCTGGAACTGGTGTTCAACCGCACAGGCGTCTACATCTCGATGGTGCACATCTTGCTGCCGTTCATGATCCTGCCGCTGTACAGCGTGATGAAGGGTATTTCCCCGAGCTACATGCGTGCGGCGATCTCGCTGGGCTGCCACCCGTTCGCCAGTTTCTGGCGGGTGTACTTCCCGCAGACTTACGCCGGTGTGGGCGCCGGTTGCCTGCTGGTGTTCATCCTTGCCATCGGTTACTACATCACCCCGGCGCTGCTGGGTAGTCCGAACGACCAGATGGTCAGCTACTTCGTCGCCTTCTACACCAACACCAGCATCAACTGGGGCATGGCCACCGCATTGGGCGGGCTGTTGCTGCTGGCGACCGTGCTGTTGTACCTGATCTATAGCTGGCTGGTCGGCGCCAGCCGTCTGCGCCTGAGCTGAGGAGCCTGTCATGCTGAGCCCATACATGTCGCCCGTGGAGCGGGTCTGGTTCTACAGCCTGCGTATTCTCTGCGGCTTGATCCTGCTGTTCCTGATCTTGCCAGTGCTGGTGATCGTGCCGCTGTCGTTCAACAGTGGCAGCTTCCTGGTGTACCCGCTGCAGGGCTTCTCGCTGCAGTGGTATCAGGACTTCTTCGGCTCGGCCGAATGGATGCGGGCGTTGAAAAACAGCATCATCGTTGCCCCAGCGGCCACGGTGCTGGCCATGGTGTTCGGCACCTTGGCGGCCATCGGCCTGACCCGGGGCGATTTCCCCGGCAAGTCGCTGGTGATGGCGCTGGTGATCTCGCCCATGGTGGTGCCGGTAGTGATCATCGGGGTGGCCAGTTACCTGTTCTTCGCCCCTCTGGGTATGGGCAACAGTTTCACCTCGCTGATTCTGGTGCATGCGGTGCTGGGGGTGCCGTTCGTCATCATTACCGTGTCGGCGACGCTGCAGGGGTTCAACTACAATCTGGTGCGTGCGGCGGCCAGCCTGGGCGCTTCACCTCTGCTGGCTTTCCGCCGGGTGACCCTGCCGCTGATTGCGCCCGGTGTCATCTCGGGAGCCCTGTTTGCCTTTGCCACCTCGTTTGACGAGGTGGTGGTGACGCTGTTCCTCGCCGGGCCGGAGCAGGCAACACTGCCGCGGCAGATGTTCAGCGGTATTCGCGAGAACCTGAGCCCGACCATTGCCGCGGCGGCGACCTTGCTGATTGCGTTCTCGGTGTTGTTGCTGCTGACCCTGGAGTGGTTGCGTGGGCGTAGCGAGAAGCTGAGGACTCAACAGCCGGCTTGATGATGGCTTGCCTGTACCGGCCTCTTCGCGGCTAAAGCCGGAAGAGGCCGGCACAGGTTGCGTTGGTCGACACCAATTGATACCAATCAGCCTTCATCGCTTTCCCTGAGTTACAATGCGCGCCACCGTGAATTTGCCAACAGGTGCGCCATGCAGCCCTACGCTATTGCCCCCTCCATTCTCTCTGCCGATTTTGCCCGCCTGGGTGAGGACGTCGACAAGGTATTGGCTGCGGGTGCAGACATCGTCCACTTCGATGTCATGGACAATCACTATGTCCCCAACCTGACCATCGGTCCGATGGTTTGCACCGCTCTGCGCAAGTACGGCGTTACTGCGCCGATCGACGTGCACCTGATGGTCAGCCCGGTTGACCGCATCATTGGCGACTTTATCGAAGCGGGTGCCACCTACATCACCTTCCACCCTGAAGCCACGCAGCACATCGACCGTTCGCTTCAGCTGATCAAGGATGGTGGTTGCAAGGCCGGCCTGGTGTTCAACCCGGCCACCAGCCTGGACGCCCTGAAGTACGTGATGGACAAGATCGACATGGTGCTGCTGATGAGCGTCAACCCAGGCTTCGGCGGGCAGAAGTTCATCCCCGGCACCCTCGACAAGCTGCGCGAAGCGCGTGCGCTGATCGACGCCAGTGGCCGTGATATCCGTCTGGAGATCGATGGTGGCGTGAACGTCAACAACATCCGCGAGATCGCTGCGGCTGGCGCCGACACCTTCGTGGCCGGCTCGGCGATCTTCAACGCCCCGGACTATCAGGAAGTGATCGCCAAGATGCGCGCCGAACTGGCCCTGGCCCGCCCATGAGTGGCTTCGAGCAGCTGTTCCCGGGGACGCTGCCAAGGCTGGTGATGTTCGATCTGGACGGTACCCTGATCGATTCCGTGCCTGACCTGGCCGCCGCCGTGGACCGCATGCTGCTCGAACTGGGGCGCCCGCCTGCTGGCCTTGAGGCCGTGCGCCACTGGGTTGGCAATGGCGCCCAGGTGCTGGTGCGCCGCGCGTTGGCGGGCGGCATCGACCATGCCGACGTGGACGATGCGCTGGCAGAACAGGCGCTGGCGCTGTTCATGGACGCTTATGCCGAAAGCCACGAACTTACCGTGGTCTACCCCGGTGTGCGCGACACCCTGCGCTGGCTGCGCAAGCAGGGCGTGGAGATGGCGCTGATCACCAACAAGCCTGAGCGCTTTGTTGGCCCGCTGCTGGACCAGATGAAGATCGGTAATTTCTTCCGCTGGATCATTGGTGGCGACACCTTGCCGCAGAAAAAGCCCGACCCGGCGGCGTTGCTGTTCGTCATGCAGATGGCCGGTGTCACCCCGCAGCAGTCCCTGTTTGTCGGTGATTCGCGCAGTGACGTGCAGGCGGCCAAGGCGGCTGGCGTGCAATGCGTGGGCCTGACCTACGGCTATAACCATGGCCGGCCGATCGACGCCGAATCCCCCAGCCTGGTAATCGACGACCTGCGCGCATTGCTGCCCGGTTGCGCAGACCCGGCCACTGGGATAACGTTGGCGGACCTTCAAGCCTCACAAGACAGAGAGTCCACCGTGGCGGTTACTGGCAAATTCTGGATGAAAGTCATCAAGGCCTTGGCCCGTTGGCGTTGGCGCGCCTGACTTCAGCCTGCCGGCGTGTGCCGGCCCGTCCGTTTGCCTGACCTATTGCTGCTTGCCACGAGACTACTCATGAACCGCGAAGAATTCCTGCGCCTGGCCGCTGCCGGCTACAACCGTATTCCCTTGGCCTGTGAAACCTTGGCCGACTTCGACACGCCGCTGTCGATCTACCTGAAACTGGCTGACCAGCCCAACTCGTATCTGCTCGAATCGGTGCAGGGCGGCGAGAAGTGGGGCCGTTACTCGATGATCGGCTTGCCATCGCGCACCGTGATGCGTGTGCATGGCTACCATGTCAGCATCCTGCACGATGGCGTCGAGGTGGAAAGCTGCGACGTCGAAGACCCGCTGGCATTCGTTGAAACCTTCAAGGACCGCTACAAAGTTGCCGATATCCCCGGCCTGCCGCGTTTCAATGGCGGCCTGGTTGGCTACTTTGGCTATGACTGCGTGCGTTATGTAGAAAAGCGCCTGGGCGCCAGCCCCAACCCAGACCCGTTGGGCGTACCGGATATCCTGCTGATGGTGTCCGACGCGGTGGTGGTGTTCGACAACCTGGCGGGCAAGATGCACGCCATCGTGTTGGTCGACCCCGCTGAAGATCAGGCCTTCGAACAGGGCCAGGCACGTCTGCAAGGTTTGCTGGAAACATTGCGCCAGCCAATCACCCCACGCCGCGGCCTGGACCTGAGCGGCCCGCCGGCGGCCGAGCCGGCGTTCCGCTCCAGCTATACCCGCGAGGATTACGAAAACGCCGTCGGTCGTATCAAGGAATACATCCTGGCCGGGGACTGTATGCAGGTGGTGCCGTCGCAGCGCATGTCGATCGACTTCAAGGCTGCGCCTATCGACCTGTACCGCGCGCTACGCTGCTTCAACCCGACGCCATACATGTACTTCTTCAACTTTGGTGACTTCCATGTGGTCGGCAGTTCGCCCGAAGTGCTGGTACGTGTCGAGGACAACCTGGTCACCGTACGCCCGATTGCCGGTACTCGCCCGCGTGGTGCGACCGAAGAGGCCGATCGTGCGCTGGAAGACGACCTGCTGTCGGACGACAAGGAAATTGCCGAGCACCTGATGCTGATCGATCTGGGCCGCAACGATGTCGGCCGTGTGTCTTCGACCGGCAGTGTGCGCCTGACCGAGAAGATGGTGATCGAGCGTTACTCCAACGTGATGCACATTGTTTCCAACGTTACCGGCCAGCTGCGGGAAGGCCTGACGGCGATGGATGCACTGCGGGCGATTCTTCCGGCTGGCACCTTGTCGGGTGCGCCCAAGATCCGCGCGATGGAGATCATCGACGAGCTGGAACCGGTCAAGCGTGGGGTTTACGGCGGAGCTGTCGGCTATTTTGCCTGGAACGGCAACATGGATACCGCAATTGCCATTCGTACTGCGGTGATCAAGGATGGCGAGCTGCATGTGCAGGCCGGTGGCGGCATCGTTGCCGACTCGGTGCCGGCGCTGGAATGGGAAGAAACCATCAACAAGCGCCGGGCGATGTTCCGTGCGGTGGCGTTGGCCGAGCAGACTTCCGCCAGATAAATTGATGGGGGCTGCTGCGCAGCCCATTCGCGGGTAAACCACGCTCCTACAAGGTTGTGTAGGAGCGGGTTCACCCGCGAAAGGGTCGGGCCTGCTGGCCAATTTCTACCTGCCGTTCACCGTTGCCGCCGCCACCGTATTCGCGGGTAAACCCGCTCCTACAAGGGATGCGCAAGCCTCAGGCATACGGGGCCTTCCTATTCGCGGGTTCACCCGCGAATGGGCCGCAAAGCGGCCCCCAGCAATTCAAAAGTCCACGCTAACCCCCACGCTAACGCCCTGCTGCGTCAACTCATCACTCTTGCGCCAATTGTAGTTTCCGCGCAAATGCACCCCTGCCACCAGTTCATGGCTCACACCCAGGCTCGCCCGGGTCAGGTCGCTATGCGGCGTATACCCGGTCAGGGTGAAATCATTCGCTGGCAAGCTGGTCAGGTGCATTGTCACATCCTGCTGGTCGTCCTCGAACTCATGCTCCTGCGCCACCTCGGCAAAAAGCCGGGTATTTGGCTGTACCTGCACACTGCCCAACAGCCCCACGCCCAGGCGACGTGACGTGCGCTCCTGGTCATCGAAGCCAAGCGCCGTCGAGCGCCCGCTCTTCTCTTCGTAGCCATCCACCTTCACCCGCGCATAGTCGGCACTGATGAAAGGTGCCAACTGCCAGTTGCTGGTGTCGGCCGCCAGGTTGTAGCCCAGCCGCCCGGACATTGCCCAGGCCTCGCCGTCGGTGTCGCCTTTTTCACTGCGGTCATTCACGCCCAGGGCGAAGGTACGCTTGAGGTCGCTGTAGTCCAGGTGCCCGGCGGTCAGCGCCGCGTCGGCCCACCAGCGGTCCTGGCGGTATTGGGCAAAGGCACTGGCCATATAGCTGTTCAGCTTGTAGTCCGAGTCCTGTTCACCAGCTTCCAGCTTCTGCCGGTACGCACCGCCGGCCAGGCCCAGGCGCCAGGCGTCGTTCAGGCGATAGCTGCCGCCCACGGTCAGGTTGTAGCCGCGGCCGTCACCGCTGGCCGCGCTGTGCTGGCCGTCGAAGTCCAGGTCCTGAGCGCCGCTGGCGACAAAGGCTTGCCATTGGCCAACGGCTTGCCAAGGCGTCTGCCACTGATTACGCAACTCATCCTGATGAGCCCGCAGGCTGGCGTGGGCCATTTCCGGTAGCAGGGTCAGTTCCCAGGGGGCCGCGAGGATCGAGTAGGCGTAATCGGCAATCAGCTGCTGACCGGCGATGGTCGGGTGGACCGAGTCGTTGAACAGCAGTTTGGTCGGGTCTGGCGTTGTGCCGTTGATCCCGTACACCGGGTTTTCCACGCAGCTATCGCCGCTGTAGCAGGTGCCGACCAGGTTCTGGTCGCTGGCCAGGCCGAACTGACTGGGGCTGGACAGCGCCTCGCTCATCAGCACAGGGATGTTCAGTGGAATGATCTGGGCGTCGATCTGCCCTAGCTGGCTGATCAGTGACTGGTTGAACGCAGCGGAGAGCAGGGACAGTGGGTTTTGCTGTGGCGTGCCACTGAAATTGGGCGTTTGGCCGAGGTCAGGTAGCAGCCAGACCATGATGTAGCGCGCGCCTCCTTGCTGAAGCGCTTGGGCGCTGGCAGCCAGGCGGGCGCCGGCGGCTACGGCGTCGGCCGGGCTATTCACCAGGCCCTGAAGGAAGTCGTTGCCGCCGCCTGTCAGGTAGTACAAGGCATTGGGGTCGGCGCGCAGGCCGTTGGCCAGGTAGCCGGGGCGCTCGCGCAGCACCAACCCGGCATTGGGGTTTCCTGGGGGGATGACGGTCTCGGACGTTGTCGTGATCGAGTCCAGGATCTGCTGGGTGGTGTACCCGCCGACTGCCCAGTTATTACCATCGGGCTGGATACCTACGGATGTCGACGGGTTAAGGTCGCCTGGCGCGACGCCCAGGCGGCCACCGAGGATCATCGGCGACACCGGGGCGAAGTTGCCGTCGGCGTCACGGTTGGTGAAACGCGCGCCTGGGGTACCGCCAACAAGATCGGGAAACTGCCCGGCATCGGCGAGGCTGTCGCCAAACACGATCAGGGTTGAATAGGGCGAAGGGCCGGCCAACGCCTGGCTGCAGGCCAGGGCCAGTGAAGCGAGGGTAAAGCGCAATAACGGGGCTTTTCGCATCGGGGAACATCCTTTTCTTTGTTTTTATCAGGGCAAGCCCATCGACCTTAGCAAATCGTCGTGCTTCGCTCCCAAGTCCATTCGTTTCCCCGTGTTTACAGGCATATTGCGCCCGTCGCCCCGGTAGGCTACTGTGCCGGGACGTATGAGCGAGACCTATCCTGTGTTGATCGTCAGCAAACTCTTGATGCGCGTAATCAAGGCCCACGCCCGTTGGCGTTGGCGCGCCTGACTTTATCTCCTGCCGGCCCGCCCGGCCCGTCCCCGTTTGCCTTCTCGTTTACCGCCCGTTGTGGCAAAGCCGCGCCTGTGGCTGGTGCCGGAAGGTTCGAATCATGAAGTCAGTAGATTCAAGAGGTTTAACACCATGTTACTGATGATCGACAATTACGACTCATTCACTTACAACGTTGTTCAGTACCTTGGCGAGCTGGGTGCCGAGGTCAAGGTCATTCGCAATGACGAAATGACCATCGCCCAGATTGAGGCCCTCAACCCTGAGCGCATCGTCGTATCTCCGGGCCCGTGCACCCCAAGCGAGGCAGGCGTGTCCATCGAGGCCATCCTGCATTTCGCCGGGAAGTTGCCAATCCTTGGTGTATGCCTGGGCCACCAGTCAATCGGGCAGGCTTTTGGCGGCGACGTTGTACGTGCACGTCAGGTCATGCACGGCAAGACCAGCCCGGTATATCACCGCGACCTGGGCGTGTTCGCCAGCCTTAACAACCCGCTGACCGTGACCCGTTACCACTCTCTGGTGGTAAAGCGTGAAACCTTGCCCGACTGCCTGGAAGTTACCGCCTGGACCTCCCATGCTGACGGCTCGGTCGATGAGATCATGGGCCTGCGCCACAAGACGCTGAATATCGAAGGGGTGCAATTCCACCCTGAGTCGATCCTGACCGAGCAGGGCCACGAACTGTTCGCCAACTTCCTCAAGCAGACCGGCGGCCGCCGTTAAGGATCGAACATGGATATCAAGAGTGCGTTGAGCCGTATCGTCGGGCAGTTGGACCTGACTACCGAAGAAATGCGCGAGGTCATGCGCCAGATCATGACCGGTCAGTGCAGCGAGGCGCAGATAGGCGCTTTCCTGATGGGCATGCGCATGAAAAGCGAAAGCATCGACGAAATCGTCGGTGCGGTGTCGGTGATGCGTGAGCTGGCCGAAAAGGTCGAGCTGCAAAGCCTCGATGGTGTCGTCGATATTGTCGGGACCGGTGGTGATGGCGCCAACATCTTCAACGTGTCCACCGCTTCGTCCTTCGTCCTGGCGGCGGCGGGTTGCCCGGTGGCCAAGCATGGTAACCGCGCAGTCTCGGGCAAGAGCGGCAGTGCCGACCTGCTGGAAGCTGCCGGCATCTACCTGAACCTGACGCCAACTCAAGTGGCACGCTGCATCGACAGCCTGGGCATCGGCTTCATGTTCGCGCAAAGTCACCACTCGGCCATGAAACATGCCGCTGGCCCACGTCGAGAACTGGGGTTGCGCACCCTGTTCAATATGCTCGGCCCGCTTACGAATCCGGCCGGAGTGAAGCACCAGGTGGTCGGTGTGTTCGCGCAAACCCTTTGCCGCCCGCTGGCTGAGGTGCTGCAGCGCCTGGGGAGCAAGCATGTGCTGGTCGTGCACTCGAAGGATGGTCTGGACGAGTTCAGCCTGGCTGCACCCACCTTCGTCGCCGAACTGAAAAATGACGAAATCACTGAATATTGGGTCGAGCCGGAAGACCTCGGCATGAAGAGTCAGAGCCTTCATGGCCTGGCTGTCGAGAGCCCGCAGGCTTCGCTGGAGTTGATCCGCGATGCGCTGGGCCGGCGCAAGACCGAGAACGGTCAGAAGGCCGCCGAGATGATCGTGCTTAATGCTGGCGCGGCACTGTATGCAGCCGACCATGCCATGAGCCTGAAAGCCGGTGTAGAACTGGCCCATGATGTACTGCACACCGGCCTGGCCTGGGAAAAGCTGCAGGAATTGGGTGCCTTTACTGCAGTATTCAAGGTGGAGAACGAAGCATGAGTGTGCCGACGGTGCTGGAAAGGATCATTGCCCGCAAGTTTCAGGAAGTGGCCGAGCGCAGTGCGCACGTCAGCCTCGCCGAACTGGAGGGCCTGGCCAAGGCCGCTGACGCCCCGCGAGGCTTCGCCAACGCGCTGATCGAGCAGGCCAAGCGCAAGCAGCCCGCGGTGATTGCCGAAATCAAGAAAGCTTCGCCAAGCAAGGGCGTGATCCGCGAGCACTTCGTGCCAGCGGAGATCGCGGTCAGCTACGAGAAGGGCGGGGCCACCTGCCTGTCGGTGTTGACCGATGTCGATTATTTCCAGGGTGCCGATGAGTACTTGCAGCAGGCCCGCGCGGCGGTTTCGCTGCCGGTGATCCGCAAGGACTTCATGGTCGACCCTTACCAGATCGTCGAAGCCCGGGCCCTGGGGGCAGATTGCGTACTGCTGATCGTGTCGGCGCTGGATGACGTGAAGATGGCTGAACTGGCCGCCACTGCCAAGGACGTCGGCCTCGACGTGCTGGTGGAAGTGCACGATGGCGATGAACTGGAGCGCGCGCTGAAAACCCTGGATACGCCGCTGGTGGGGGTGAACAACCGCAACCTGCACACCTTCGAGGTCAGCCTGGAAACCACCCTTGACCTGCTGCCGCGCATTCCGCGTGACCGTCTGGCGATCACCGAAAGCGGTATTCTCAACCGGGCCGATGTGGAGCTGATGGCAATCAACGAGGTTTACTCGTTCCTGGTGGGTGAGGCGTTCATGCGCGCCGAGCAGCCTGGCCTGGAATTACAGCGGCTGTTCTTCCCCGAGCAGGTGAAGAAGACTGTTCAGCAACTGGACTGATCAAATGAAGCCGGCGTTTTTGCCGGCTTTTTTGTACCTGTAATGGCCTCTTCGCGGGCAAGCCCGCCCCTACACGGGTACGCGCCCTGTCGTAGGAGCGGGTTTACCCGCGAAGAGGCCAGTGAAATCAACATCATAGGTGGATCAATGACCGATCAACCCCTGGCCCTGAGCGTCGAACAAGGCCTGCACGCCGAGCAGGAACTGCTGGCCGCCGTCTGCCGCGGCGAACGCGAGAATGGTGTGCTGTTCTGGCGCCCCACCGACCACGCGCTGGTCATGCCTCGGCGCATGAGCCGGCTGGGCAACTTCGAGGTCGCCTGCGCGGAATTGGCTATTGCTGGCTGGCCGGTGCTGCTGCGAGAAACCGGCGGCGAACCGGTGCCTCAGTCGCATTCGACGGTGAACGTTGCACTGGTCTACGCCGCACCGCGCAGTGAAGGCGACCACGGCCGTATCGAAAATGCCTACGAGCGCCTGTGTCTGCCGCTGTGTGATGTGCTGCGCGAGTGGGGCGGCGTAGCGTCAGTCGGGGAAATCGACGGGGCCTTCTGCGATGGCCGCTACAACGTCAACCTCAATGGCCGCAAATTGGTGGGTACCGCCCAGCGCTGGCGTCAGGGCCTGGGTGGCAAGCGTCCGGTGGTGCTGGTGCACGGTGCGCTGCTGCTGGACAACGAGCGTGAGTCGATGGTGGCGGCGGTCAACCGCTTCAACGAGTGCTGTGAGCTGGAGCAACGCTGTCGCGCCGATGCGCACATCGCCTTGCACGAAGTGGCGCCGGCAGCACCTTGGTTCGAGCGCCTTTCGCAGGCCTACGCCAAGGTACTGGCCGAGTTGCCCAAGGACTAGCGGGTACCGTGGACCACCATGGTCTTGCCTTTGACCTGCACCAGGCTGCGTTCCTCGAGATCCTTGAGAACGCGGCCGACCATTTCCCGAGAGCAACCGACGATTCGGCCGATTTCCTGACGGGTAATCTTGATTTGCATGCCATCGGGGTGGGTCATGGCGTCGGGCTGCTTGCACAGTTCCAGCAGGCAACGGGCAACTCGCCCGGTCACGTCGAAAAATGCCAAATCGCCAACCTTGCGCGTAGTGTTGCGCAGGCGCTGGGCCATCTGGCTACCCAGGGCATAGAGGATTTCCGGGTCCTGGCGCGCCAGCTCGCGAAACTTCTCGTAGCTGATTTCGGCCACTTCGCATTCTGTCTTGGCGCGTACCCAGGCACTGCGCTGCTGCTCGCCATCAACGGGCTCGAACAGGCCTAGCTCGCCAAAGAAATCGCCATGGTTGAGGTAGGCGATGATCATTTCATGGCCGTCGTCGTCCTCGATGAGGATGGTGACCGAACCCTTGATGATGAACGACAGTGTCTCGGCCCGGTCGCCGGCGCAGATGATATTGCTTTTGGCGGTGTAGCGGCGGCGCTGGCAGTGTACCAGCAGCTTGTCGATGTTCTTTATCTTGGCGGGTAGGGCGGAGGCAACCATCACGAAATCCTGTTCGATATGACGCATAGGCTTTTTTAGAGGTTGGCTGACGGAGAGCGCCAGTCATTTGGCGCCAGCTTATCAGACACTACGAGATGTTTCGGTACTAAACCGACACATCTCGTGCTTTTCCCACAGCCGCACAAGGTCTAAGCTGACACCCTTTTCCGAAAATCAGGAGTCCGGGTAGATGAAGGCACGTATCCAGTGGGCCGGTGAGGCAATGTTCCTCGGCGAATCGGGGAGCGGCCATGTCGTCGTAATGGACGGCCCGCCCGAGGCCGGCGGCCGCAACCTGGGCGTGCGACCGATGGAAATGCTGTTGCTGGGCCTGGGTGGCTGCAGCAGCTTTGACGTGGTGAGCATTCTGAAGAAGTCGCGCCAGGCAGTGGAAAGCTGCGAGGCATTTCTGGAGGCGGAGCGCGCCAGCGAAGACCCTAAGGTGTTCACCAAAATTCACATGAACTTCGTGGTGAAAGGGCGTGGGCTGAAAGAAGCGCAGGTCAAGCGGGCGGTGGAGCTGTCGGCGGAAAAGTATTGCTCGGCTTCGATCATGCTCGAGCGTGCCGGGGTTGAGATTACCCATGGGTATGAAATCGTAGAGCTGGGTTAAGGCTGAGATTCCGGGGCCGCTTTGCAGCCCTTGTGGAAGCGGGTGAACCCGCTCCCACCCGCGGCCCGGGCGAGTTTCAGTTGCGCAGGGCCGGAAGGGCCATCCGCAACCATTGCGGAAGACGGCTTCTTAGCGCCTGGCTCAACCGCTCCCGGCGCTTTTGGTAAACCAGGCCAAGCCAGATAACCCCCAGCCCGATCATAGTCAGCACCACCGGGAACAGCAACGACTGGGCAAACACCTCGTACGACAGATATCCCAGATAAGCCGCCACCCCCAGCGCACCAAACACCATGAACACCGGCCGACGCAGCAGCACCGCCATGCCCATCAGCGCAATGTTGATCAGGCAGTACATGGCCTTGCCCAACTCACTGCCGCTGTCCAGTAGCGTCAACCCGCCCCAGAACGCTGCCAGCCCGGCGAGGTAACCCCAACGGGCGTAGTCCTCACGTGTGCGGCCGTCTATCACGAGGAAAACCACCAGCAAGCCCAGCCCAAACCACAGGGAGACGTGGCGACGCTGCTCCCAACTGAACGGTGAGCCGAAGAACCACTCGCTAAGGTCCATCGACATGAACCACAAGGCCACGGCCATTGGCATGACGACGAACGGGTAGGGGATCAGTCGCAGCATTAGCAGCCCGGCAAGCACCGTGGCTGCTTCCATCGCCAGCCAGCCGCCTTGCACGTAGGTGTAGTACTGGTGGTAGTCAGCCTGCGCATCGTCCAGTGGCCACCAGCCGAGCATGCGTTCGATAGCGAATACCGCCAGCGGCACGATGCTGACGGCTACTGCTGCCAGCACGCCAGCAGCGACGGGCTGGACGCGGCGTTGCAGATTGAGGGCGAACAAGGTGATCAGCAGGATATAGAGGCTGGCGATGATCAACAGCGCGCCGTCACCGAGGCTCATCCATGCCTCGGTGAGCAACCAGCCCATTGCCGCCATGATCAGCATGGCGCCAAAGTAGAAGGCAACATGGGCCAGCTGAAAGCTGCCACGTGGTGCGGGTTGCTGGCGCAGGAATGCCAACAGGCTTTGGTCCTGGCCTGGTTGGAGAATGCCTGCTTGCACGGCGCGCGCCAGGTCCTTGGCGTCGAATCGATCCGTCATGGCGATGCCTTCAGATGCGGTATGTGCTCTTGGTCATGACCTTGGCCAGCAAGCTCATGCCAAAGCGGACGGGGGCCGGGAAGCGATAACCACCGGCTTCCAGTGCAGACTCGGCGTGCTGTTCTTCGTCGATGCGCATCTGCTCGAGAATGGCCCGGGATTTTTCATCTTCGTGCGGGAGCTGCTCCAGGTGCTCGTCGAGGTGCTTGCACACCTGATGTTCGGTAGCGGCGACGAAGCCCAGGCTGACCTTGTCGCTGACCAGCCCGGCCAGTGCGCCAATGCCGAACGACATGCCGTAGAACAGAGGGTTGAGCACGCTCGGGTGGCTGTTCAGCTGGCGAATGCGCTGTTCGCACCAGGCCAGGTGATCCACTTCTTCCTCGGCGGCATGCTCCATGGCCTTGCGCACTTCGGGCAGCTTGGCGGTCAGGGCCTGGCCTTGGTACAACGCCTGGGCGCAGACTTCACCGGTATGGTTGATGCGCATCAGCCCGGCAATATGACGGGCCTGCTGCTCGTCCAGGTCAGCGTCTGGCTGGACGATGGCCGGCGATGGCCGGGTGGGTTGGCCGCTGAAGGGCAGCAAGGTGCGCATGGCGGTATCGGCCTGCAGCAACAAGCGGTCGAGCGGCGAGTAGTGACGTTCGGTAGCCATCGGGCACCTCCGCAAGAATGTGCCCGACAGTTTACCGCAATAGCGGCGGGGTCGCTTGCCGTGGGTCAGCCCGGAGGCCAGTTCATCTGGCGCTGGCCAAGCACGTGCATATGGATGTGGTAGACGGTCTGGCCGCCTTTGGGGTTGCAGTTCATGACCACACGGAAACCTTCCTCGCAGCCTTGTTCGACAGCCAGGCGCTGGGCGGTGAACAGGATGTGGCCAGCCAGGGCCTTGTCTTCTTCGGTCAGGTCATTGAGGGTGCGAATGTGCTTTTTCGGGATGACCAGAAAATGTACCGGTGCCGCGGGTGCAATGTCCTTGAAGGCCAGGATCTGGTCGTCTTCATAGATGATATCTGCCGGGATTTCCCGGTTGATGATTTTGAGGAATAGATCGTCCACAGCACTTGCTCCATGGTGAGGGTCGGGCCGAGTGTACTCAGCCGTGAGCCGCTCGCCCAGTGGCTATTCCATGCCTGAGGGGCAATAGCGGCGGTGGATGGCCCCGGCCAGCTTGCGCACCAGCCAGCGCGGCAGCAGCCGCGGTGCGAACGCCAGCCAGCGGTTGCGCCGGCCGGGCATGATCAGTGCGCGGTTCTTGTCCAGTGCCCGCACGGTGTACAGCGCCACTTCCTCGGGGCTGAGGCAGCGCGGCTTGCCATCGAGCCGCGCAATGCGCCGGCGTGCGGAACGTACCGGGCCAGGGCACAGTACCGAGACCTTGATGCCGGTGCGCTTGAGTTCTTCGCGCAGGGCCTGGGAAAAGCTCAACACGTAGGCCTTGCTGGCGGCATAGGCGGCCATCCATGGGCCAGGCGCCACCCCGGCCAGGCCGGCGACGTTGAGAATCTGCCCGCCACCCTGTACAGCCATCAGGTTACCGATGGCATGGCACAGGCGGCTCAGGGCCAGCACGTTGACTTCCAGCAGATCCTGTTCGTCGGCCCATTCATGGGCCAGGAACGGCCCATAGGTGCGCAAGCCCGCGCAGTTGACCAGCAAATCGATACGCCGCTCGCCTTCTTCCAGCTCTAGCACGAAGCCTGAAAGGCGCAGCGGCTGGCTGAGGTCGCAGGCGCGGAACAGCACCTCGACGCCGAAACGCTGGGTCAGCTCGATGGCAACAGGCTCCAGCGTTTCTCGTTGGCGTGCCACCAGGATCAGATTGCGCCCGCGCCGTGCCAGCGCTTCCGCCAAGGCCAGGCCCAGGCCGCTGGAAGCACCAGTGATCATGGCGTAACGGGTCATGCAAGGCTCCTGGGGGCGGAAGAGGGCGCCTAGTGTACAACTTGCCCGTGCAAGGTGTTGCCTTTTGCTACAAGGCGCGGGCGCGCAGAACCTGGCAGTGCTCCAGGGCTTGCCGGTACTCGCCATGCAGGCGCTCGATCAATGCGCTGGCGCTGGGCAGGTCATGGATGGCACCGACGCCCTGGCCCGCTGACCATACGGTCTTCCAGGCCTTGGCTTCGTCATCGATCGGCTTGAGCTTGCCTTGCACCTGCCCCGCTTTGAGGGCGTTCATGTCGTAGCCGGCCTGCTCCAGGCTCTGGCGCAGGAAGCTGGCGGGGATGCCGGACACCACGGGTGTGTGGATGATGTCGGCGGCATGGGCATCCAGCAGCATCTGTTTGTAGGCGCCCTGAGCCTGGCTTTCTGTGGTGGCGATGAAGCGCGTGCCCATGTACGCCAGGTCCGCCCCCAGCAGTTGTGCGGCCAGGATTTCGTGGCCGTGGTTAATGCAACCAGCCAGCAGCAGGGTCTTGTCGAAGAACTGGCGAATTTCTGCGGCCAGGGCGAACGGGCTCCAGGTGCCGGCATGGCCGCCCGCGCCTGCGGCGACGGCGATAAGGCCATCGACACCGGCTTCGGCGGCCTTTTCGGCATGCCGGCGGGTGGTGACATCGTGGAGCACCAGGCCGCCGTAGCCGTGTACGGCATCGACCACTTCCTTTACCGCCCCCAGGCTGGTGATAACGATTGGTACACGGTGTTCGACGCACAAGGCCAAGTCGGCCTGCAGGCGCGGGTTGGTCGGGTGGACGATCAGGTTGACGGCGTAGGGCGCTGGCGCCTGCAGTTGAGCCAGGCCAGCCTCGATCTCTTCCAGCCAGGCCTTGAAGCCAGCGCTGTCGCGTTGGTTCAGGGCCGGGAAACTGCCAACCACGCCGCTGGCGCAGCAGGCCAGCACCAGTTGGGGGTTGGAGATGAGGAACATCGGCGCGGCAACCACGGGCAGCCGCAGGCGTTGTTCGAGCGAGGCAGGTAGCGACATGGCAAGGCTCCTTGAGCGGGTGGCTATGTCAGAACGGTTTCACCACCACCAGAATGACGATAGCCAGCAGAATCAGCACGGGCACTTCGTTGAACCAGCGATAGTAAACGTGGCTGCGGGTGTTGGTGCCGTTGGCGAAGCGTTTGCGCTGGGCACCGCACACGTGATGGTAGCCGGTCAGCAGGATGACCAGGGTGAGCTTGGCATGCAGCCACCCCTGGCTCAGCCAGCCGGGGGTGAGGTACAGCATCCAGGCGCCAAACACGTAGGTGGCGATCATCGCCGGGTTCATGATGCCGCGGTACAGCTTGCGCTCCATGGTCACGAAGCGTTCCTGGCTGATGCTGTCCTGGCTCTGGGCGTGGTAGACGAACAGCCTGGGCAGGTAGAACAGGCCGGCGAACCAGCAGACCACGCTGACGATATGCAGCGCTTTGATCCATAGGTAAAGCATGGAGGGAGTTCCTTCAGATAGTCACGGTCGTCAGATAGTAGTGGTCAGGCGCCCGAAGGGTCACCCGAAGAGTTGTTACAGGCGCCCTGCGCCCCTATTATCGTGCGCTTTCCAGACGGCTCGTTGATAAGGGGCAAGCGTTATGATCAAGGTCGGTATCGTCGGCGGCACGGGTTACACCGGCGTCGAACTGTTGCGTCTGCTGGCACAGCATCCACAGGCCGAAGTGGCGGTCATCACTTCGCGCTCCGAGGCGGGCGTGGCGGTGGCGGACATGTACCCGAACCTGCGCGGCCACTATGACGGGTTGGCGTTCAGCGTGCCGGACAGCAAGGCTCTGGGGGCCTGCGATGTGGTGTTCTTCGCCACTCCGCATGGTGTTGCACACGCCCTGGCCGGTGAGCTGCTGGCGGCTGGCACCAAGGTGATCGACCTGTCGGCCGACTTCCGTCTGCAGGATGCCACTGAGTGGGGCAAGTGGTACGGTCAGCCCCATGGCGCGCCAGAGCTGCTCAAGGACGCAGTCTATGGCCTGCCCGAAGTCAACCGCGAGAAGATCCGCCAGGCACGCCTCATCGCTGTGCCGGGTTGCTACCCGACTGCAACCCAGCTGGGCTTCCTTCCGCTGCTGGAGGCGGGCCTGGCTGACCCGTCGCGCCTGATCGCCGACTGCAAGTCGGGTGTCAGCGGCGCTGGTCGTGGTGCGGCAGTGGGCTCGCTGTTCTGCGAGGCCGGCGAAAGCATGAAAGCCTACGCGGTAAAGGGCCATCGCCACTTGCCGGAGATCAGCCAGGGCCTGCGCCTGGCCGCGGGCAAGGACATCGGCCTGACTTTCGTGCCGCACCTGACGCCGATGATCCGTGGCATCCACGCCACCCTGTACGCGAACGTGGTCGATACCTCGGTCGACCTGCAGGCGCTGTTCGAGAAACGCTACGCCGATGAACCGTTCGTCGACGTGATGCCAGCAGGCAGCCATCCGGAAACCCGTAGCGTGCGTGGTGCCAACGTCTGCCGCATTGCCGTTCATCGTCCGCAGGGTGGTGATCTGGTGGTGGTGCTTTCGGTGATCGACAACCTGGTCAAGGGTGCCTCCGGCCAGGCGGTGCAGAACCTCAACATTCTGTTCGGTCTGGATGAGCGCATGGGCCTGTCCCATGCCGGCTTGCTGCCGTAAAGCCGCCAGCATTGGAAAAGGCCCGCGTCGTGCGGGCCTTTTTGCAGGTCGCGACTAAAGCCGCACAATTCTTGACCGATTTTCTCGGGAAAGCGGATAATGCGCGTCATCGAGTTTTATGGCGGCTACCGCGCCGGGAGAATCAACATGAGCGTCGAAACCTTCACCCCTACCGGTCTGGAGTTCACCCATGGGGCAGCCCAGAAGGTGAAAAACCTGGTCAATGAGGAAGGCAATGAACGTCTGAAACTGCGGGTGTTCGTGACCGGTGGTGGTTGCTCGGGCTTCCAGTATGGCTTCACCTTCGATGAAGACGTGGCCGAAGATGACACCATTGTCGAGCGCGAGGGCGTTTCCCTGGTGGTCGACCCGATGAGCTTCCAGTACCTGGCGGGTGCCGAAGTGGACTACCAGGAAGGCCTGGAAGGCTCGCGCTTCGTGATCAAGAACCCGAATGCCGCGACCACCTGCGGTTGCGGGTCGTCGTTCTCGATCTAAGGGCTGGGCATACGAAAACGCCGCGCAATTGCGCGGCGTTTTGCTTTCTGGCGTAGTGGCTATGCCGGGTAGATTGCGCCCAGTACGCGCAGGCCCTTGGCGGCAGTGACGCTGGGGCGGTTGGCGGCGATACCCTCCAGGCAGCAGTGAGCCAGCCAGGCGAAGGCCATGGCTTCGACCCAGTCCGGGTCTACGCCATAGGCGCCAGTGCTTGCGACACGGGCCGCAGGTAGCAGCTGGCCAAGACGGGCCATCAGCGCGCCGTTGCGGGCGCCTCCACCACAGACCAACAGCGCCTCGGTGCCTTGCTGGGCTTTGCCAAGCGAATCGATGATGCTGCGTGCGGTCAGTTCCAGCAGTGTCGCCTGCACGTCCTGGGCCCGGTATGCCGGCAGGTTGGCCAGGTGGCGATCCAGCCAAGGCAGGTTGAACACCTCGCGGCCGGTACTCTTCGGGCCGCTGCCGGCAAAGAACGGGTCAGCCATCAGTGCGCTGAGCAACCCGGGCTGAGCCACACCCGAGGCAGCCCAGGCGCCATCTGCATCATAGGGGTGGCCGTGCTCGCGCTCGATCCAGGCATCCAGCAACACGTTCCCCGGGCCGCAATCGAACCCATGAACCGGCTTGTCCTGCTCGATCAGGCTGAGGTTGCTGAAACCGCCTACGTTAAGGATTGCCAGGCGTCGGCCAAGCTGGCTGAACAGGGTTTCGTGGAAGGCCGGTACCAGTGGCGCGCCTTGGCCGCCGGCAGCCACATCGCGACGGCGGAAGTCGGCGACCACGCTGATGCCGGTCAGTTCGGCGAGCAGTGCGGGGTTACCGATCTGCACAGTAAAGCCGCGGGCCGGTTCATGGCGAATGGTCTGGCCGTGGCTGCCGATGGCGCGAACGGCTTCGGGCTTCAGTCCCTGGCGAGCCAGCAGTTGGCGGATACCTTCGCCGGCCAGGCTGGCCCAGCGGTTTTCCGCCAGTGCTGCACGGGCAATCTCGTCAGGGCCGCTGCTGCACAGGGCCAGCAGGTCCTGGCGCAGGTCCGGGGGCATGGGCAGGTAGTGGGTGGCGAGCAGTTCAAGCTGCTCGCCTTGTTCGACCAGGGCGATATCCAGGCCATCGAGACTGGTGCCGGACATCACCCCCAAGTAGAGCGCCATGGCTTAGCGCTTGTTCGCTGCGAGCAGGGTGGCCTTTTCCTGATCCATACGGGCAATCAGCGGCTGGCTCTGCTGCAGGAAGCGCTGACGCTCGTTCTTGGCAATCGGGTCAGCCATTGGCACTTTCTGGCTCAGCGGGTCGACGTGCACGCCGTTGACCTGGAACTCGTAGTGCAGGTGTGGGCCGGTGGACAGGCCGGTAGTGCCGATGTAGCCAATGATCTGGCCCTGTTTGACCGTGCTGCCGGTCTTGATGCCTTTGGCAAAGCCCTGCATGTGGCCATACAGCGTCTTGTAGCGGTTGCCATGCTGAATGATCACGGTATTGCCGTAGCCACCACGGCGCCCGGCCAGTTCGATGCGACCGTCACCGGCTGCCTTGATCGGCGTACCGCGGGGGGCCGCGTAGTCGACGCCTTTGTGGGCGCGGATCTTGTTCAGGATGGGGTGCTTGCGACCGGCGGAAAAGCGCGAGCTGATGCGGGCGAAGTCCACCGGGGTACGGATGAATGCCTTGCGCAGGCTGTTGCCGTCGGCGGTGTAGTAGGCAGTGTTGCCCTGCTTATTGGTATATCGCACGGCGGTGTAGGTCTTGCCGCGATTGGTGAAGCGGGCGGACAGGATATTGCCGGTGCCGACGACCTTGCCATCCATCACCTTCTGTTCGTAGACCACGTCGAACTCGTCCCCAGGGCGAATATCCTGTGCGAAGTCGATGTCGTAACCCAGCACGCGGGCCATGTCCATGGTCATGCTGTGGGACAGGCCGGCGCGCTGGGCGGAAGCAGACAGCGAGCTCTTGATCACCCCGTGGGCATAGGCGGTGCGTATCACCGGCTTGCTGATTTCACGGTTGAAGGTGTAGCCCTTGGCGGTTTTGGTCAGGCGAATGGTTTCGAGATTGCTGACTTTGCTGTGCAGACTGGCCAGCTGGCCATCCTTGTCGAGCTCAAATTGCAAGACCTGGCCGTGCTTGAGCTGGCTGAACTGCTTGGCCTGCTTGTTGCTGGCCAGCAAATCATGCACAGCATTGGCTGGCAGGCCGACCTTGGCGAACAGGGTGGACAGAGTATCGCCGCGGGCCACGGTGACTTCGCGGTGGCCAGGCTCCTTGGCGGCCTCGGCAACCGGCTCAGCGGCCGGGGCCTGTTGATCGGCCTTCTGGGTTTCGGGGGTAGCCTCTTCGATCTGGGCGAAAGGCGAGCCTTGCTCACCTTCGCTTTGCACCAGGGGTGCGGCGCGGGATTCGTCTTTCAGCTGCTCGGCAGGGCTTTCGAGCTCGAGGTTGAGGGTAGTTTTCTTGGCTTCCACTTCGCTGGAAGGAAATACCAGCAAAGCCAGGCTGAGCAGGGCGGCGATGCCGCTGGCGGCCAACAGATGGCTCTTCGGATAAAGCGGGGGCGCTTTAGGCGGTTCGTTGGTCATGGGCAAGGTGACTTTGAAAAAGGTGAAATGGAAAAGATGAATGACATGATGAAGATGAAATAACTGTATAAAATATAACCAAATCCATTTTCACGCAAGGGCGCGTAGACGCCGCAAGCCTGTGTTCGGGTCACATTCCTTTGCGAAACTTGTATTTGACGGCCGATCTTGTATGGTTGGCTCCCCCTGAATCTGAGCCTTGCGGGTTTGTCTATGAAGTCGGTTGAAGAGCAGCTCGCGCTTATCAAGCGCGGTGCGGAAGAAGTACTGGTCGAGTCGGAACTGGTGGAGAAGCTCAAGCGCGGCCAACCTCTGCGCATCAAGGCCGGCTTCGACCCGACCGCTCCGGACCTGCACCTGGGCCACACGGTGCTGATCAACAAGCTGCGCCAGTTCCAGGATCTGGGCCACCAGGTCATCTTCCTGATCGGTGACTTCACCGGCATGATCGGCGACCCGAGTGGCAAGAGCGCCACGCGCCCGCCGCTGACCCGCGAGCAGGTGCTGGAGAACGCCGAGACGTACAAGCAGCAGGTGTTCAAAATTCTTGATCCGGCCAAGACAGAAGTCGCGTTCAACTCCACGTGGATGGACAAGCTGACCCCTGCCGACTTCATTCGCCTGGCTTCGCAGTACACCGTCGCGCGCATGCTGGAGCGTGATGACTTCGACAAGCGTTACACCACCAATCAGCCGATTGCCATTCACGAGTTCCTCTATCCGCTGGTGCAGGGGTACGACTCGGTAGCGCTGAAAGCGGACGTCGAGCTGGGCGGTACCGACCAGAAGTTCAACCTGCTGATGGGGCGCGAACTGCAGCGGTCTTATGGCCAGGAAGCGCAGAACATCGTGACCATGCCACTGCTCGAAGGGCTCGACGGCGTGAAGAAGATGTCGAAGTCGCTGGGCAACTATGTCGGCATCCAGGAAGCGCCAGGGGTGATGTACAGCAAGCTGGTGTCGATCCCGGATACCCTGATGTGGCGTTACTTCGAGCTGCTGAGCTTCCGTTCGATGGAAGAAATCGAGCAGTTCCGTGCCGACGTCGCCAACGGTGCCAACCCGCGTGACATCAAGATCAAGTTGGCAGAAGAGATCGTCGCGCGCTTCCATGGAGAAGAGGCTGCGGCCAATGCTCACCGTGCTGCCGGTAACCGTATGAAGGAAGGCGAGCTGCCGGAAGACTTGCCGGAGATCGAAGTGGCTGCGGCGGAAGACCTGCCAATTGCTGCGGTGCTGAACCGGGCTGGTCTGGTCAAGAACTCGGCACAGGCGCGAGACTTGCTGAATAGCGGCGCGGTGAAAGTTGATGGTGCAGTGGTCGACAAGGACTTCATGTTTGTCCTTGGTGCTACCCATGTGTGCCAAGCGGGCAAGAAGTCGTTTGGCCGGGTTACCCTCAAGGCTGAGTGATTGCCTGGATGGTGTAGCTATATAGAAGCGGGGAGGCCGGTAGGCCTCCCCGCTTTGTTTTTGGGGTTTGGTGGTTGCTGTTGTAGGGGGAGGGGGCTGTTTTGAGAGGGTGTTGGCGGTGAGATGTGTCCGCCACAACCCTTGCAGCGCCTGTGAGATCGAGCGCCGCCCGCGTCCGGCTTGAGACATTCAGCGCCTATGAAACCGAACGCCGCGCGGGCGGCGCTCGGTCTCATAGGCGCTGAAACTGTCGTGGCGAACACTTGGCAGCCTCGATACGGTCTTTTCCCCTTATATTTCACTTTCTTGAAATTAAAGGTTGACGCCCTCTCGAATCCCCTTATAATGCGCCCCACTTCCAGCGACGTCGGAACGAAAAACTCCTTGAGATTCAATGAGTTAAGTAGTTAAGGCAAAAGCTGAAAGGGCTACGATCGAATGATCGAAAGCGGTTGAGATGATGGTTGACAGCGCTTCCAAGTGCTGTATGATTCGCCTCCCGCTACGAGAGATCGCAGCGAGCCAAGTGTTTGAAGTTAAACGAGTTTCTCGCAAAAAACTTCAAAATAAACGCTTGACAGGCTCTGAGGAAAGCGTAGAATGCGCGCCTCGGTTGAGACGAAAAGCTCTTA